>JASHTF010000313.1 GCA_030040715.1 Gammaproteobacteria bacterium | reverse complement strand
AGGGCTATGGAGAAGTCCAGGGTGTGCCTCAAACCACCCAAACCGCGTTCCTGCTCGGGAGCTTCAAGCTCAACGATCATGTCGAAGCCACGGGACAGTTCAATTTCGGCTACACCAGCTTCTACGAGAATAGCTACACCGATATTCAGTACGGCGCGACCTATCCGGCGTACATCTACTCCGGCAACCCCTACATTCCGGCCTCGATACAGACGCAGATGGCGGCGTCGGGACTCAACTCGCTGACGATGGGCACGACCAATACCAATCCCTTCACCGGTGCCTATCCGAGCCTTCAGGCCCAGGAGAACTCGGTCGGCATGATCGTGCTGTTCGAGAGCCGCCGCCTGATGCGCGGCGTCGTGGGTCTGGACGGCGACTTCGGCAGCCCTAACTGGACCTGGAACGCGTATTACGAGCGCAGCGAGACGCATCAATTCGAGACCGGACTCAACAACAACACCAATGCGGCGTTGTATGCGGCAGAGAACGCCGTCACGGTCGGTAACTATGGCGCCACGATTGCCTGCCCCGGCGGCTCTTTAGGGGTGCCCTGCAATACCACCTATACTCAAGCTGCGTTTCCCAACCCGCTCGGTTTGACTGCAGGCACGATCACCTGCGCCTCCAATCTGCTGCCGAAGGGAGCTGCCGGTGAGACCACCAACTGCGCCCCGCTAAACATCTTCGGCAGCGGCCCCGGCGTGGCCTCGCCCCAGGCGATCGCCTACCTCAATGCGGTGGCGCGCGCGGGCGGCGATGCCGACCACACCAATCTGGCCCAGAACGTCGGCGCGGCGACGGTGCAGGGCAAGCTGCCCTTTGGGGCCCCCGCCGGCCCGGTCGCCTTGGCCGCGGGCCTCGTGTACCGCAACGAGTCTGGTATTCAAGTCAATTGCGGCGTCAACTGCAGCGATGTGAACTTCCCGTATGGTAATTACGCCAACTTCCTGGGCAGCTACGACGTCAAGGAGGGCTCGCTTGAGCTCAACGCGCCACTGCTGAAGGACCAGTGGGTCAAGGACCTCAGCGCGGATGCCGCCTACCGCGCGATCGACTACAGCACCAGCGGGTTCGTACAGACTTACAAGTTCGGCGTGCTGAGCCAACTCACCGACGCTGTGCGCTTCCGCGCCTCCTATTCGCGTGATATCCGCGCGGGCGATATGTACGAGCTGTTCGGCCAGCCACAGCCGATCGGCCAGGACAACTTCGATCCGCGCCCCGGGGTGCTCGCATCGGTGCCGTCCTTCGTGGTGAGCGAGGGCAACATCAACGTCAAACCGGAGAATGCAGAGACCCGAACGGCCGGGTTTGTGCTCACTCCGTTCCAGGGGTTCATCGCCTCGATCGACTGGTACTATATCCGCATCGCCAATGTGATCGACGAGGGTTTGCCACCGAGCGAGCTCTCGGAACTGTGCTTGGAGGGTCAAACTGCCTATTGCAATGACTTCATCTATGGCTCATCCCTGAACGGCTGTCGAGGAATCACTTGCCCGCTCACCGAGAAGCTCTATGGAGTGATCTCGCAGGCGATCAACTCGGACTGGGAGACCGAAACCGGTATCGACTTCCTGGCCGACTACCGCATGCCGTTCATGACCGGTGCGTTGGACTTCAACACCAACGAGAACTACGTGTCGTCGTTGGACTACGAATCGGTCGGCTCGACCTGTGACCCCGAGAACGGTGTTTCCTATGACCAGTCCTCCTATCCCGCCTGTATCCCGCAGGGCGTTCCCAAATTCAGGGGTACCGTGGCGGTCAGCTATAGCCAGGGCGGTTGGCTGAGCACGGTGCAAGCGCGCATGATCGGTGCAGCGCACCTGGTGTCCAACTGGACCTCGGGCGTACAGGTCGACAATAACGACATTCCGTTCCAGACCTATGTGGATCTGCGGCTGTCCTATCGTTTCGACAACGGCGTGCAGCTGTATGGCGCGGTCGACAACACCTTCGACCGCCTGGCGCCGGTCGTTCCCGCCAGCAGCTTCTCGTGGGTGACGCTGTATGAATCGCCGTTCCAGGATTACCTCTACGATGGCTACGGTCGAGTGTGGCGACTCGGCTTCCGCTATAAGCTGTAACATCAGAAGCTGACCGCAACCGTCAGGCTGGCAATTGATTTACGCCAAGGGGGATGTATGAAGCTGCGATCCGTTCTCACCGGTCTGGCGCTCTGCGCACTCGGCAGTGCGCTCGCGGCTCCGAGCTACGCGCAGATGAAGGAGTTTGCCGGCACCTGGATATTGAGCCACTCCAAGTCCACCGGTCCGCTGCCCACATACGAAGACGTCATCGTCAAGATCAATGGTGACACCGAGGAGTACGCCAATCACATCACCGATAACGGCAAGAAGCAGTTGGGCGAGTACCAGGCGAAGGTGGATGGCAAGGAGTACCCCGAGAAGCACGAGGACGGGTCGGTCACCTATATAGCGCTGACCGATCTATTTCCACGCACCGAGGAGGCCAAGATCTACACCCATGATGCCAGCGGGGCGAGCACGCTGGTCGCGCGCTTCTTCCGGGTGGTGTCGCCCGATGGCAAGACGCTCTACGACACGCTCTGCAAGGCCGACGGGTCGCTGACGGGATTTCGGGTATTCGAAAAGTCATCCGGCATGAAGAAAGCCGCGGCCAAGGCGCAGTAGCTCACGTCTTCTCAGGGCTTGGTGATATTCCAATACACTCCGGCGCCCGCCTTCACGTGGGTCATGTTCACGAACAACATCAGGCGCTGGAAGTTCGGGTAGTCGCCGTCGGGGTGCACGAAGTCGTACACGGCCTGGCCGCTGTGATCGCCGGGGGCCTTGTCGCCTGCGTAGGTATATAGGGCGTACCCCTTGTAGGCCCACTGCTTACTGCCGTCCGGGCGCGCGATCGGTTCCCACCAGCCGTTGGGCTCCGCGTCGGCAGGGGCGAGGAAGGGGCGCCAGAGCTCGAGACAGTGCGCCTCGGCACAGGCGTTGGGTCCGAGCTCCTTGCCTTTCCTATAGGAGTTGTGGGTGAAGTCATCGCGCTGGTTGCGCCCGCCGATGCGATGCTCGAACGGATAGCCGCCATAGAGCGTCATGCCGCGCACCGAGATCACATCGCCGTAGCCGTCGAGACTCGTGACCGCCACGCCCTGCGGCCGGAAGTCACGCGTGAGCGCGGCCACCTCCCAGTGTTGATCGGCGCCCGCGCCATGCACATCGCCCGGCAGCTGATCGCCCGCGTAGGTATAGAGTGCACGACCCCGGTAGGCCCACTGTCTCGAGCCATCGGTGCGCGTGACGATGGAGAATTCACCCACCGGCAGCGCGATCGTCGCTGCGGCGAGCGGCAGCCAGCGCAGCTCGCAGGCGCGCGCCGTGCAGGTCTGTCCGTCGTGCCGCGCGTCGCCGTCGAAGGCGTACAGCGTCATGCCGTTGGCGTCGGTCAACGCCACCGCCAGCGCCGACGGCAGCACGGCCACCCGTATGCCGTCGGGCAGCGCAACCGCAGCGCTCGGGTTGAAGCGAGCCACGTGCCAGCCCGTCGGTGGCAGCAGCGGCTTTTCTTTCTGGCCACCGCCGCTGAGGTTGGGTGAGACGTCCGGTATGGTCGCCCCGTCCTCGGACAGGCCGACGTTGGTCGCAACCTCACCCGGCACCTGTTCCTGCGCCCACGTATAGAGGGGCCGCGACTGATACGCCCACTGACGCGTGCCGTCGGCGCGGCGCACCACCGTCCAGTCACCGACCGCCCTGGCGCCGTGCGCTACCGCGAGCGGGACAAACTCGCGCGCACAGGCGGCGCTACAGGTCGCCACTCCCGGTCGGTCCCGATCAAACACCAACAGCGAGCGACCGTCCGAATCGCCCGGTCGATACCAGAGCAACACCGGTTGGCCGCCGCCCTCGTCGCGCACCACCTCGACCAGCGTGATGCCCGGTGGAGTGGTGGGCGCTACCTTCGAAGGCGCAGCGGGTGCAGCGGGTGCGGCGAGTGCAGCGGGTGCAGCGAGTGCCGGCGTAAATACGGTCGCCACCAGCGCCGCGACTGCCCGCACTGCGGTTGCCGCCCATGCGTGCATCAGACCAGCACCTCGCCGAACGGTTTGGTGACGTGATTGCTCTCGCTCCCGTAGCTGCCGCTGGCGGGGATCGCGAAAGCCTGCAGGATCGTGAGCGGGACTCGCGTCACGGCATCGCCCTCGGCGGCGAGGTGATAGCCGGTTTTCATCCGGCCTGCCCCCGTGCCGGCCGTGAAGATCATGTAGTTCTTCATCGAATGCAGCCGCGCCTCGCCGTGATCGGTGAACACGTAGACGATGCTGCGATCGAGCAAGGTACCGTCGCCCTCGCGGATCGAGTCGAGGATCTGCACGAAGTCGCGCAGCATCGCCATCTGCTGCTCGGCGTACCACTTGCATTTGATCTGATAGCCGAGCGTGGGGTCGATCGGCTCCTCGTGGGTCATCTGGTGGTAGCCGCTGGTCTCGCCGGACTTGCGCAGCGGATTGAACGGCGGACTCAAGGTGACGTTGAAGAGCTGGGTCTGCCCGCACGCGAGCGCGTGCGCGATCAGCTGGCCGAATTGACGATTGCGCAGGCCGACCTGATCGACCAGTGCACCGCTGTCGTCGGCGGCTGCGATGCGCGCGGGAATCGTGCAGGCCGGGAGCGGGGCCGGCTTCTCGAGCTCGACCGCGAGCTGCTGCTCGAGCTCGCGCAGCGAAGTGAAGTATTCATCCAGCCGTGCGCGGTCCGTGGCCGACACGTCGCGCAGCAGGCCGCGCCGCTGCTCGGACACGGCCGATAGCACGCTGTGATGGACCATCACCTTGGGGTCGGGCTCGAAGTGCGCCGCGTTCGGATCCTTGAACTCGGGTCCGAAGATGCGCGTGTACAGCGCGAGCGGCGAGATCTCGGACGGATTCATGCCATTGGAGCTGCGTGCGCTCCAGGTCGCTCTGCGGTCGCCGGCACAGTCGACCTCGAGCGAGCGAAAGCGCGTGTGTGTGCCGATCTGATTGCCGATCACGGTATCGAGGCTGGTGTCGTACTCGCTGCCGGTGCGCGTGACGATGCCGGTCATGTGGCACTGTGCGCCGGAGTAGTGGTTCTGGTTGGCCTTGCCGTCGAGAAATACCTGCATGCCGCTGTAGAGATTGATCTTGGACTGGATCGGCTCGAGCACCTTGATGTGGTCCGGCAGCGTGTAGGGATTACCGGTCTGCTTCGGTACCCACAGCTTCGGCGTGAGACCGAGCGCAAAGAACCAGGTGCCGAAGCACGGCGGCAGCGCACGACCGCTGGCCGCATAGGCGGTGCCGCTGTCATTGAGTACGCATTCGAGCAGCGGCAGCGCGACGGTGACCGCCGTACTACCGAGCATCCCACGCATGATCTGACGCCGACTGAGTCTCTTGATCGCACTCATTTCTGCTCTCCAGACCTCATGGCGGCAGCGGCAACACGCAAGCGATCAGTGTGCGGCTGCAGCCGACAGGGGCGCTGCACTCATCGGAATGGTGTAGAAGTCAGGGTTGAGGGTGATGCGACGCATCAGGTCGCGCCATCGGACACCATCCCTGGTCAGTTCGGCTTGCAGGCGAACCAGCCAAGTCTGCTCCTGCGCCGTCGGTTTGCGCTCCGTGCCGTACGAGTAGGCGCGATCGAGCAGACAGGAAGTCGTCGCTGGATCGTCGCGGATGAGCTGCGCGAGCTGCTGGACGCCGTCGAAGCTCTTGCCTCCGAGCTCGCCGCTGGCGTCGATCGGCGCCCCGTTCTCGGTGGTGCGGAACTCACCGGCGGTATCGAAGTTCTCGAACGACAGTCCGATCGGATCCATGATCTTGTGGCAGCCGGCGCACATCGGCTCATTACGATGCGCGGTCAGACGCTGGCGCACGGTCTTGTAACGCGGATCACTGGTGTTCTGCACCAGGCTGAAATCCACATTTCCCGGCGGCGGCGGCACCTTCTGGCACAGGAAGATCTCGCGCAGCGCCTTGCCACGGCGGGTCGGCGAGGTGCGCCCCTCGTGCGAATGCAGCGACAGGAAGCTCACCTCGGTGAGGATGCCGATATAAGGCTCGCCGTCGGAGAAATGATAGGGAACCCACGGCACCGCGCCGCCGAGCTCCTGTGAGCGCGCCAGCGGCACCCCATACAGCGCCGCGAGCGCGGGCGTGAGGAACGTGTCGCGGGTCGTGAACAGGTCGCGATAGTCGCCGTTCTTGTGCAGCAGGAGATCAGCGATGGTGCGCAGCGTCTGCTCCTGCGCCTCATTCTGTGCGCTCAGCGTGAAGTTGGGATAGAAGCCGGCATCGATCGCGAGCGTATCGAAGCCCGGGTCCTCGTCGAGCCCGCTGAAGGCGAGCATGTCGGTAAAGAACGCGCGTAGTCCACTCTCGAGGCGCGGTGAGTCGAGCAGCCGATCGACCTCGTGCTGCAGCCCCGCGTCCGTCATCAGCTTGCCGGACCGTGCCGCCTGCAGCAGCTCGCTGTCGGGCGTGGTGTTCCACAGGAAGAAACTCAGGCGCGCGGCGCGCGAGTAGCCGTCGAGCTGCAGCGTGCCGGGCTGGGCTGCATCCGCAGCGCCGCGCTCGACGCGGAATAGAAAATCCGGCGCGACCAGCATCTGCGCTACCGCGGCGGCGATTCCGGCGCTGAAGCTGTGCAGTTGCTCAGCCGCCTGATGCTGGGTCGTCACGTAGGCCTGGATTTCCTCGGTGCTCAGGGGGCGGCGGAACAGCGGCAATCCCACGCGCGCGACGAACCCGCGTGCGCAGGCATCATCGGCTGCCTGTTCGGACCTCGGCTGGCAGCCGAGCAGCGTCGCGCGCCGCCGCGGATCTGCCACCTGCGCGGCGATCGCCTGCGCCACGACGTCGTCGCGCTCCAACGCCGCGGCGCTCAGCGTGAGCTTGCGATCGCCGATCGCGAGCAGGCCGTCATTGCGCGACCCGGGATCGACTTTATTCGCCGGGATACGGATGTCGGCGCCAAAGATATCGTGGATGCTGCGCTCGTATTGCTCCGGTGTTAGACGCACGAGGCTGGTCTCGGCGCGGGTAGCCGTGTCGGCACGGGCGCTCGACCAGGCGAGGCCGGCGCATACACCGAGCGCTGCCACGGCCGCGATCAGCCGCGTAGCTGCAGCCCTGCGGCCAGGCAGAGCGCTCATCGAGCCGTCACCTCACCGGCCACGACACCATTCAGCGGCCTACCGTTCACGTAGGCTCCGCCCACGACTTTTCCGAATCGGTTGAGCACGTAGGCGGGCACGGCCTCGAGATAGTAGGCGGCCGAGATCGCGGTGTTGTGTCCGCTCGCGTCCGGTACGCCATCGGCCAGGCGCTTGAGTGCGTAGTAGACGCCCGGAATGTCGACCTCGCTGTCTTCCTCGCCGCGGATCGCCACGTACTCCCAGTAGTCGAGCCACGGCTGGTAGCCACCGATGATGCCGCTCAGGCTCCCGTTCGCATTCAGCTTCAGTCGCAGATGCGTCTGCGTGAGTCTCAGCAGCGCATAGAACTGCGATTCGCCCTGCATGAAGAAATTACCCGGCTCGATGGTCAGCACCTGATCCTTGATGTGCCCCTTGAAGGCGCTGTGGTTGCGCGGATCCGGATCGATCGTGTACGAGGAGCCGGTGAGCACGCCACCGCGGCGGTCGCGGATGAGGATGTCGAGCGAGCGGTCAAACGTGACCGTGACGTCCCCATCGCCGCTCAGATCAGCGCCCGAGATCGACAGCAGCCAGGCGGGCATGGAGTCCATCGCCGTGTCCCACGCGATGCCCTCGTTGTATGGAGGGATCGATGGCGACTGGTACTGGTAGGCGGTGAAGCACCCGAGCACGCGCCACATCTGGTTCTGCACCATCTGATGCGTCTCGGGGTCCTCGAAGGAGTCCGGCGTCACCTTGCCGGCGAGGTTGAAGCCGTACATGTAGTGGCCGGGCCCTGCGCCCTGCACGGTCTCGATGTGATCGTCCGGCACCGAGGTCGGGAACACGCCCACATCAACCCGTTGACCATACAGGTGACCGCGCGTATCGAAGTCGAGCAAGCGCTCGTTGCCGGTGAGCATCTTTACGGCCTGCGCGCGGCTGTAGCCCTCGTCCATCAGGATCTTCTCGTGGATCTCGGTGCTCGAGCCATTGCCGCCGTTCGGACAGTTGCCCTGCTCGGCGTAGGTCGCGGTGTGTACCATGGAGATGGCATAGCCGCGGGTCTCGGCGCCAGCCGCCGAGCTCAAGATCCAGAGCGCCAGCGCGGGCAAGCCGATCAGCCGCAGTGCCGCCGCGCCGCGAGCCATTGACCTGGCGATGCGCATCGCTTTAAACCCCCGGAGCCGTGTCGGGCGATTTATAAGTCTAGCACCGTGACGGAACCCGCGTGGTCGACCGCACGGCGCACCGGACCCTGGGTATTCAGGCCACGATCGCGCTGCCCAACCGCCACTCGCCTGCGCAGGTCGAGGGAGTATCATCACAGCGGTTCAACCGCAGTTGAGACCAACCCAATGACGCGACGTTACCTGGGATTTGCCACGCTCGGTGTGGTGCTGGCGTTAGCGGCGTTGCTGCTCTCGCAGCAGTTGCAGGTCAGCGCCGCGCCGACGCCGATGGCCGGCGACGTCACTGCAGCGCGAGTGGCTGCGGAGACACCGGCGCGCAACGACTGGCTGGTGAATGGCGGCGACTTTGAGTCCCAACACTACAGTGCGCTGAAGAGCATTAACGACCAAAATATAGAGCGTCTGGGCCTCGCCTGGGCGATCCCAATCGACACTCACATGGGTCTTGCGACCGAACCGATCGTCGTCGATGGCGTGATCTACCTCGGACTCCCGTTCGACGTGGTGGAAGCAATTGATGGCGTCACGGGACAACTGCGCTGGCGGTTCGATCCTCACATCCGGATCAACGGCCCATGGCGCAACTCCTTTGAGGGACGTGTGAATCGCGCGGTCGCGGTGTGGCACGGCAAGGTGTATGTCGGTACCGGCGACTGCCGCATGGTGGCGATCGATGCGGCTACCGGCACCAAGGTGTGGGATACCCCGGTATGCGATGCCGACCAAACCGGAATCACCGAAGGGCCGCGCGTGGGCGATGGCAAAGTGTTCACCGGCTGGTCGGGCATGGAGTACGACGTGCGCGGGGGCGTCGTCGCGGTGGACGCAGAGAGCGGCAAGAAAGCCTGGACCTTCTGGACGGCGCCGGGCGATCCGTCCAAGCCCTACGAGTCGAAAACGGTGCAGGAGATCGCCAAGACGTGGAAGGGCGATTCGTGGCGGCTCGCCGGTGGCGACGTGTGGACTGCGATGACCTACGATCCGGTCACGAACCTGCTGTACGTCTCGACCTCGAGTGCGGGCGAGGCGGCCGGTGACTTTTCCAACATCAAACCGAGCGGCAATCTGCTGTTCGCCAACAGCATCATCGCGGTGAATGCCTCGACGGGGCAGTACGTCTGGCATTACCAGACTTCCTATCCCCCGAGTGGCGCGGAGAACTTCCACATTCTCGTGGCCAACTTGGCCATCGGCGGCAAGCAGCGGCGCGTGATCATGACCGTTCCGAGAAACGGGGTCTTCTATACGCTCGACGCTCGCACCGGCAAGGAGGTGCGGGCGCCGCGAGGTATCGGCGGAACGCCCTATCCTTCCTTGAAGCAGATTGATTTGAGCACGCTGTCGTCGCAGGGCTATCAAGACGCCGGCCGTCCACAGGTTCCCTCCACCGGCTATGGGCACGGCTGGTTTCCCATGGGCTACAACCCGCAGACGGGACTGGTGTACATCTCGGCGTACGATTCCAGAGGAGAGCTGCTACAGTTTCAGCGCGGTGAGGCCGCGGGGCTCGGGGGCAGTGCCAAAGGGGGCAGCGGTCAATATGCAGAGTACGATCCGGTCGCTCAGGGCAAGATCGTCGCGTTCGATCCGATCCGGCAGCAACCTCGCTGGATAGTGACTCTTCCGGTCGAGATCAACGGCGGCATTCTGACCACCGCCGGTAACCTCGTCTTCCACGGGGATGCGAGCGGCGTGTTTGCCGCCTATGCGGCAGACAACGGCAAAGAGCTCTGGTCCGTCAAGACGGGTTCTGCGATGCAATCGGTACCGGTGACGTATGTCGTCAATGGCGAGCAGTACGTGCTGACGCCTATTGGCATGGGAGGCGGGTATCGCTTGTTCGGCCGAGCGAGCGACACATCGACCCTGGACACGAAACGCGGACCGGCGCGCCTGCTGGCATTCAAGCTGGGCGGCAACGCCGCGATGCCATCGATTATGCCCGAGATTCCGGCGGTGCCGCAGCCACCCGAGCAGCCCGGCACCATGCAGCAGATCGCCGAGGGCGCACGGGTATACAACGAGTTCTACTGTCAGAAGTGCCACTCGCCGCAAGCGGACGGGAGCGGGGCGTGGGTGCTCAATGGCGAGGTGCCCGATCTGCGCTACATGCCGCGCGACGTGCACGACCAATTCATGGCGATCGTGTTAGGAGGGATGCACCAGGAGCAGGGCATGCCGAATTTCAGCGTCCCTCCGGGCTGGCCATGGATCAAGACCGCGATAACGGCGCAGCAGGCGGAAGCGCTGCACGACTACATCATCGATCTGGAGTGGCGAGCGTATAAGCTCGGCCCGCGGGGCGTGAAGAGCGCCGACGATGCCAGGCAATGAGTGAGCGCGCAGCGCCGCGATTGCGGCAGCTGCGGCGTCGTCACCGCTGCCGGGCGACCTCGGCCGCCGTCACCGGCGGGGCGCGGTTGTCGAAGCTGCCGCGGATGTAATTGCTGACCGCGGCGATGTCTGCATCGCTCAGCACATCCTTGTACGGCTTCATCGTCTCCCAGCCGTTGTAAGAGACCTGCTTCGGTTGTGACGGTCCGTACAAAATGATGTTGATCAGTGAGGCCGGATCGCTGTCCTGGACCACGGCGCTGCCCTCGAGCGGCGGAGAGTTGAAGAAGCTGCCGCGGCCGGAGCTCTGGTGGCACTCCTCGCAGCTGTCCTTGTAGACGCCGGCGCCCGCTGCGACTAATTGCGCCGGTACGCTCGCGCTGCTGCGCTCGCGCGCGGGAAGGCTCTTGAGGTAGGTGGCGATGGCGTGCACGTCTGCGGTGGTCAGGTTCATCAGGCTGTTGACGATCACCTCGTTCATCGGTCCGAAGCTGCCCGCGCGCGGCGAGAAGCCGCTCTTCAGATAGCGCGCGAGGCTATCGACGCTCCAGTCCGCCAGCCCCGAATGTGCCGCGGTCAGATTTACCGCCGACCAGGCGCGGATGGTGTCACCGGTGACGCGGTCGGAGAAACTGCCGCCGGCGTAGGCCTCGCTGGCGTTCTCCGCCATGAACCGGTTGCGCGGTGTGTGGCAGGCGTCGCAGTGACCGAGCCCATTGACCAGATATGCGCCGCGGTTCCACTCGGCCGATTGCTTGCCATCGGGCTGGAAGCGCCCGGACCTGAAGAACAGTGCATCCCACACCGCCATACCGAAGCGCAGGCGAAACGGCAGACTGTTCGAGGGCGGGGTGTAGCGCACGGCGGGAACGGAGCGCAGATACGCGTAGATCGCGTCCACGTCCTCGTCGGTGACCTTCGTGAACGAGGTGTACGGGAAGGCGGGGAACAGTCGGTAGCCGCCGCGGCCGATGCCCTCGTGCATCGCGCGGCGCAGGTCGACGGCGGTCCACGGTCCGATCCCGGTGGTCGGATCGGGGGTGATGTTGGAGGAATAGATCAGCCCGAACGGGGTGCTGAACGACAGTCCACCCGCAAACGGTGCACCGCCCGGCCGGGTGTGGCAACTGACGCAATTGCCGGCGGCCGCGAGATATCGACCGCGCTCGAGCTCCTGGTCGGCGGGGCTCGGCGCTGCCGCAATCGCAGGCGCCGGGGGTGATGCAGTGGCCGGGGGCGACGTCTCTGCTGCCTGACTTCCGGCCGGCAGCAGCGCGAGCGCCATCACTGCGCCGCCCCCCAGCAGCAGTAACGCGATTCCTATCCTTGGCACGGCAGCGCGAGCCGCTGAGGCGAGGAACCGAGCGCAACAGTCCCGGGCTGATTCGCTGATCGCATCGATCGACATCCTCTTATACGTTGATTGTCTAGGTTTGCTGGCCGGCGACGGCGGGGTCTGGCTATCTGGAGGACGGAGGCGCGGGCGATTTTACACACACAATCGACCGGATTCGCGCGGCGACCGGGGTCGAATTTGAGCTCGGGCGCAAGCGCGCGCACTGCGGAGCCAATCTCGTCCGCGATCGGCTGCACAGGTATACTTTTCTGTCCCGCGGCGTCGGTCGAGGGCTATGGAGGACCAGGTGTTAACTGCGAGCGCAGCGCCGGGCCGCAGAGTTGCGTGCCTGCGACGTACCGTCGGCTGTGTGGCGTGGGCGTTGTGGCTGGGCGCGAGCGCCTTCAGCACGAGCGCCGCCGCCGAGACGCGCGGCTACGCGATCTCGTTGATTCACACCGCCACCTACTCGGACAAGGGCAATTGCCCCAGTGGCGGCAACGGCTCCACGACCGAGATTCACGAGCGCATCCTGATGGCGCAGGGGCTCACCAAGGATCAGGCGGACAAAGTCCTGACGAGTGGCGGCATTTTTGCCGCCGCTGACGACAACGGCACCGCCGGCAACGCCGGCGTCAAGACGGGTAGCAGCGCTCAGGGGGGCAGCGCTCAGGGTGGCAGCGCCCCCGAGCGTGCGCAGCGATTCGATTTTGACCGGCGCGGGCAGCTCTATGGACAGCGGGTCGATATCGGCGATTTCCCGACTTCGGTTCCCGACGATCACATCGAGACCGTGCAAGGCGCGGGCTCCGGGCACTATGCCTACGGCTTCAACCTCAGCGGCCAAGCGACGCCTTACTCCTTCGAGGACCCCGAGACCCACGAGCTGATTCAGGATCAGATGTGGCGCGTACTCGGCTGCTTCACGGCCTACGAGTATCGGCTGCCCGGCATTCCCTATAACGAAGGGATCACCTGGGATACCGCCGAGGATTCGATGCCTGCCTGGCTGCTGTCGATCTCCGGCGATGATCTCAGCAAGGACGGCGATGTCACGGTGACCTTCGATCGCTCGCTGGACGTGCTGATGCGCGATCGGCACGGCGGAGTGCTCAGCGGCTCCTCGTACACCATCGACCCGGATCCGCGCTCGCACACCGTCTTCAAGGGGCACATCAAAGATCAGGTGCTGACGATCGAGCCAGGCAATTTCTTCATGCAGGGTGAGTCGCAGTTCTACGCGCTGCTGCGCTTCACCGACACACACCTGCGGCTGACCCTGAAGCCCGACGGGGCGCTGCGCGGATTTATCGGCGGCTATCAGCCGTGGCTCGACTACTTCCACTACCTGGCGATCCGCGGCCAAGAGGACAGCGAGGTGGATCTGCCCGGCGTCTACTATGCGCTCAAGCGCCTGGCGGACGGCGTGCCCGATGCGAGCGGGCAGAACACGGCCATCTCGGCCAGTTATTACCTCGAGGCGGTACCGGTGTTCACCACTGACCAGGCCGGGAAAGTGCTCGGTCGCGCCTACGAGGGCAACCCGGCGCGCTGAGGGTCGTGAATGATGCATCGGGCTCCAGGTAGAGGTCTGCGGAGGGCGACGGCGGCGTGGGTCGCGGGTCTGGGCCTGTGCGCCGGTGTGCCGTGGTCGCCGGCGCAGGCTGAGATGACGCTGGTGAGGCTGACGCCGGAGCAGTATCAGCATGCGATTCACGACATTTTCGGGACCAGCATCCGTGTGGATCAGAACAAGGTCGAGCCGGGGTTTCGCGAGGACGGTCTGCTGGCGCTGGGCAATCGCAAGCTGACGGTGGGCTCGGCCGAGCTCGAGCGCGAC
>JASHTF010000312.1 GCA_030040715.1 Gammaproteobacteria bacterium | reverse complement strand
CGACGCAGAAGGCATTGCGCGCCGGCCGAGGAATGGGCGCCAGCAGCTGCACCTGAGTCAGCGGCACTCGTGCTTGCCCGAGCTTATGGGCGTCGGCGGCGAGCCGCCGACAAGCTCCCAGCGCAGCGCTTCCACCGCGGATGATCTGCAATACCGAGCTCAGGTCGGACCGCTCCTTGACGAGCTCGGCTGCGACCCGCAAGTGCAATACCTCATCGGCGAGCAGCAGTCCTGCACCGACGTCATCACCGCGGCGAAAGCTGATAAATCTCACCGTGGGAATATACCGCGTCGGCAGCGGCGACTGCAGCAATTGTCATGGCACCGAGCGGGTGCTCCTGATGCTAGAATGACCGAGCGTGGGGCGGTAGCTCAGCTGGGAGAGCGTCGCGTTCGCAATGCGAAGGTCGAGGGTTCGATCCCCTTCCGCTCCACCATCTACTTCCAACGATGTCCAGTGCCGTCCAAGGACATCCACGTAAAACAGAAATAGCTATTTAGCATTCAAGCACTTCCGCATCTCCAGTGGCCCCTTGAACCGTATCAAAACAATACCGGCACCGGCAGATGGAGTGACGCGACCTGTCGCAGCTCCGTGGCATCGAGTCGGAACTTGTCGCGAGCACTGGTGAAAAACATCGTGGCCATTAGCCTTGGCGAAAACGTTCAGATGTTCACCGGCGTAGTCGGCCACCCACCAATAGGACAATGCGGTGGCTCGATCGCGCTCGACTTCAACCGTGAGCGGACCATTGGCCTACTGACTAGCTGCGGTAGGACTTAGCGATCTGTCCCACCAGCACTGCGAATGGAATCGCGAGCGCCTCATACACCGGGCCCGCCTCAGGCCGCCCGTTGTCCTTGAGAACTTCCATGACCAACGTCTGGTAGTCGGACAGGGTCACTCCGGCTTGTTGCATTCGAAGCAGCCCCGCTTCTCGCTTGGTCTGGCTGAAAGTACCGCAGGCATCTACCGGAACGTACGCGTCATAGCCCTTACCGATTGCGGTGATCGCTGGGAACGCTGCGCAGACTTCCAGCGACAAGCCGGCGAAAATAAGCTTACTTCGGCCAGTCGCTTCGATAGCCGCAGCAACCTTAGGATCGTCCCAGGCATTTACCGAATTACGGTTAATGATGTTAATGCCATGCAGTACCTCAACGAGCTCCGGGAAGGTGGGTCCCCACATGCTGTCGCGTGCGGTCGTAGTGACGACGGTGGGTACCTTCAGGACGCGCATGGCCTTGGCGAGCGACACAACGTTGTTCTTGAGCTCGGCCAGCGGCATGTCACGAACGCCCGTCAGCAGTCCTAACTGATGATCCACCAACACGAGCGCTGCATTGTCCGAAGTCAGAGGCACGTACGGGGTATTTTTTGCGTTCATCGTTTACTCCTTGGAATCGCGATGAGGTGATGCGGCCAGAACACTAGCGGGCTTGACCCGTGTGGCAGAAGACTGCAAATTGCGAACGATTCGTCCAATAGGTTGAACACATCCAGACGGCCACAGGGTTTATGCTGGGCGGGACTTTATGCTCAACCTGAATGACTTCTTCTATTTTGTGCAGGTGGTCGAGCGTGGGGGCTTCACGGCGGCGGGCCGGGCTCTCGATATGCCGAAGTCCACCCTGAGTTACCGCATGCAACAGCTGGAATCAGAGCTCGGCGTCCGCCTGCTCAATCGCACGTCACGACATTTCGCCGCAACGCAAGCGGGACAGGAGTTCTATAAACATGCCCTGAGTATGGTGAGAGCGGCTGAAGAGGCGGAGGCTCTTGTGCGCCAGCGAGTCAAAGTACCATCCGGAGTCATCCGCTTTACCGCAGCGATCGGCACCGCTCAATTCGCACTGCGGGAGATCCTCATGGGCTTCATGCGGGACTTCCCCAGGATCAACCTGGTAGAGCAAGTGACCAGCCGACAGGTCGATCTGCTGGCCGAAAATATCGACGTCGCCATTCGCGCGCACTCGGGTGCACTTCCGGACTCCACACTCGTACGCCGCACCTTGGCAACTGCCCCGTGGATTCTCGTTGCGGGACCAGAAGTTCTAAAGAAGAAACGTCCCCACGCGCCTCAAGACCTCGAGCAATACCCCAGCCTTGCGGTGTGGCGGGCTAACATCGCGCCCGCGTGGCGGCTGCGGATGCGGTCCGGCACGCAGGTGAGTCAAAGCGAGGTCATTCTGCCATTGACCCCTCGACTCCTCAGTAACGACATGTCCACTCTCAAGCGGGCGGCGGCCGAGGGAATGGGGATCGCCGCTCTGCCGGCATACATTTGTAAAAATGAGCTGCGTAGTGGGGAACTGACGCGGGTTCTGCCGGGTTGGATCGCTGACGAATCCACTTTCAGCGCCTTGTTGCCGCATCGCCGAGGACTCCTGCCTGCGATCCGGATCTTCGTAGACTATCTTGCGGGCCACCTGCCTAAGTACGTGGCGTCTTGACCTGAACGCGCTCCCTCCTGCCGCGGTGCTCCCGCTGCAAGGCATTCCAGCGGGTGGCGCCCCAATCAATGCCCGATAGGGACCTCGCCTTCCCCGGTTCGGCGTTGTCGATCGTGAGTTTCAGGCGACTGCCAGGCGGCTCTGTCTGGCGGATATAAGCTGAGCCGTTTCCGCTGCGGGGACCGGCTTGCCATACAGGTAGCCCTGAAGCTCATCGCAACCCAGCAGGGTGAGAAAGCGTGCCTGCTCTTCGGTCTCTACTCCTTCCGCGACCACCTTCAGCTTCAACGCTCGCGCGAGCGAAAGTATAGCGGAGACGATGGCCATGCTGTGCGCATTGGTCGTCATGTCTCTGACGAATGTGCGATCGATCTTCACGGTGCTTACAGGAAGCCTGGCCAGATAGCTCAACGATGAATAGCCGGTGCCGAAGTCATCGATTGCTAGTCCGATACCGAGGGCCTTCAAACTGCGCAGCTTCTGGATAGTCTCATCTATATTGTGCATTAGGACGCTTTCCGTGATCTCCAGATCTACAATCCGCCCCTCGGCGTTCAGTAGCTGTCGCGTCCTGGGGATAAAATCACTCTGCTGCAACTGCACGGAGGATACATTGACCGAGATTCGGGGCGCCAGTATTCCAGCTGCTTGCCAGTCGTGATGATCCGCAAGCACCTGCCGAATGATCCAGTCACCAACTTCAACGATTAGTCCCGTCTCCTCCAATATGGGAATGAAGCTTCCAGGCAACACCAAGCCTAGCTCTGGGTCTTTCCAGCGGAGCAGTGCTTCGAGGCCCACCAGCGATCCGTCCTCGCAGTTGACCTTGGGCTGGTAGTAAACGAGAAACTCCTGCTTCTGAAGTGCTGAGCCTAGCTTGCCTTCAAGCATCAAAGTCTCAGCGACCTTGGCATTCATCTCTGGCTGGTAGAACTGATAACGCTTCCGATTAGCTTTGGCATTACGGTGCGCCGCTTCCGCGTTCCGGAACAGCGTCTCCGCATCCTCCGCATCTGTTGGGAATATCGCGATACCCGCGCGGGTGCTGACGTGTATTTGCCTGTCACCAATCGCATATGGCTCATTCAGGGGCCCGCTCACCGAACGCTCAATAAGATGGGCCAGGTCCGATACGGCCTTGAAGCTGGAGATAATACCCGCGTAATAGTCTGCGCCTACGCGCGCGATGTTGTCCGGTTCAGGCGATAACTGACGTAGTCGCCGCGCAAGTTCGCGCAGGACGGCATCGCCGGTCTGACGACTCCAGGTTTCGTTGATCTCTCGAAATCCCTTGATGTCACCGTACAACAGGGCGACGCTGCTGCCTGTCTGTCTCGCGTTGCGGAGGGCCTGTTCGAGGCGATCATAAAGAAGCACCCGGTTGGCGAGCCCGGTTAGCGGATCATGGTATGCCAGGTGATGGAGTCGCTCTTCCTGTCCGATATGCTCCAGCGCGAAGGAAATGTCACCAGCAATCTCATTGAGCAGACGCAACTCGCTGTCGTCGAAGAATTCTCGCTCCTTCGCGAATAGCTCTATCGCACCGATGGCGCGCTCTTGGACAAGCAGTGGCAGTGCGATGAGCGAGCGGTAACCGCAGTCCAGCGACGCTCGCATACGCTGAGTGACCGACTCCTTCGAATCGGCAGCGATGTCGTTGCTATAAACCGCGCGTTTTCCCGCAACGGCTCGTCCTACGAGACCTCGTCCCGTTCGGATGTTCTCCGCGATCGCAGTCTGGTCGCGCGCCAGGTTTCGCGCGTCCGAGCCTGACGATGCCGAAAGAGTGATCTCGGAGGCCTCACCGTCGAGAAGGCCAATCCAAGCAGCACCGAAATTACCCTGCTCGACTGCAATCCTGCAGGCTTCATCGAGCAGCGATTGACGGTCGCGCGTCCTCACGATCAGGGCGTTAATGCTGCTCAACACTGAATGGATGCGGCTCAAACGAACCACTTTTTCCTGAGCCCGTTTGTGTTCCGTGATGTCGCGCGCAATCTTTGATGCGCCCACTACTTTGCCGGCAGAGTCACGCAAGGGAGAGATGCTTACGGAGACATCGATGATACGGCCATCCTTGCGGATACGCTCAGTCTCAAAGTGCTGAACACGCTCGCCGCGGCCAATACG
>JASHTF010000311.1 GCA_030040715.1 Gammaproteobacteria bacterium | reverse complement strand
TCTCACTGTCGCCGACCACTTCCGAGTATGCGATGCGTTCCTCACCCACCGATGCGGTGACGGCATTGTTGTTGCGCGCAATAGGATTGTCTGGGATGGTGAAGCACCCGGTTAACAACAAAGACAGACAACACATCAAAGTTTTCATCATTGCTCTCCCAAGCAAGAATGAGGGCCATTGCTTTGATTGCCCGTGTAAGCGAACTCGGCGGCGCCCGCGACGATGCCGGGGTAGACAACCGCTCCCGATCTTGACTCGGCGGGCGGGCACGGGGCGTGAACCCGCTCACGGAAGCGCACATCCGTCGGCGCGGAACGCCGATCAAATGCTCCGCCGCCGCGCTTACTTTGAGCCGCTACCGTTTCTGGGATGCCCCATGAGTGAGGCGACCGCGAGTCGCGCAATGGCGCGCGGTGGAGGATTGGTCATCGGGGTCGCACGCTGCGCTCGGCACTTCCCAGGCGACGTGAGCTGACGAACTCGAGTGCGTTCAGCACACGAGCGTGTCAGCGCCGGCCGCTTGTTCTTCGAGTGGCGGAGAGAGAGGGATTCGAACCCTCGAAGGGCTTTTGACCCTTACACCCTTAGCAGGGGTGCGCCTTCGACCACTCGGCCATCTCTCCGGTGCGTAGGTGCGCGAACGCGCGTCCTGCAACCGCGCGCGCGCGCAGCCGGCATGATACTGAAGGGGTGCGGCAGGGGCAAAGCCAGCCGCGGTCTGAGGCAGCTGCCGCGCGGCCCGTCGAGAGCCGCCGAGCGGTCAGTTAGTCTGCGCGGGCGCCGTCTCGGTCGCTTCGGCGCTCTCCTGCTTGATGCGGTGGAAGATCTCCTCGCGCTGCACCGAGATGGTCTTGGGTGCATTCACGCCGAGGCGCACCTGGTTACCCTTGACGCGCAGCACCGTCACCGTAACCTCGTCACCGATCATGACGGTCTCACCCACTCTACGCGTCAGAATTAGCACCGGGTCGATCCTCCATCGTGGCGGTACAGCGGTACCTACCTGAGGGGGGGCGATCACAGCGGCGATGCCTGCCGCCCCCTCCAAGATCACTGCTTCGCTGTACGATCTGTTTCGATTACGAACTGTCTCGCGTGATACTGCCACAACACGCGTCACGTTTCCGCAGTCAATGTGACGCCAGACGCGCTCGAACCCACGGCACGACGCTCGCCAGCGCTTCATCCAGTGCCTCGGGCTTGCTTCCTCCGGCCTGTGCGAAGTCGGCGCGTCCGCCGCCCTTGCCTCCTACTTGGGCCGCTACAGCGGCGATAAGTTCCCCCGCACGCACACGCACGGTCTGATCGTCGGTGACGCCCGCGACCAGCATCACCCTCGCCGGCGGTTGCACCGCGCCGAGCACGATCACGGCCGAGCCCAGGCGCTGCTTGAGCTGGTCGACCGCAGCGCGCAGCGCCCCGGCATCGGCACCGTCGATCCGCGTCGCCAGCACTTTGGTGCCGTCCAGCTCTACCGCCGCACCGGCCAGATCGGTACCGTGACCGAGCGCCAGCCGCTCCTTGAGCGCACGATTCTCCTTCTCCAGCGCGCGCACGCGTTCGAGCATCTCCCGTACCCGCTCAGCAACCTCCAGACGCGTACTCTGCACTAAAGAGGCGGCTTGTGACAGTGTCGCAGCTCCCTGATCGAGATAATCGATGGCCGCCTGACCCGTGAGCGCCTCGATACGCCGGATCCCAGCCGCCACCCCGGATTCGCTCACGATGTGAAATAACCCGATATCGCCTGCCCGCCGGACGTGGGTACCGCCGCACAGCTCGGTCGAGAACCCGCCCAGCGACAGTACCCGCACCTGCCGCTCGTACTTCTCGCCGAACAGCGCCATGGCCCCGGCCGCGATCGCCTGGTCATAATCCATGACGCGCGTGACGGCCTCGGCATTGGCACGGATCTGGACGTTGACGAGGCGCTCGACCGCCGCCAGCTCCTCCGGCGTCAGCGCCCCGTGGTGCGAGAAGTCGAACCGCAGCCGGTCCGGCGCCACCAGTGAGCCCTTCTGCGTCACGTGGGACCCGAGCACCTGCCTGAGCGCCGCGTGCAGCAAGTGCGTCGCCGAGTGGTTCAGACGGATCGCCGCACGCCGCTGCGCGTCGATGCGCGCGTGGACGGTGTCGCCAACGTGCAGCTCCCCGCGCTCCAGCCGACCGATGTGCGCGTAGCCAGCCCCGCGCTTCTGCGTGTCCTCGACCAGGAAGCGCGCGCCGCCGGCGCCGTCGAGCTGCCCGCTGTCGCCGACCTGGCCGCCGGCCTCGGCGTAGAACGGCGTGCGATCCAGAATCACCTCGGCCAGCTCGCCGGCTGCGATCGAGTCGACACGCTGGCCCGCCCGCAGCAGCGCCACGACCCGCCCTTCACCCTCGACCTCCTCGTGGCCGGAGAATTCGCTGCGCTCCCCGATCTGGGCACCCGCGGACAGGTCCACGCCGAACCTGCTCGCGGCGCGGGCGCGTTCGCGCTGCTCCTGCATCGCGCGCTCATAGCCGGCCATGTCGACCTTCAACCCGCGCTCGCGCGCGATATCGGCGGTCAGGTCCGGTGGAAAGCCGTAGGTATCGTGCAGCAGGAACACCAGCGCCCCCGGGACGGTATCGGTGCCGAGCTCGCGCATGTGACCGTCAAAGCGCGCCATGCCGGTCGCGAGCGTCTCGGCGAAGCGCCCTTCCTCGAGCTGCAGCACGCGCTCGACCTCGCCGGCGGCGCGCGGCAGCTCCGGGTACGCCTCGCCCATGACCTCGACCAGGGCCGGCACCAGCTTGTAGAAAAAGGGCTGCGACTGGCCGAGGCGATGGCCGTGGCGGGCCGCACGCCGGATGATGCGACGAAGCACGTAGCCGCGCCCCTCGTTCGAGGGCCTCACGCCGTCGACGATCAGGAAGCTGCAGGCTCGGATGTGATCGGCTATGACGCGCAGCGACGGCGAGCTGAGCTCCTCGGTGCCGGTCGCCGCGGCGGCCGCGCGAATCAGCTCACGGAACAGATCGATGTCATAGTTCGAATGCACGCCCTGCATGACCGCGGTCATGCGCTCGAGTCCCGCGCCGGTATCCACCGATGGCTTCGGCAACGGCGTCAGGGTGCCGTCCGCGGCACGCTCG
This sequence comes from Gammaproteobacteria bacterium, assembly GCA_030040715.1. GTDB lineage: Bacteria > Pseudomonadota > Gammaproteobacteria > Steroidobacterales > Steroidobacteraceae > FEN-1191. The sequence goes on along the minus strand of JASHTF010000311.1, from coordinate 8,674 downwards.
TATTGCATGAACACCAGGTTCCACAGCTCGACGTAGCGATCGCCCTCCTCGGCCGAACCCGGCGGTCCACCGGGGATCTCCGGACCGTGGTCGTAATAGATCTCGCTACAGGGCCCGCATGGGCCGGTATCTCCCATGGCCCAGAAATTGGACTCCTCGCCCAGACGCAGCACGCGCTCGGCATCGATGCCGATCTCGCGTGTCCAGATGCCTGCCGCATCGTTGTCGTCCTGATAGACGCTGATCCACAGGCGCGCGGGATCGAGCTTGAGCACCGTGGTGACGAATTGCCAGGCGTAATGGATCGCCTCGCGCTTGAAATAGTCTCCAAACGAGAAGTTGCCCAGCATCTCGAAGAACGTGTGGTGGCGCGCCGTGTAGCCGACATTCTCGAGATCGTTGTGCTTGCCACCGGCGCGCACGCAGCGTTGGCTCGAGGCAGCACGCACATAGGAGCGCTTCTCCTTGCCGAGAAACACATCCTTGAACTGCACCATGCCGGCATTGGTGAACAGCAGCGTCGGATCATTTTTCGGTACCAGCGAGGACGAGGGAACGATCTCGTGGCCGTGTTCGCGGAAGAAATCGAGAAATGCGCGCCGCAGTTGCGCCGCGCTCATGTAAGGCAGCTTATTGATCATGCTCGATACTCGTGGTCGGATCGGACAGCCCGGGTCGGCCGCCCGCGGTGCGCGCGCTCATTCGACCTCACCCCAGGCCTCGGGGCCGGACCCGAGCGCGCAGCGGATATGATCGGTGGAAAAGCCCCGATATTGCAAAAAGCGTGCTTGCTTCGCCTTCTGCGCCCAAGCGCGCGGCTCGGTCAGCCCGAACCGCCGAATTCGCACCTCGCGCGCCAGCCGGCCCCAGCCGCCGTGTGCCTCGGCGTACTGATCGAGCGCGGCATCGACGAGCTCGGCGCTGAGTCCAAGGCGCTGCAGCTCAGTGCCGATGCGCAGCGGCCCCCGGCCACGCTCGGCGTGGTAGCTGACGAATTGCTGCACGAAGCGCGCGTCGTCCACATAGCCGCGCGCGCGCAAATCAGTCAGCGCCGCCTGCACGCCCTCGGCCGCGAACCCCTGCGCCGCGAGCCGCTGCGCCAGCTCAGCGCCGCAATAGTCGCGTTGCGCGAGCGCGGTCACCGCCGCCGCGAGGGCCGCGGCAGGATCGGCCGCCTGCGCCGAGGTCAGCCGCGCTCTACGCGGTCTTTTCCTCAGCACGTCGCGGTGGCGGCAGCAGCTTCGCTCGGACCTTCTCCTCGATATCCGCTGCAACGTCGCGGTGCTGCTGCAGAAACAGGCGTGTGTTGTCCTTGCCCTGGCCAATGCGCTCGCCGTTGTAGCTGTACCAGGCACCCGATTTATCGATGATGCCGTGGGCGGCGCCGAGCTCGATGACCTCGCCCTCGCGCGAGATACCCGAGCCGTACATGATCTCGAACTCGGCCTCCCGGAATGGCGGCGCGACCTTGTTCTTCACCACCTTGACGCGGGTCTGGTTGCCGACGACCTCCTCACCGTTCTTGATCGCGCCGATGCGGCGGATATCGAGCCGCACCGAAGCATAGAACTTCAAGGCATTGCCGCCTGTGGTGGTCTCGGGATTGCCGAACATGACACCGATCTTCATCCGGATCTGGTTGATGAAGATCACGATGGTGTTCGATCGTTTGATGTTGGCGGTGAGCTTGCGCAGTGCCTGTGACATCAGCCGCGCGTGCAGACCGACCTGCAGCTCGCCCATCTCGCCCTCGATCTCGGCCTTGGGCGTCAGTGCCGCTACCGAGTCGATGACCACGACATCGACGGCACCCGAGCGCACCAGCATGTCGGTGATCTCGAGCGCCTGCTCGCCGGTGTCCGGCTGCGAGACCAGCAGGTCCTGCACGTTGACGCCGAGCTTCTCGGCATAGCTCGGGTCGAGCGCGTGCTCGGCATCGACGAAGGCAGCCGTGCCGCCCCGGCGCTGAATCTCCGCCACCACCTGCAGCGTCAGCGTGGTCTTGCCGGATGCCTCCGGACCGTAGATCTCGACCACCCGTCCGCGCGGCAGACCCCCGACCCCGAGCGCGATATCGAGCCCGAGCGAGCCGGTGGAGACCGCCTCGATGTCGTAGATCGCGGCGGCGTCGCCGAGGCGCATGACTGAGCCCTTGCCAAACTGCTTCTCGATCTGCCCGAGCGCCGCGGCCAGCGCCTTGTTGCGAATATCATCCATGCGTGATGAACCTCTGCCGGAGTCGCGTCTTGAGGGCGCAGTGTCCTGCGCGTCGTGCGGGAATTATCCCACAACAGGGAAGCGCACGGCGGCGCAAAAGCGGCTCGCAAGATCAATTACGCGTGCTCCGACGTTAGCCCTGGAGCAGCCAACTCGCCAGGCGGCTGTACGAGCCGCCGCGAACTGCATCCTTCGGCGGCGCGCAGCGTCCCGACTGTTCGCCGCCACCCGCGCCGCTGTCGGCGCGGGCCGAAGCTCGACTTTCGGCCAGATAAAACGCGCTACTGATCAAGTCGAGCCGCGCGCCCAAGCTTTGGCTGCGCGTCTCGCCCAACGCCTGCCACGCTCGCGGGCTCACACCGCGCATGAGCGTCAGATGAGGGCGCAGCGGCTTATCGTCCGGCGTCAATCCGAGCGAGCGCGCGAGCGCACGCAGCGCCTGCGCCAGCTCCACGGCTGCGGCCGGAATCTGGCTTGCGGTCGCGGCGACGATACGCGCCCGCTGCCAATACTCGAGGGTGTCGAACTGCAGCGCGCAGCCTCGGGCCGAGACCGCGGCCGCCCCGCTTTGCAGCGCCGCGAGTTCGGCCTCATTCACGGAACCGATGAAGCACACCGTGACGTGCCAGTCCTCGGGGACGGCGCGGCGACCCTCCAGACGCCCGAGCTGCGCGGCCGCCGCGCTCAGGCGCACGCAGAACTGCTCATCCGGCCAAAGCGCGAAGAACACGCGTCGCAGCCGCACGCGCTCAGCTGCAACCCGGCCTGCCGGGGTTCGGATCGCCGCGGATTGCACCGTCGCCAGCAGCAGCCGCAGCGCGGCCGCGACCGCCGCGCGGCGGATCGCTTCCCGATCCCCACTGAAGTGGTGCTCCTCGGCACGGATGGGGCCGTCGCGGCGCCCTGCGGCGAGCCATACCAGTCCCACCGGCTTCTGTGTCGTGCCGCCATCGGGCCCGGCGATGCCCGTGACTGCGACCGCGACATCAGCGGCGCTTGCCGCCAGTGCCCCGGCGGCCATCTGCTCGGCCGTGATCGCACTGACGGCTCCAAAGGCCTGCAGGTCCTCGCTCCTGACCCCGAGCCCCTGCTGCTTCGCGGCGTTCGAGTAGGTCACGTAGCCACGCTCGAACCAGCGGGAGCTTCCGGGGATATCGGTCAGGCACTTGGCGATCCAGCCACCGGTGCAGGACTCGGCCGTCACGGCACGCGCATGCGCCGCGAGCAGCGTGCGACCGACCGCCTCTGCCAAAGCGCGCAGCGCCTCATCGGAGAGCTCGCCGGGAGTCGGCTCGGGCTCTGCGGTGCCGCTGTTCAGCGCGCGCCCCCGTAGTGCGCAGTGATCGAAGCGCTCCCGAGGCGGTTCATGTTGGTCATGAACCCGACTTTGGCACCGCTGCTGTGCGGATCGACGTCGATATGATCGATCTTGAGTGCGTGCACCGTGAAGATGTAGCGATGCGGAGCACCGGGCGGCGGCGCGGCACCTCCGTATTGAGGAGTGCCGCCAAAATCGGTGAGCGTGTGCACGGCGCCCCGTGGCAGAGCACCCCGTTCGCTGCCGGCCCCGCGCGGCAGGCTGCTGACCGACGGCGGAATGTTGGCGACGATCCAGTGCCACCAGCCCGAGCCCGTGGGCGCATCCGGATCATACAGCGTCACCACGAAGCTCTTGGTGCCCGCGGGCGCGCCCGACCAGGCCAGGTGCGGCGACACATTGCTGCCCTCGTGCCCCATACCGTTGAATACGTGGGCCTCGGGCAGGGTGTCTCCATTCTTGAAATCGTCGCTCCACAATTTGAACGCCATCGAGGAGTCCTCCGTGCGCCGGTACACTGGCGGATAATCATGACCGATTCTCCGCTCAACGTCGCCTCGCCCGCGGCCTCGGCCGAGGCGAGCGCGGCCCCGATCGACGCCGGCGCGGCCGACCCGGCTCGGGGCGGCGCGAGCGCGTCGATCGACGAGCTCGGCGCGCACACGCCGGTCATGCAGCAGTACCTGCGCATCAAGTCGCAGTATTCCGGTGTGCTGCTGTTCTATCGCATGGGCGATTTCTACGAGCTGTTCTACGACGATGCGCGTCGAGCGGCGAGCCTGCTCGATATCGCGCTGACCAGCCGCGGGCAATCGGCGGGGGCCCCGATACCGATGGCCGGTGTACCAGTGCACAGCCTCGACTCGTATCTGGCGCGTCTGGTGCGACGCGGCGAGTCGGTCGCGATCTGCGAACAGGTCGGCGACCCCGCCAAGGCGCGTGGCCCCATGGAGCGACAGGTCGTGCGCGTGGTCACGCCCGGCACCGTCACCGACGAGGCCTTGCTCGAGCAACGGCGCGAGACGCTGCTCGCGAGCGTGCTGTTTGAGCATGAGCGCTTCGGGCTGGCGTGGCTTGAGCTCGCTGCCGGCCGCTTCCACGTGCTCGAGGCCGAGGGGCTGGCGATATTGGACTCCGAGCTCGAGCGGCTGCGTCCCGCGGAGCTGCTGCTGGCCGAGGATCAGCTCACGGTGCTGCAGGCTAGAGCGGGGCCGTGCGTGCTGCGCGCTCGCGCGCCTTGGCATTTCGAGCTCGCGAGCGCCTCGCGTCTGTTGACCGACCAGTTGGGGACACTCGATCTCAAGGGCTTCGGCGTCGATGAGCTGCCGCTGGCGATCCGCGCAGCCGGTGCGCTGCTGCAGTACGTGCGCGATACCCAACGCACGGCGCTGCCGCACATCCGCGCGCTGCGGGTCGAGGAGCGGAGCGCCGCCGTGGCGCTCGATGCGGCGACGCGCCGCAATCTGGAGCTCGACAGCAGCCTGTCGGGGAATGAGGCGGCGACGCTGTTCGCCGTCCTGGACCACAGCGCCACCGCCATGGGCGCGCGCATGCTGCGGCGCTGGCTCAACCGCCCGATCCGAGAGCGCCCGCTGCTGCGTCGGCGCTATCAGGCGCTCGCCATACTCGCCGAATCGCGCCGCTACGAGTCGCTGCGCGAGCATCTGCGAGCGGTCGGGGACCTGGAGCGCATCCTCGCGCGCGTTGCCCTGCGCTCCGCACGCCCGCGCGATCTGACCCAACTGCGCGCCGGACTGGCTGCGCTGCCGGCGCTGCGCGCGAGCCTCGCGGCGCTGGATTCGCCGCTGCTCGCGGAACTGTGCGGGCGCGTCGGCGCGCATCTGGATGAGCACGCTCTGCTCGAGCGTGCGCTCGAGGCCGAGCCGGCGCATTTCGTCCGCGACGGCGGGGTGATCGCGCCGGGTTATGACGCCGAGCTTGATGAGCTGCGTGTCATCGCGACTCACACCGATGATTTCCTGCTCGAGCTCGAGCGCCGCGAGCGTGAGCGCACCGGAATCGCCGGTCTCAAGCTCGGCTACAACCGCGTGCAGGGTTTCTACATCGAGGTCGGGCGCGCCCAGGCCGAGCGGGTGCCGGCCGACTACCAGCGGCGTCAAACCATCCGCTCCGCGGAGCGCTTCGTAACGCCGGAGTTGCAGCGCTTCGAGGACCGTGTACTCGGAGCGCGCGAGCGCGCGCTGGCGCGTGAGCGCGAGCTGTACGAGGCGCTGCTATCACGACTCATCGAGGCACTGCCAGCGCTGCAGGTGAGTGCCGATGCGCTCAGCCAGCTCGATGCGCTCGGTGCGCTCGCGCAGCCGGCCGCCACCCGCGGCTGGAGTGAGCCGCTGCTCACCGATGAGCCGCGCCTCGTGCTCGAGGCCGCGCGCCATCCCGTGGTCGAGCGCTTCACCGCGGCACCATTTGTGCCGAATGACCTGACGCTGCACGAGCAACGGCGCATGCTGATCGTCACCGGACCCAACATGGGCGGCAAGTCGACCTATATGCGACAGGTCGCACTGCTGGTGGTACTGGCGCACATGGGCAGCTTCGTGCCCGCCGCGCGCGCGGAGATTGGACCCATCGATCGCATCTTCACGCGCATCGGAGCGGCGGATGACCTGGCCGCCGGTCGCTCGACTTTCATGGTGGAGATGAGCGAGACGGCCAACATTCTGCACAACGCAACCGCCTCGAGCCTGGTACTGATGGATGAGATCGGCCGCGGAACCAGCACTTTCGATGGCCTGTCGCTGGCGTACGCGGTGGCGCGTCACATCGCACACCGCGTGCGGGCTTTCACCCTATTCGCGACGCACTACTTCGAGCTGACGGCGTTGGCCGCGGACATTCCCAGCTGCGCCAATGTGCATCTCGATGCCACCGAGCATGGCGATACGCTGGTGTTTCTGCACGCCGTGAAGGAAGGACCCGCCAACCGCAGCTACGGCCTGAAGGTCGCACAGCTCGCCGGCGTGCCGCGCGAGGTGATTGCCGCTGCGGAGCGGTATCTGGCGCACCTCGAGGCGGGCAGCCTGCCGCAGCCGAGCCGCCCGCTGCAGCCGCAGCTGCCGCTCCCTGCGGTGGTCGCGGCGGCCGAGGTGCCTGCACCCGGGTGCGCGCGCGCGCTGCAGACACGGATGGCGTCGGTCGATCCGGACGCGCTCACGCCGCGAGCGGCGCTCGAGCTGATCTATGAGCTCAAGCGTCTCAGCGACGATGCCTGAGCTTACTGCAGCTGCAACTCCATGCGACTCATACCCGCCGGTCCCCCGCCCGAGAGACGGTCGGTCAGAAATATCCGCTGCGGCGTCAGCTGCTTGTCCGCCAGAACCGCAGTCTCGACGGCGTCGGCACGGGCGCGCCCGAGCGCCGTGCGCTGCGCGGCGGATGGCGCAAACTTTGGCAGCAGCTGGCCCCTGAGCCACTCGATCCGCGGATCTGCAGCGGACTGCGTCGGTGGCTGCGCGGAGGCAGCCTCGCCAGCCGGGGCGGACCCCCCGGCGGCGGACCCGCCGGCAGCGGCTGGGGCAGACGCGGCAGCGGCAGGGGCGCCGGTCGTAATCGCGGCGGGATAGTCGGGGTCGGCGTGGAACTGCTGACGATAGAGCTCTTCGAGCGCTAGCAGCTGCGGCGATGAGGCCTCAGTGCTCGAGGCAGCGCCGCGCCCGCGCCGCTGTCGGGCAGCGACGCGACGCGCACGCGCGCCGCCCTTCGCACTCTGAGCCGCCGCCGTCGAACTCGCCTCAGCGACGGCCTGCCCGAGCGCCTGCCGTGCCAACGCCCCATCATCCGCGACGCTTTCGGTATGCAGCGGAATGTCGAGCTTGAGCTGCGGGCGCTCATCGAGCGCCTTGGCAAGCTGCGCGATCTTCTGCCGCTCGGCGTCGGGCAGCTCGGCTGAGCCGGCGGCAAAATCCACATGGGAGAGCTGCTGGCCTCCACCCATCAACGATCCAATCCAGGCGAATGGCGCTGTGACCGCCTTGGTGATCAGGTTCAAAAGGACCCGTCCGATGATCGGTGCCAGCCGGAAGCTCGGGTCATGAATCGAGCCGGTGACCGGCAGATCGAGGTCGATGACGCCATGCCGATCCTTGAGCAGCGCTACGGCAAGCTTCACGGGCAGCGGTACTGCCGGCTTGGTAGCGGTGGCCGGACCGAACTCCAGCTGATCGATCACGATGTGATGGCTCGCCGTGAGCTTGCTCTGCTCGACGTGATAGTGCATCTGCGTCGACAGCTTGCCCTGCTCGATGCTGTAGCCGGCGAATTTTCCCGAGTACGGATTGAACAGGGTCAGGTCGATGTTGCTGAAGTTCATCGACAGATCGGTGTACGCCGTCGCGGCGAGTAGATTGACTTCGCCGCTGATGGTGACGGGCGCGTAGCGCTCGACCTGTCCTTCCAGCTGCAGTCGCGCCCGCGATTGCGGGTCCGATGACAGATTCACGATACTGCCGTGCAGGCTGAGGATGGCCGCGGAAAAGCTCGGCCGCACCGATTGATCAGTGAAGTTCGCGGCGCTGCCCGAGATATCGATGCGGTCGATAACGATGGGCATGGCGGGTGACGTGCTCGAGGAAGGCGCGCTCGCAGAAGCCGCGCGAGTGCTCGAGGGAAGCGCGCGAGCCCGGGAAGCGCCCGCGGATCCCGCAGGTGCACCCGCCTGCGCTGCCTGGGGTTGCGGCTGCAGCACCTGCGCGAGGTTGAGTGCCCCATCGGCACCGATCAGCACTCGCCCCACGGCGTGCCGCAACGTGACCCCCTGGATGTGCAGCGCGTCCGGTTGCTGCTGATAGCGCACGCCATTCAGCGCCAGCGATTGCCAGCTGACGAGCTCGGAGTTGCTGTGACGCTCGCGCGTGGCCAGATCCGCAATCGTCAGACCGCCCGCGAGCTCGAGCTTTGGCCGTCGGGCGTCCGGGGCGGCGGCATAACGCACCTGCGCGCTCGCTGAGAGATTGCCCCGATACAGGGTAACGTTGGTCTGGCGTGCGAAGTACGGTTGCAGCGCCGTGAGATCAAGCCGCTGTAATTCGATACTCAGCTGTGCGTGCTGCGCGTTGGCATCGAGCTGCCCCTGAGTGTGTATCTGTCCCCCACCGCCCACGCGGGCACTGAGCTCGAACG
>JASHTF010000310.1 GCA_030040715.1 Gammaproteobacteria bacterium | reverse complement strand
CAAACGGATGGGCCGGACTGTGAAAGCTCTCTGACTTTGAGGCGATTCGCGGGGACCTATCCGCCGAACGGCAACTACGCGCGACCAAGCTCACAAGTCCGCCGGGGCGACGACGAGGGCGGCGACCTCACGCCCGATCGGACTGCCGAGGCCGCTGCACGCATCCCATCCCACTGAGGCCTCGAAGGCGCCATTGTTTCCCTGGGTGATGTCACGTAGCGCGGCCGGATGGGCATAGAGCAGCGGGTTCAAGTAACCGGCTGCGCGGCCGTTGACTGCGTTCGCGAGCGCGACGAGCCCTGCCCACAGCGGCGCGACGGCGCTGGTGCCGCCGATGACCGTGTCGGTGCCGTCGATACGCACGTCATACCCCGTCTGAGGATCGGCGTCGCCGGCGACATCCGGGACGCCCCGTCCCGAGAGCGCACTTCGGGCGCCAGCGGATGTGGTCGCCGTGAGTCCCCGTTGCCAGCTCGGTACTGAGAAGAAGGCGCTGATGCCACCACCCCCGGCGCCGCCGTCTGTGCTCTGGTCGTTCCAGACCACTTCGCTCGAGATTTGACCGCCGGTGGCATGCAGGCTCGTGCCGCCACAGCCGAGAGCGAAGGGGCTCGACGCCGGAAAGTCGACATGCGGGGCGCCGCCGCTCACACCGTCGCTCGAGCCGCCATCGCCGGAGGCAACGCACACCGTGATGCCGACCGCCGCCGCGGCCTGAAATGCCTGGTCCATCGCGCTCATCGCCTGCGAGGTCCACGACGACTCGGGGCCTCCCCAACTGATCGAGAGGACCGACGGTTTGTGGACGGTGTCGTGAACGGCCGTCGTCACCGCATCGATAAAGCCGGCATCCGTGTTGGGTGCGAAATACACCGCGATGCTCGCACCCGCAGCCACGGCGCCGACGACTTCGATATCGAGCATGACTTCTCCGTCTGGCCCATTCGGGTCGCCGGTTGGCTGATTGGCGCCGTGGTCGACCGAGACAGCCGTCACGGCCGGGGCCGCTACCCCAAGCCCGGCGAAGTAGGTTGCGAGGTCCTGTGGCCGAAAGCCACCGCCGAGCTCGATGATCGCCACGCACTCGCCCTCGGCCGTTGCACGCGGGAAGCCGTACAGAGAGGCGAGCTGTAGGGGCGAGTACGAGACGGCTGCCGACGATGCCCTGGCCGAGGAGGAACGCTGCGGGCGCGACGATTTCGAGCCGCCGCGACCTCGTGGCGCGCGCAGCCGGAAATGCGGGCGCGCCTGCGGACGATTGTCGAGACCGAGCACGGCTTCGATGATGTCCGCGAGTTCCTCGGGTATTTGAATGGCGCCCTCGCGGCCGCGGTAGGTACCACCCGGGTACTCATAGTGCTTCAGCTCGATACCGAAGGCGCGGTCAAACTGAGCCACGGTCCCCGACAGCACGAGCGTTCGGCGCGCTGCATCTTCCTGCACGGCGCTGAGTCCGTGCGCGTGCGCGAACGCCTTCACGGCGGCCAGATCCGCGGTGCTCGCCCCGTGCGCCGCAGCAAAGGCCTCGCGCGACAGCGGGCTGCCCGCTCGATCCCCACGCGCCAGGCGCGCCACGCGCTCCGCGAGCGCAGCGCCCGCCTGTGGCCGCACGATCACACTCACCTCGAGCCGCTCGTGCTGATCGGCCGGCCCGACGGCGCGGGCACCGAGCAGCGCCGTTCTCTCGCTACCTTTGAGCGCACGTGTCGCCATGGCCGCAGCTCCTTCTCCAGGTCGAGGCGACGCTGCCTCAGTGATCGATGCTACCTCCGCTGCCCGAGGCGCGCTGCTGCCAAAGCGCCGCAGTTCGGTCGGTGTTGTCGACGGGGCAGGTACCGACTCAAGGCGCACGCGCTGCGAGTCGCGGCGAATCGGTCCGTCCGGTCATGGCGTCCAGGATCGCTTCCAGCCCGGGCGGCGTCGGGACCAGTGGTCCCGGACGAGCGGCCGGTCAGTGCGGTGGCGCCGCGGTCAGCCCGTCGAGCTGCGTGATCGTGGCCGTCGAGGGCGGGCGCGTAGCGCGCAGTCGCGCGCTGACTTCTTCCGCCACCGTGAGCACGCGCAACAGGTTGCCGCCCGCGAGCTTGGCGATATCTGCATCGCTCCAGCCACGGCGCGCGAGCTCTTCGAGCAGCGCGGGGAACTTGTCGACGCCGTCGAGTCCGATGGGCGTGTTGGAGATGCCGTCGAAGTCCGATCCGATGCCCACGTGATCAATGCCCGCGACCGTGCGGATGTGTTCGATGTGGTCTGCGACGTCACCGATCGTGACCGCTGGCTCCGGATGTGCACGCTGCCATTCTGCCAGCGCCGCCTTGGCGCGCTCGGGCTGACCAATGTAGAGCCCTCCGAAGGGCGGGGTGTTGTAGCGTGCCTGCTCCGCCGAGCGGTCCGCGTCCCAGCGACGCCATGCCTCGGACACATACCCCGGATAGAAATTAGCCATCACGACACCACCGTTGGCGGCGACCAGCCGCAGCACGTCATCGGGCACATCGCGCGGCGTATCCACCAGCGCACGGGCGGAGGAGTGCGAGAAGATCACTGGTGCCACGCTCACGGCGAGCGCTGCGCGCATGGTGTCGGGCGACACGTGCGCCAGATCGACCAGCATGCCGAGGCGGTTCATCTCGCGCACCACCTCCTTCCCGAAGGGTGTGAGCCCGTGATGCAGCGGATTATCGGTGGCGGAATCCGCCCACACGGTGTTGGTCGCGTGCGTCAGCGTCATGTAGCGCGCCCCGAGGTCGTAGTAGGCGCGCAGCGCCGCGAGCGAATTGTTGATCTGATGGCCACCCTCGACGCCGATCAGGGAGGCGATCTTGCCAGCCTTATGCAGCCGCATGATGTCCGCGGCTGTATACGCCATGGCGAGGTCGTTCGGGTAGCGCGCGCACATCTGCTTGACCAGGTCGATCTGCTCGATGGTCATCTGCACCGCCGTCGGTCCCTGGGTGTCCGACGGAATCCACACCGACCAGAACTGCGCCCCCACGTGCCCGGCGCGCAGGCGCGGGATGTCCGTCATCAGGGGCGCGCTGCCCGCCGGCGCCGGCAGTCCCTTGGTCGACTCAGCGAGGTCGATCTTCGTCAGGTCGCCGCCGAAGCGGCTGCGGATCTCCCACGCCAGATCGTTGTGCCCATCGATCAGTGGAGTCTGCGCGAGGATCCGCTCGATGCGCTGTGATTCGCTGGATGCCGCGAGTGCCGGCGATGCAACGAGCAGCGCAGACAACAGCGCCGATGCGGCCCGGGCATACGGACACCAGTGCAGCATGACGAACCCCCGTATTCTTAGAAATTGCACGCATCATACCGGAGTCCGGCGCGCGGTTGGGCAGCGGTGGCGACCGGCATCGATTGACGCCGGCACTCAACGCCTCGAGGCAACCCTCCAACATCAAAGTCGCTGGATCTCTCGATAACGGAAGCAGTCGACCATATGATCGTTCACCATTCCGACCGCCTGCATATGCGCATAGATGATCGTGGAGCCGACGAAGTTGAATCCGCGTGCTTTGAGATCCTTACTGAAAGCGTCAGATTCAGGTGAGGTCGCGGGAATCTGCCGTACCGTCTTCCAGCGATTCAGTTTCGGGGTGCCCTGCACGAAGCGCCAGCAATAGGAGTCGAAGCTGCCGAACTCTTTTTGGATGGCTAGCAACGCCTTCGCATTGCGTACCGCGGATTTGATTTTAAGAGTGTTGCGAATGATGGTCGCATCCCGGCAGAGCCTTTGGATTCGATTCTCGGTGTATCGGGCCACCTTCACGGGATCGAAATCGCTGAAGGCACGACGATAGCCCTCGCGCTTGTTGAGAATCGTGGACCAGCTCAGACCCGCCTGCGCCCCTTCGAGCACCAGAAATTCAAAGTGCTTGTGATCGTCGTGGACCGGCACGCCCCACTCGGAGTCGTGATAACGCATCATCAATGGGTTGTCCAAGGCGACCCAGCTGCATCGCTTCGGGCTCATGTCACGGCTGTCACGGGGCGCCGACCACGTCCAACTCCACGTTGACATTGCCGCGCGTGGCGTGGGAGTAGGGACAGATTTGCTCATGGGCCTCCCGGGCGAATGCCGCGAGCTCAGCCTGCGGTAGACTGCGGTCTTCGACATGCAACTTCACGGCGAGACCAAAGCCGCCGCCTTCACGCGGCCCGATCGAGACGGCGGCGGTGACGCGCGCTGCAGCAGCGTTCTTCTTGTGCTGCTTTGCCACGTAGTCCAGTGCACCGCCAAAGCAGGCAGCATAGCCGGCGGCGAACAAATGCTCGGGAGTCGCGGTACCCGGCTTACCCGGCCCTCCCATCGCCTTGGGCACCGACAGATCCGCCTTGACTACGCCATCGTCCGATTCGGTATGACCGTTGCGTCCGCCAACGGCCGTCGCCGATGCGGTAAAGAGAGCCTTGATCTTGTCCACGTTCAACTCCTGCGAAATTCGTTTGAGACTCGATCCAAATGAAGGCACGCCGGATCCTATATCAGCCAGGCGTACTCAAGCACAGTATCGCCTCCCGGGGAATCCCCTCTTTGAGAGACGCATGTCATGAGTAACGCCACTGTTCTTATTACGGGCGCTTTGACCGGTATCGGGCGCGTCACGGCAAACGCATTCGCTCGCCAGGGAGATCGAATCGTCGTCAGCGGACGTCATGAGGAGAACGGCAAGGCGTTGGCGGCCGAGCTACGCGCGCTCAACGCGGAGGCCGAGTTCGTGCTCGCAGATGTGCGATCCGAAGCCGAGGTGGTCAATCTGATAGCGCAAGCCGTGAGGCGCTTTGGGCGCCTTGATGTTGCCGTCAACAACGCGGGCACCGAGGGAGAATTGGTGCCGATTATTGATCAGTCGATTGCCAATTACGATGCTACCTTCACCGTGAATGTCCTCGGAACGTTGCTGTGCCTCAAGCATGAGATGCGCGTGATGCTGCGTCAGGGTTCGGGATCGATCATCAACCTGTCCTCGGTCGCCGGCCAGGTCGGTATTGCCGGCGCGTCGGTGTATGTGGCCAGCAAGCACGCGGTCGAGGGCCTCACCAAGAGCGCCGCTCTCGAGGGTGCGACCGCGGGCGTGCGCGTAAATGCCGTGGCGCCAGGGCCAGTGGAGACGGCGATGCTCGAGCGCTTCGTGGCCAGTAGCGGGGAGGCTAAAGCCGCTTTTCTGGCCGGCGTGCCGGCCCGGCGCGCGAGTAAGCCCGAGGAGATCGCCGCGACCATTCTGTTTCTGGCGAGCGACCAGGCGCGCTACCTCACGGGTCAGCGGATTGCCGTCGATGGCGGCTATACCGTGCAATAGCAGCGCTTCAAAGCACGTTCACGCCTTCACGGAGGTGGATTATGGCTGAAGTAGAGCGCTACGAGGTCGTTGTCGTTGGAAGTGGAGAGTCGGGCAAGTGGTTGACGTGGACGCTGGCGCAAGCGGGCCATCGCACCGCAGTCGTAGAGCGCAAATACATCGGCGGCTCCTGTCCCAACATCGCCTGCCTGCCCAGTAAGAACGTCATCCGCAGCGCAAAGGCTCACTGGTTCGCGCGGCACGGCGCCGAGTACGGCATTCAAGCGAACCCTGTGACCGACATGGCGGGCGTCCTCAAGCGCAAACGCCACATGGTGGAGCACAACATCCAGGTGCATCTCGATCTTTTCAAGGCGAGCGGGGCCGAGCTGATCTTCGGGGAGGCGCAGTTCGTGGCGGACCGCACCGTCGCGGTACGACTCAACCAGGGCGGCACACGAGTCATCAGTGGCGAGCGGGTATTTCTCGACCTCGGCTCACGCGCGGCGGTGCCGGACGTTCCAGGGCTCACAGCCGCCAAGCCCATGACGCACGTAGAGGCGCTGGATCTCGACCGCCTGCCGCGCCAGGTGATCGTGCTGGGTGGAGGCTACGTCGGTCTCGAACTGGCGCAGGCATTGCGACGCTTCGGATCCGCCGTGACCATAATCGAGCGCGGCCGGCAGGTGGCGGCAGCCGAGGATCCGGATGTCGCCCGGGCGGTGCAGGATAACTTCGCAAGCGAAGGAATTGAGGTGCTGCTCGATACACGGGTGAAGGCCGTGCAGGGGGTCTCGGGTCAAAGCGTTCGAGTCACCTTTGAGGATAGTGGCGGCCAGCGTACCGTCGAGGGAAGCGATCTGCTGGCGGCGGCCGGACGCACGCCAAATACCCAGGGCATCGGGCTGGACGTGGCGGGGATCGAGCTCGACGCGCGTGGTTACGTCAAGGTCAACGAACGGTTGGAGACAAGCGCAACGGCCGTGTGGGCCATGGGCGACTGCGCCGGCAGTCCCATGTTCACTCACGTGGCCTACGACGACTTCCGCGTCGTCCGAGATAACCTCAATGGAGGCACCCGCACGACTCGCGACCGACTCATCCCCTTCTGCGTGTTCACCGATCCGGAGCTCGCACGGGTCGGTTTGAATGAAACGGAAGCGCAGCAGCGCGGCATCGCCTATCGCCTTGCCAAGATGCCGATGGCGGCAGTGTTGAGAGCAATCGCGCTCGGAGAGACGCGCGGCTTTCTGAAGATGCTGATCGAGGCACGGAGTGACCGTATCCTCGGTTTCACTGCCCTCGGGGTCGAAGCGAGTGAAATGATGGCGGTCGTGCAGACCGCGATGCTCGGCGGCATCCCATATACCGCATTGCGCGATGCCATCTTTACGCATCCGACGACCGCGGAAGGCTTGGTCTATTTGCTCGCCAATGTCCAGGCGCAGACTATGCAGCAAGCTGCCTGAGCACAGCGGAGCGCCGATACTGCTCAGGCGGCGTCGGCGCGTCCTCCAATCCGGTCCAGCGCCGCCACGGCATCGACGGGCAAATCCAACTTGGCTACCGCGAGGTTGTCTCGCAGGTGCGCGAGCGAGGAGGTGCCCGGTATCAAAAGAATATTCGCAGCGCGGTGCAGCAGCCACGCGAGTGCCACCTGCATGGGCGTGGCCCGGGCGCGTTGCGCAACGTCGGACAAGATGGACGATTGCAGCGGACTGAAGCCACCCAACGGAAAGAACGGCACATAGGCGATGCCATCGCGGCCAAGCTCATCAATCAGCGCATCATCTGCTCGATGTGCCAGGTTGTAGTAGTTCTGTACGCAGACAATGTCACAGATCTTGCGTCCTTCGTCGATCTGTGCGCGCGTGACGTTGCTCAGTCCGATATGATGCACCAGACCTTTGCGCTGGCACTCAGCCAAAGCACTGAGCGGCACCTCGAGTGAGCCTTCGGCGGGCACCAGCAGGCCGGGCAGGCGAAGGTTGACGACCTCCAGCGCCTCCAGACCGAGGTTGTGCAGGTTGTCGTGCACCGCCTGGGTCAGCTCAGCTGGGGATAAGGCCGGCAGCCACGAGCCGTCCGTACCGCGCCGGGCGCCGATCTTGGTGACGATCACCAGATCGTCGGCATAGGGATGCAGGGCCTTACGAATCAGTTGATTCGTGACGAAGGGGCCATAGTAGTCACTGGTGTCGATGTGGTTCACGCCGCTCGCGACCGCCTCGCGTAGCACGGCCACTGCTTCATCCGGATTCTTGGGTGGACCGAACACGCCGGGCCCTGCGAGCTGCATGGCGCCGTAGCCGAGCCGTCTTACGGTGCGGTCGCCGAGACGGAATGCGTCTAACCGAGCGACGGTGGTCATAGTCGATCTCCTGTTTGCGCACTCAGACAGGTCAACGCCCGTCGCCGACCTCGGCCGCATTGAGCGCCACCGCCGCCCGCGGCGACGGATCGTCGTTGATGGGCAGCGCGGGCTCAGGATGTGCTGGAACGCGCTCCAGCATGAAGTCGATGAAGCTGCGGATCTTCAGGGGTACGTACTTACGACTCACGTATACCGCATACAGGGTCGCTTCCCGCAAGGAGAACTGCGTCAGTACGGGCACCAGCTGCTTACGGAACGCCGTGTCCTCGAAGAACACGACCGGCAGCGGCGCAATACCAATGCCGGCCGCTGCCGCGTGACCGACCCCGACAGCCGATCGGTAGCGCATCGCGACGTGGATGGGAACCTCAAGCATTCCGTGCGGCCCCTTCAGGGGCAAGGAGTCCAGGTTGCCCACGCCGATGAAGTGGTGGCGACTGAGATCATCAAGCGAGTTCGGCATCCCGTGCCGTCGGATGTATTCGTGCGAGGCACCGAGAACGAAGTGAATGGATCTGACCGGGCGGGCGATCAGTCCGGCGGGCAGCGAGGCTGCATCTGCGGTGATGCGCATGGCCACGTCGTAGCCTTCCTCGATCAGATCGACGTTGCGATCCTCGAAAGAGACGTCGACGATGACCTCCGGATAGAGGCGCTGGTATTCGGCCAGCAGGTCTGCCACGCGCTGGATGGCTCCGAAACTCGGGTAACTCACTCGCAGTGTCCCCCGAGGCGTCGTGCTCAGCGACCCGAGCTCCAGTTCCGTTTGTTGTAAATCTTCCAAAATGCTCTTGGTACGCTCGAAGTACACCTTACCGGGCTCGGTCAGGCTGAGCGCGCGCGTGTTGCGATTAAGCAGTCGAGTCCCGAGGCGCTGCTCGACATGCATCACGTGCTTGCTGACCATGGCGGTGGACATGTCGAGGCGATCCGCGGCAGCGACGAAGCTGCCCGACTCGACCACCTGGCGAAATACTCGGATGCTCGTCAGCGTGTCCACGCCGATAGCTTAAACCGACGCTGCCGCAATCCAAAATCCCAACAGGCGCGCAGGCGCCCCAGGGTCTCAGCAAGCTGTGACAAGCTGCAACCGTTCGCGCAAGCGTACAATCCATCGCCTGCCCAGACTACGCCTGCACGCGCGCTCGCGTCAGGCGGCTACCCCGTGGATGGATCAGAGGTCGGTGTCACCACGACATACGCGCATGTGAGGAATCGAAGTGAATGTGATGAAGGAGAACTTGGCCGCTGACAGCTCCGCGAGTCTCGTGTCCGAAGCGGAGGCGCAACACGATGAGCTTCATGTCGGGGAGGCGATCCGTGACGCGACTCGTTTCTACCGCACCCAACTGCTGTTCATGCGGGCGCGCGATCCAGGCTCGGCCACGCCGCGCGAGCAGTTCGAGGCGTTCGCCCACGCGATCCGCGACCTGCTGGCGCGGCGGTGGGCGAATACTGCGGCGCGCTACGAGCGTGAGCGCCCGAAGCAGATCTACTATCTGTCGATGGAGTATCTGATCGGTCGCTCGCTCGCGAACAACGTCGCGAACCTGTTGCTCGATCCGGTCGCGCAACAGGTTACGCGCGGAGAGCATCTGGAATGGCCGCGGCTGCTGGAGCAGGAGCCGGACGCCGGCCTCGGTAATGGCGGGCTCGGTCGCCTGGCGGCTTGTTTTCTCGATTCCATGGCCACCCTCGAGCTACCGGCCATGGGTTACGGACTGCGCTACGAGTACGGCATGTTCAGGCAGTCCATCGAGAACGGTTGGCAAAGCGAGGAGGCGGACGGTTGGCTGCGTCGCGGGCGAGACCCTTGGGAAATCGCTCGTCCGAATGAATATTTAGAAGTGAAGTTCGGCTGCGGCATCGAGTTGCGTGAGGGGCGGCTGCAGTTCATTCCGGACCGACCGACGAGCCTCATCGGAGTGCCGTTCGATCGGCCGGTCACCGGTTTTGGTACCAATACGATCAACACCCTGAGACTGTGGGCTGCATTTGCACCCGAGTACTTCGATTTCCACCGCTTCAGCAGCGGTGATTTTGTCGGCGCGTTGACCCAGACGCTCGCGGCTGAGTCCGTGACGCGGGTACTGTATCCCGATGACTCGACCCTCAGTGGCCAGGAGCTGCGCTTCGTGCAGGAGTACTTTCTGGTCGCGTGCGCGCTCGGCGATCTAGTGCGACGCTTTCGAACTGGAGCCCCATCCTGGGCGTCGCTTCCGGACAAGGTCGCGATTCAGCTGAACGATACCCACCCGGCACTTGCCGTCTCGGAGCTGATGCGCATCCTCCTCGATGAGGCTCATCTCGAGTGGGACAGCGCCTGGGATATCACGACCCGGACGCTTGCCTATACCAATCACACGCTGTTGCCGGAAGCGCTCGAGAAGTGGCCGGTCGACTGGTTCGCGCTGCTGCTGCCGCGGCATCTGCAGATCATCTATGAGATCAACCAGCGTTTCCTTGATGAGGTGCGGCGCGCTTATCCCGACGACGAGGCACGGGTGGTGCGGATGAGTCTGATCGAGGAGGGGCCGATACGGTACGTACGCATGGCGCACCTTGCGGTCCTCGGCTCGCAGAGCACGAACGGCGTGTCCAGGATTCACACGCAGTTGCTTCGCACCACGAC
>JASHTF010000309.1 GCA_030040715.1 Gammaproteobacteria bacterium | reverse complement strand
ACCCTTCGACGGGATCGGATCGACGCAGGTCCGTTCGATATCCACCATCCGTTGATCCACGAACTCTCGCGGCATCAAAAAGCACAAGGTGTCGTTGTCACCCATCTTATTGTGAGATGCCGGCTCGGATGCCGAAAGAAGCGCGAAGGAGGTCGGGTTGCAGACCCGCGTCCGGCCGAACTGAGCGAACTCGAGATCACCGCTTAGCGTCAAATAGACGGCGTACCGATCGTGTCCATCAGTCGCGATGTCGACGGCGGCCCTATTAAGCTGACAGCGGCCGCCCGTGGTCGTGAACCGAGCTACCGTGAATCCGGCGTACGAGCGGCATCTGGCGTTGATCGCGAAGTTCGAGGCCTTGCTGCTTCCCGGATTCAATCTATAGTGATACAGATGGCGAGAAATGAATTTCAGCCATTGTTCGTAGGCATCCTCTCGCTCGCTCGATGAGCCAACGAGCTCCTCCGATCGAAACAGCAACCTTTCCATATCCTGCCTCGCGGCGGCACCTCCGCACCGGACTTCCCGGCGTGGTCGCAGGGATTCTATGCAGATACAGCCACTTTTACGACTGTCGGTAACGCAATGGAAGTGAAGGTGCTGACGCCGACGTTACTTGTCTCGAGATTAGACTTGTTCGCAGGCCGCACCTACACTGCCGCAGCGGTCGAACCGCTTGGGAGCGGTTTGGCTGGATAGAATAAATGGCTTGCATCGCCAATTTTTTGCGTCTGCGCGATGGGCTTATCAGCAATCGCACTAACCTCAGTGCCGCCGCTAGAGAGTTCGCGTGGCCTAGATTTGAATACTTCAATTGGGCCTTGGATTATTTTGACCCTCTCTCGCAAGACAATCCGAATGTCGCGCTCCGGTCCGTGAGCGATCATGGACCCGGCGAAACCTACACGTTTCAGGACCTCTCTCAGCGCTCATCGCAGGTCGCTAACTTTCTTATAAGGTCGGGCGTACACCGCAGCGACCGCGTCCTGGTCATGTTGGGTAACGTGCTCCCTCTGTGGGAGTCAATGCTGGCGCTAATCAAAGTTGGCGCAGTGATCGTGCCAGCCAGTACTCTGCTGCAGAAGCAGGAACTGCAGGACAGATTGATTCGGGGCAGAATTAAGGGGGTGATCGCCGACGGATCAGCCGCAGCTCGGTTCGACGAGTTTCCCTCTAATACCATCCGCATTGCGGTTGGCGACGAGAGGGAAGGGTGGCGGGCGTATGCCGACGCCTACCTCGAAAGCAAAACGTTCAATCCGTCGGAACTTACGCCCGCGAGGGATGAGCTTTTTCTATATTTTACTTCCGGAACGACATCAAAACCCAAACTCGTCTCGCACTCTCATGTCAGCTATCCGATAGGGCATCTCACGACGCTCTATTGGCTCGGTCTGAAGAAAGGCGACGTGCATCTGAATCTGAGTTCCCCAGGATGGGCCAAGCACGCATGGTCATGTTTCTTCGCGCCCTGGAATGCCGAGGCCGCAATACTCGCGTATCAATTTTCACGCTTTGACGCGCGTGCGCTGCTGGACCAGATAGTGCATTCCAACGTGACCACATTCTGTGCCCCACCTACCGTCTGGCGGATGCTCGTCCAGCAGCCATTAGCCCAATGGAGAGTTTCGCTGCGCGAGGCGCTCAGTGCCGGCGAGCCTCTGAATGCGGAAATCATCAAGAAAGTTCAGAGCGCGTGGGGGCTTACCATTCGGGACGGATTCGGCCAAACGGAAACGACGGCATTGATTGCCAATCCGCCCGGTCAGCGAGTGAAGCCCGGATCGATGGGGCGCGCACTGCCGGGATGTCCGGTAGTCCTGCTTTCACCGGCCGGCGAGCAGGTCGACGAGGGCGAGATCTGTCTTGAACTTGCTCAGCGTCCGCTAGGCCTGACATCCGGCTATGCCGGCGATCGCGCGCTGACTGCGGACCGAGTGAAAGATGGTTTCTATCATACCGGTGATATTGCAGCCCGCGACTCCGACGGCTATTTTACCTACGTCGGTCGTGCCGACGACTTGTTCAAATCCGCAGACTACCGCATCAGTCCCTTCGAGCTCGAGAGTGTCCTCATCGAGCATGCCGCGGTTGCTGAAGCTGCCGTCGTGCCGAGCCCGGACCCGATTCGCTCCACGGTGCCAAAGGCATTCATTGTCTTGAGGGATGGTGCCGAGCCAGACGCCGCCACTGCTGCTGCGATATTTTCCCATGTCCGGCAGAGGGTCTCGCCGTTCAAGCGCATTCGCAGGTTGGAGTTTAGCGCCCTGCCGAAGACCATCTCCGGCAAGATCCGTAGAGTCGAACTGCGGGAGCTCGAGGCGAGTCGCTCCGTCCACGACTCGCGGCGTCCACACGAATTCTGGGAAGAGGATATCGAGGAGCTCGGACGTCGCTAGATCTCGGGTCGTGGACGGACTTCAGAGCCGGCACGTTCCGGTCATGAGAGCAGGCTTTGCGTCGGCAAGCTTCGCGTCGGCACACTCCCATACGATATTGCCGCAAGTGCTTCCAGTAATATGCGCACTCCGAGTCGCGCCGTGATCCCCGAATGATCCCAAGGCGGTGATACCTCCGCTAGATCGACCGCCCGTATGGGCAGGCCACGGAGCCCACTGATGATTGCGAGAATCTCGCGCGAAGTCATGCCGCAAGGAGTCGGCACGCCCGTGCCTGGGGCGTAAGCGGCATCAAGCACGTCGATGTCCACGGTCAAATAGACTGCGTCCACGTCCCCCCCGATGACGCTCCGCGTGCGCTCGGCGACCACCCGCGGCCCCAGGGACCACACGTCATCGAGGGCGAACAATGCGATGCCATGACTTCGCGTGTATTCCAGCTCAGAGCGCGGGTTGAGCCAGCCGCTCGGTCCAATGGTAACAATCTTCCTCGGATTGAAACCGGCATCAACGGCACGCGCGATGGGACAGCAATGACTCAGAGGCTCTCCGGCGACGCTCTCCGCGGTGTCGAAGTGAGTATCGAAATGCACCATTGCGCAGCGCTTGAACTTTTTTGCGAAGGCGCGTGATGGGCCGATCGTGATCGAATGCTCGCCACCGAGGATGAGCGGAATTACGTCCGCGGCTAGAATTTGGGATGTTATGGCTTCGGCGCGCTCCTGGGTCAGGGCGGGGTTACCCGGGACTACCGGAACGTCGCCACAGTCAACGATGTTGAAAGACTGGGCCAGGTCGACGTTCGTGCTGGCGTTGTATGGCAGGAACTGTTCGCTTGCTTCGCGCAGCCCACGCGGCCCCAGCTGCGTGCCAGGGCGGCTAATACAGGTTCCGTCCCAGGGAAATCCCAATACGGCTACTGTGGCACCTGCCGCGCGCAGTGCGGCTGAGGTAGCTGCGACGCGTGGGCGGTTCATGAATGTTCCCAGCGATCCGGAATGCAGCGACCCATCCCACATGGTCGCATCAGCCAATTCTGCTCTGTCATCCATGATGGCCTCGACACCAACTCGCCCGATGGGGCGTAGCGATAGGATAATCGGCGCCGAGCGCGATTGCTCTGCTCATGGGACTCGGTCACGTACGTGATCTCGTGAGCGATGCCAGCGCGAACTTGAGTCCAGATACGCGCATTTGACTTGGTAGGCAGAATACGTTATTCAAACTACACGCCATCATGGGGAGCTACTGGGGTGTCCGATGTCGCGACTCTCGCGCAGGGCCGTTGTCGTCTAGCCGTGGAAATAACACACCCCGGAAGTGGTCAGACCAGTTCCACAACCCCTCCTCGACCTCCCGAGTTCCACTTGGAGTCACTCGGTATGCCGCCGAGCATGGCACATCAGGTCGGGTATGAGCTCAACAGCAACTGCGCGATGAAGCACTGAAGCAAGATTAACGTCGCCACTGCGCGAGTCTGTTCGGCAACATCAAGGAACTCGCGATATTGTGCGATCTACTGCCGGGGAGGGTAGTGTATGGTCTCGCTATGTCGGACGTTTTGGTACCCAATTTGTGGGCTGTTGATTGTTGGTACGGCGCACGCCCAGTCGACAGCGGCTGTCAGTGCGACAGCTGAAACCACCGACTCGACTCTGAGCTATGTGCAGTCGCCAGTTTCTTCAGACACTACGGCGGACAGCGCTCAAGTAGCTGCCGCCGGCGGACAGGGCCTTCAGGAAGTCGTCGTCTCCGCGCGCAAGCGCGAAGAAAATGCCCTCACCGTACCGACGAGCATCACCGCATTCACCTCGGCCTCGCTGGATGCGCTCAACATCAACACGACCACCGACTACTATCTGCAAACTCCGAACTTATCCTTTTCTTACGGCAGCGGGAATCTCGCGTTCGGCGGATCGCGCACATTGGCGATCCGCGGTATTTCCGGGGAAGGCACGACCGGCGTCTATGTGGATGACACGCCCGTACCCGACACTTTTGATCCCAGAATTGTTGATCTCGACCGTGTGGAGGTGTTACGAGGACCGCAGGGAACTCTGTTCGGCGAGAGTTCGCTCGGCGGCAACGTGCGCATGATTACGACCTCGCCATCTCCAACCGATCGAGACGTCTTTTTCGAGGCGTATGGCGGCGCAACCAAGGGAGGACCAGATCCGAACGGTGGTATCGCCTTCGGCGGCAATCAAGACCTGACTGACACTTTGAGCGTACGCGTGAACGGATTCGCTGACCACGCTTCCGGATTCATCACGCGCACCTGGCCCGCGCCTACCGGTACGGTTACATCTCAAAACGACCAGGGAGCCAACTCAGATTACGGTGGCTCAGTGACGTTCTTGTGGACTCCGATCCAATCCTTGGGCGTTACGGCGCGGATCATGTACCAGAACACGGACGATTATGGCTGGCCGGCCCCCTATGCGCCGCTCTCGGCCAACTTCTCTATCCAGTCCTTCACCATGAACAACCTGGCCAATGTTCAGAACGCATCGAACGACCGCTGGTATTTGCCTTCGCTGACCATCAATTACCGCGGCAGTGGATTCACTTTGACCTCGTCGACCAGTTACTTCAATCGTCAGGTAACCAATATCGACGATGCCACCAATGGTCTGTCGTGGGCGTTCAACTACATCTATGGAGGCGGATTCCCCACGCTTTGGAAGCCTGGTGAGGGTTTGGTGTCGTATGGCGACAATATCGATGAAATCACGACCAACGAGACCCGCATTTCGTTCGATCCAAAATACGGCTTGAGTGGAACCGTCGGAATCTTCCTGTCGCAAGACCAACGACCCGAAGGTATCGACGTTGAAGGCAACGTTCCCGGTGTCGCCGCGGGCGGCTTCACGACCTTGCCCGGCTATTGCAGCCCTAATCCACCGCCGTGCCCGAGCTATGGCTCGAATACCATCTGGTACTCTAACTCTCCTACTACTCAGACCTCTGAGGCTGTGTTTGGTGAGCTCTACTATGACTGGCACATCCTCGAGGCAACGGTAGGTCTGCGCGCCGCGCAAGTGAGCCTGAAAGAGACTCTGACCGAAGAGGGCGCTGAGTTGTACGGGTTCCAATACGAGAACCTCGGCACAACCACTCAGCACTCCGTGGTACCGAAGTTTGCGCTCTCAGCCAAGATTACGCCCGATTCGATGGTGTATGCCTCGGCTTCCGAGGGCTTCCGCCCCGGCGGTATCAACCAGCTGCTGCCACCGTTGTGCACTGACTTGGCGGCGCTCGGACTGACGGACACCAAACCGAGTACCTTCACCTCTGACACGGTTTGGGATTACGAGGTGGGCGGTAAGAGTCAGTTCGCCGGTAACCGCATGGCGGTGACGGGCTCGGTCTTCTACATGGCTTGGAACAAGATTCAGCAGCAATTTACCGTGCCGTCTTGTTACCTGGGTGTGACGTTGAATGAGGGTGCTGCGATCGCGCGTGGCGGCGAGATCGAATTCGAGGGGCGGCCTTTGGATCAACTGCAGATTCGCGGCGGGTACGGCTACGACGACGCCAGGTTCTCGCAGCAAAGCCTACCTGGCCTGCCGGCAGTCGGCTCCCGGGTCGGAATCATTCCCCTCGATACCTTCAATCTGAGCGCCACCTATACTCAACCGCTCTGGGGTATCTACCGAGGCTTCCTGACGGGAGAAGTGAGTCACGTAGGTGACAGCATATCCTTTAACATCCAACCCACTAATCCTCTGACGCGCGCCGAATACACGATCGTGAACTGCAGCTTCGGCGTACGATGGGATAACTCCGATAAGTACCACTCGGAGCTGTCGGTGGATATCAGGAACCTCACGAACCAAAGTCCCAATCTTGGCGATTTGGGTGATCTGGAATTCCCGGCGCATCAAGGAACTGGACCCAACGCACCGCTGCTTCCAACGGCGGTGACTCTCCCACCTCTGACAGCAAACCTTCAATATCGGCTACGGTTCTAGCGGTAGCAGGCGCGATCGAACATACCCGATCGGATTTCGGTAGGCCGGATCTACAGGCGGGGATCTACGCCGACTGCGGCTGCACGCATCCCGTGCAGCCCACCCGCCCGTCGATCGGAGGAGGGCGCCTTCCATCGCATCTGGCGCCGATCTTAGAATTCACGCAGCAATTCAGGCAGCCAATCGACTTGACTGGCTGTCGGAGGCGGAGGGGTCATGATCGAATCCAAGACCCGGCAACTGCAGGCGCACGCGGCCAAGCGAGATCTTGCCAGCAGCGCTGACACCGACCCGGAGGAAACCCGCGAATGGCTTGACGCCCTGGACGGCATCATTCGTCAGGTCGGAGCGCATCGGGCCCGCTTTATCCTCGAGCAGCTGGAGGCACGGGCAAGCGAATGCGGCATCGCTTCCAGAGCGCATCCCTATTCGGCATATCAGAACACGATCTCGCTTGCCGAGCAGCTGCCACACCCCGGAGATGTGCATCTGGAAGAGCGAATCGCCGCCCTCATTCGCTGGAATGCTCTCGCCATGGTGGCACGGGCGAACAAGCAGCAAAGTGAGCTCGGTGGGCACTTGGCGAGCTACGCCTCCGCAGCGGAGATCTTTGAGATTGGATTCAATCACTTCTTCCGTGCCCGAATCGAAGGCGGTCCGGGCGACTTGGTATTCTTTCAGCCGCATTCTGCTCCCGGAGTATATGCGCGTGCGTTTCTCGAGGGCCGGCTGACGGAAGAGCAATTAGCCAACTATCGTCAAGAGGTCGCGGGTAAAGGCCTGTGCTCCTACTGCCATCCCTGGCTAATGCCAGACTTTTGGCAATTCCCGACGGGCTCCATGGGACTTGGGTCGATTTTTTCCATCTACCAAGCCCGCTTCATGCGCTACTTGGAGCACCGGAAACTCCTCGGAACATCTGCTCGTCACGTTTGGGGAATATTCGGCGATGGTGAGATGGACGAACCCGAATCGACGGCTGCATTGACGCTGGCCGCGCGGGAGCAGCTGGACAATCTCACCTTCGTCATCAACTGCAATTTGCAACGCCTCGACGGACCAGTGCGCGGCAATGGACAGATTATCCAAGAGCTCGAAGCTCTGTTTCAGGGCGCCGGCTGGAGGGTCATCAAGGTGCTGTGGGGATCCGATTGGGATGTCCTGTTTTTCAGGGACGCCGGTCACGCGCTTCTACACCAGTTCGCCAACATGGTCGACGGTGAGTTTCAGACCTTGGGCGCCAAGGACGGCCTTTACAATCAGTCGCATTTCTTTGCACTCGATCCGCAACTTCAGTCGCTGGCAGCGCACATGTCAGCCGACCAGATTGACGCTCTCAAGCGTGGCGGGCATGACTTTCGCAAGCTCTATGCAGCCTTTGCTGAGGCCCGCTCGACTCGGGGGCAACCCGCAGTGATTCTGGCAAAGACTAAGAAAGGCTACGGCCTGGGCCGCGCCGGCGAGTCGCGTATGACGGCTCACCAGGAAAAGAAGCTCGATCTCGATGCGCTGCGGCTGTTTCGTGACCGCTTTGCCATCCCCCTGGACGACGAGGGCCTGGCGCAACTGCGATTCTTAAAGCCTGCCGAGCACAGTCCGGAAATGCAGTATTTGCAAGAGCGCCGCCGGGCGTTAGGCGGATATCTTCCGGCCCGTTTCCATCGCACCGCCTCGCCCAGCGAGGCAGGCGGCGCAACTGCCGCTGACATTTCTTCCAATGAGACCTCGTTACCGATTGTGCTGCCGCCGCTCGGCAGTTACGCGACATTTGCGCTCGCGGCAGACGGGAAGGAGATGTCAATCACCATGGCGTTCACGCGCATGTTGACGAACTTGTTGCGTGACAAAAGTCTTGGGCCGCGCATCGTGCCGATCGTCGCCGATGAGGCGCGCACCTTCGGAATGACGAACCTGTTCAAGCAGATCGGCATCTACTCCCATTGCGGCCAGCTTTACGAGCCGGAAGACACCGACTCGCTGCTCGCTTACCGGGAGTCCCGAGAAGGTCAGTTACTCGAAGAGGGCATTACCGAAGCCGGAGCAATGTCATCCTGGGTGGCGGCGGCGACCTCATACAGCGTGCACGAATTTCCGATGCTGCCGTTCTACATCTTCTATTCCATGTTCGGCTTCCAGCGCGTCGGCGATCTGATCTGGGCCGCCGCCGACCAACGCGCGCGTGGATTTCTGTTGGGTGCAACGGCCGGCCGCACCACACTCAGTGGAGAGGGGCTTCAGCACCAGGACGGATCGAGCCACGTCGTTGCCGCGACGGTTCCGACTTGCAGAGCCTACGATCCGGCGTTCGCCTACGAGCTTGCGGTGATTCTCGAGCACGGTATGCGCCGCATGCTGGAGCAGCAGGTGGACGAGTTTTACTACATCACCGTGATGAACGAGAGCTATCCGCAGCCGGCTCTACCAACCGAATCGACCGCGGAAGTCATCGAGGGCATCCAGCGCGGCGCCTATCGTTATAAGGTCGTAACTGCTCCAGAATTGCAGCAGAATCGCGGCACCGCTGCGCCAGCCGGCACGGTCCGCTTGCTCGGCTCCGGATCCATATTGCGTGAAGTGATCGCTGCTGCCGAACTGCTGGCGACCGATTGGGGTTGCACGTCGGAAATCTGGAGTATCACGAGTTTCAGCGAATTGGCACGCGAGGCTCGGGCGACCCAGCGCTGGAATCGGCTGCATCCGGATCAGCCTCCGCGGGTCAGCTATATAGATCGCGCCTTTGCGGGGTGCTCGGGACCGATCGTGGCGGCCAGTGACTACGTCAGCGCGTATCCGCAGTTGATTTGCCCTTATCTTTCTCAGCCCTTCCTGGCTCTGGGAACCGACGGCTTTGGTCGCAGCGACACGCGCGTCCGCCTGCGCAGCTTCTTTGAGGTGAATCGCTTCCATATTACCGTCGCCGCGCTTTGGGCTCTGTCACAGCAAGCCCTCGTTCCAGCCGCCCGGGCGGCCGAGGCGATTACCAAGTACGGAATTGACCCTGCGTCGGAAGCGCCGTGGCTGAGATAGCCCAGCCCGGATGCGGACGCCGCCGCTCGTGAAGCTCAGTCGCTGAATTCGTAATAGTCGTCTCGCAGCCAGAACGCCTTGAATCCCTCGCGCTCGGCTCTGAACTCGCCGTGCGAATCGGCGTTGATGTCACCGGGCACCTCATCGCCGGCATAGGTATAGACCGGCCGGCCGCGGTATGCCCAAACGTGCAGCGCGCCGTACTGCGCCGGTCGCGCGAAGCGCCCGGTCATCGGGTCGATATCGACCGCGCTCCAAGCCGGGTCGTCCCGCGGTGCATCCTCGGGTGCCAGCACATAGGGAAAGGTATGCAGGCAGCGTAGCGGATCTCCGCCACCGCACATCGCCATTCGATAGGCTTGTGTCTCGGTCGGATAATCGCAGGCGAGCTGATCGAGCGAATCCTCTCCGCATCGATAGACGTAGATGGTCATGCCGCGGGAATCGGCCAGCACCTGTCCGGCCGTCGTACCCTGCACGGTGAACTCGCGCGGCAGCGGTGGCGCCATCCGCGTGTACACGTTGTGCCAGCCGGGCACGTCGCCACCCCGGAGACCGAACTGTTCGGAACCGTCCTCGACATAGCGGTACAGCGGCCTGTTGCGGAAGGCCCACTGATAGACCCCCGGCCTGCGCTCGATGATCGACCACTCGCCGTGCGGGCGGGCGATATCGGGCGCGAGCACCGGACTCCAGGTGCGTGTGCAAGCGTCATCGCAATTGGAGTGATTCGGGGTGTCCTGGTCCGAGACGTAGACCGACTGATTGTGCGCCGTGATCAGCAACCGCCCCAGGGCCGTGCTCGCGACCCGAAGTCCCGGAGGCACATCTGCGGGCGGCCCGACGGGCTTGCGCACGACAGGTCCATCGAAGCCATCCTGGCGTGAGGTTCCTCCGAGCACGTCACCGGGCCGGCGATCGAGGGCGGAGGTATAGAGCGCGTAGCCGTTATAGGCCCACTGCCGGATGCCGTCCTTGCGGCTGATGATGCTCCAGCCGCCGATCGGCTTGGCATCAGCCGCCGCGCGCACCGGCGGCCACGCCTCCATGCAGCTCGGGCGCTGATCGAGATCGGGTAGTAGCAGGCCCGCCGGGTAGGGGCTCATGAATCCATCGTTGACGGTGAGCTTCACGCTCGTGCACTCGGACTCACCTCGGTTGTCGCCGGTGGATCCGTTGCGCAGCTCCCCCCGTGGCCAGCTATAGAGTGTCTTGCCGTTCGCATCCACGAACACCGGACCATCGAGCTCGGTCTGCACGACGCCGAACCCAGCAGGCATCGGCACAGGGATGTACGCTTCGGTCGCCTGCTGCGCCTGCGCCGGGAACCATCCGACCGACTGGTACATTGCCGCGTGACGCAACGGCAGGTTTACCGCCGCTGGTGCCGGCGAGCCGGAACCGGCCTGCGCCAGCTTCGAGCTGCTCTCGACCAGCTCATCGGCCGGGGACCGTGGGAACGGTGGTCCGGTGTACGGCTTCTGCAACGAGGTGTTAGCGGCTTCGAGCGTGCGGTCCTGCGGATGCAGCACGAATACCTGCACGAACTGCACGCGCAGCGCCGAGGAGATGGCCGTGTTGATACCGGTCTTCGGGTCCGGATACGCATCCGCCAGCCGGCGGAAAGCCTTGTAGAGCGACGATTGCGACAGCTGGCCGTAGCTCTGGTGATGTGTGGGCTCGGATTTCATCGTCTGCAGGTACCAGGTCTCGACGTCGGCATAGCCGCCGATCAATCCCTCGGCGCGCGTCGGCGTCAGATTGAGCTGAAAACGCGCCGCGCGCATGTACTCATCGACCGGCAGATCGAACGTCGCCCACGGGAAGGTAATGTCGTGCGGCTCGGTGGTCAGCACGCCGTGGGTGATCTTGCCCTCGAGATGCTGGATGAATTTGCGTCCCCAGAGCGTATCGACGCGCTCGGTGCCGCCGGCTAGAAAGTCGTTGCCGGTCGCATCGGTGAGCAGCGGATCGAGCCCGCGGTAGATCGTGACGCTCACGTGCGGGGAATTCTCCAGGCTCTGCACTCCGGTGAGCTCGATCAAGATGCGGTTGTAGTCTTCCTTCTCGAACTCGGAATTGTCGAACAGATCGTTGTACCCAGTACGGTAGCTGTTGATGCAGCCGAGCGCCCGATAGAGCTGGTTGTCGATCCCCTGCACGCCATCGGGGCTGGTGAAGTCGTGCGGGCCGGCCTTACCGTCGAGGTTCATGCCGAGCGCGATCGCGCCTCCCGCTTCGTAGAACGGGAACGGCTCGGGCGCCGTGGTCGGATACCAGTTATCGATCTCGCGGCGCAACTCCGTGTCGAGGAGCGTGTACTTTCCGTGCTCTACGTCGGGGAACAGCTGCTTGAACTCTTCCCGCGGGCCCATGTTGGTTCCATGCGGGCACTCAGTTTTAGGGTCCTTCTGATAGGTGGCCCAGTGTATCGTGGTCAGCACGTAGCCGATCGTGCCATCGGGCGGCGCGTAATCACTCGCCCGCGCCAACCCGCCGAATGAGAACGCCAGCAACACGGCCGAAACACCGGTGAAGCTCGCCATGCCCGCCCGGCGCGAGGAATTCGCTTGCACGTGTTGTCCCTCCGCCTCGCCCGCCGATGGCATGCTGCTAGAGCACCATTTCGCTCACGACTTGCGTTGTCCGGTTGCTCTGACTGCCCCACTCGGTCTCATCCACGCCGAACACCTTCATGATCGTGAACCCGAGCCGGGTCCCCGCCGTACTGCCGCCGTCGATGTGGAGCCCCGCCTTGACGCGGCCGCCGGCGCGACCGGCCGTGAACATCGGGATACCCTCCAACGTATGGAGACGTGCCAAGGCGGTGTCAGTGGTCGCGTAGAGCAGGCAATTATCGAGTAGCGTGCCGTCGCCCTCCTTGACCTTCGCGAATGCCTGTACGAACGACGACCAGCGCTCCATGGCGCGCCGGGTAAACCATGAAGCCGTTGGTTGATAGCCGAGCTGCGGATCGATGCCTTCTTCGTGCGTACAGGTATGGTGCGGCCGGTCGTAGCCCGCCTTGATGGTCGCGGCGAATCCGGCCGAATAGGCCATGTTGACCACGCGCGTCTGATCACAGGCCACCGCCATGACCATGAGGTCCGTCATCAACTGATGCCGGAGCGCGACCAGCCGTGTGTCCTCGCCCTGCGGCGGATCGTCCTTCGGTGCATCGACGCCGTGGCAGGATGCGATCGGTTTCGGCTTGCTGAGCTGTTGGTTGAACTGCCGCTCGAGATCGCGCAGGTCCGAGAAATACTGATCGAGGCGGGCGCGATCGTCCGCGCCTACGGTACGCTCGAGTCGGCGCGTTTGATCGAGCACGCCGGTCAGCACGCTCTTGCGCACCATGACGCTCGGATCCGGTTTGAATGTGGCAGCGTTCGGGTCCTGATAGCCGGGGCCGAACAGTTTGGTGTAGAAGGCGACCGGTGACCACTCGGCGGCCTCCGCCGAGTTGGCGTTCTCGTAGCTGAAGCTGTTGCGAACATCGCCGGTCGCGGTCGCCGTGAGCATCTGAAAGCGGGTGGTGCGTCCGATCTTGCGCGCGATGGTAACGTCGATGGTCTCACCGGGCAGATCGCCGCCATTCACGGGCGCGATGCCGGTCCGCAGAACCACCCAGCCGGTGTAGTGACACAGATTCGGCGAGGTATCGCGGTAGGCATTGAAATTGGTATAGAGGTTGACCTGGTCGCGCACCGGAGCGAGCGCGACGATCTCGGGAGGAAGGTCATAATTGCGCCCGACCGTCTTAGGGACGAACACCTTCTCGGCCATCCCCAGACCCCAGAACCAGGTGCCAAAGCGCAGCGGCATCGGCTCACCCGAGGCGAGCGCCGTGCCGTTGTCGTTCAGGAAGCAGTCGAGCAGCGGCAGCGCCACCACCACCGCGCCCCCCTCGAGCATCCCCTGGAGCACGCGCCGTCGACTCAGCTCTCTCAGCAGCCTCAAACCTTTCATCCGCCTTCTCCAGTCACTGGGCCGACGCTGCGGCGGCGCGGCGCGCGCCCGCTGCTCGGGCGCAATCGCGGTCGAGTTCGCAGCGCCGAACCGACTCACCTCAGCAAAGGCATTGCTCAGTGCAATCGTGCGCATCAGGTCCGGGACGCGGCAGCCCTCCGCGCCGACCAGCCCGCGGCAGAGAGCTCTTTAACATAAGTCAAGCCTCTTACCTGAGACCGAACGAACCTAGATCGTATTCAAAAGCACGTCAAGTTTCTGAAATCTATAAGTTCTCGGGTCGACTCGGCCAGTACCAGTGGTTCAGCCGCAATTTAGAAGGTGTCCAGAAAAGATCGGGAAGTCGTCCTCACGGGAGCACGTTTTGCGAGCACGGCAGAGGAGCTCAACGGTTCAAAACGAGACCTCAACCAACGGATCGCTGCTGTACTTGCGTCGGCGCTGCCCGTTTTGCTTTCGCGCGTGACGTACTTTCGTTCCGGATATCCTTTGATAGAGTAGGACCCGCACGCACCCGAAGCAGTCCCTCGGGCACTGGCTCGCTCGGGTAGCAACAAAATAGTAGGTCTGGATTTCGCGCAGCAAATGTTCCAGATGCACAGGGCCGATCGGCGCGGCAAGCTCGCGCTACGTACGCGACTGGCTTGGGCCAAGGTGCCGGCGTTGAATCCTGGTGCGGCGATTGTCCTGGCGGCGGCGATGGCGCTCCTGCTCTCACTGACTCCCGCGAGGGCCGCGGTGCCGACCTTCGAAGGCGAGCTGGATCCTTGCCCGTCCACGCCCGCGACTCGAGCCAATGTCGTAGGGACTGGTACGGTGTCCGCATCTCTCGACGGCAACAGGCTGCGGATCAGCGGCACGTTTTCTGACCTGTCGTCGCCGGCCACCGCAGCACAGCTGCGGATCGGCCTCGCGATGGGCGTGCCCGGACCCGTGATCGGCGAGCTGCGTGTCCCGCACGAGCTCGCGGGCGCGATTTCCGGCGTGATCACGCTGAATCCAAAGCAAATCGCCGCACTGCGCGACAACTCGATCTATGTGCAGATCGCGAGCGTCAAGGCGCCGGACGGCAATCTTTGGGCCTGGCTCGAAGCCCCTCGCAGCCGGTAGTGGATGCGCGGCCGAAGCCTTCGACGCTCTGGCTGCTGTTGTCCAAGCATAAAGGACCACCGGATGCATGCCTCTAAGGTTCTGCTTCTGATCACGGCGGCGGCCGGGCTGGCCGGCTGCGGTCCCGGGGCGCACGCGCCGCGGGGCTACTACACCACGGCGCAGGCTCAGGCCGGCCAGAGCGCCTATGCGAGCGCATGTGCCGGCTGCCATGGCGTCGCATTGGCAGGCGGCGCCGGTCCGGCGCTGACGGGCATGCCTTTCATGAGCGCTTGGGGCCAGAAGAGCACGCGGGCACTGTACGAGTACCTCGCGCTGTCGATGCCCGTCGGCAGCCCCGGTTCGCTGAGCCCTTCGACCTACGCGGCCATTACGGCGTTCATGCTGGAGGCCAATGGCGCCCATTCCGGCCCGCAGGCCTTTGCCGCGACCGACACCCCGATCGCGATCGCGGCCATCGCGAGCGGCCAGGCACCCGAGGGCCTGCTGGCGGCCGCTGCACTCACCCCTCGGACCCGAGCTTCACGGCTGGCGGAGCGCTGGGGGCTGACGGTCGCGGGAACGGTCGCAAACTATGTTCCGGTCACCGACGCAATGCTGACGCACCCGTCCGATGACGATTGGCTGATGTACCGGCGCAATTACCAGGGCTGGAGCTACAGTCCGCTCAATCAGATTACCCGGCGCAACGTCGCCGCGCTGCAGCTCAAATGGGCCTGGGCGATGAACGAAGGCGGGGCTGTCGAGGTAACCCCAATCGTCCACTCGGGGGTCATTTTCCTCTCCAATACCCAGAACACGGTCCAGGCCCTGGATGCTCGCACCGGCGAACTGATCTGGGAGAATCGCATCGGCCCGGCTTCGACTATCACCTACGGCGGCACACGCAGCCTCGGGCTATACCAGAACCTGGTATTCGTTGCGACCTACGATGCGAAGTTGCACGCACTCGATGCGCGCACCGGCAAGATCGTCTGGGAGGCCGTGATCGACGGTCCGCCGAAGGGCGAGACCGGCGGTGTGATCGTGATTCATGGCAAGGTGCTGGTTGGGCTGATGAACTGCGACAACTACTCGGCCACCAATTGCTTCATCAGCGCCTTCGACGCGATGACCGGACAGCGCGACTGGACCTTTCATACCACAGCGCTCGTGGGCGAGCCCGGCGGCGATACCTGGAACGGACTGCCCAACCTGCTGCGCGGCGGGGCCGACACGTGGATCGCAGGCACTTATGACCCGGATTTGAATACCACCTACTGGGGCGTCGCGCAGGCCAAGCCGTGGATGCGCGCCAGCCGCAAGACCGGCGATGCCGCGACGCTCTATTCCAGCTCGACTCTGGCGCTGGATCCCGATACCGGCAGGCTCAAGTGGTACTTCCAGCACGCGTCGGGCGAATCACTCGATCTCGACGAGGTGTTCGAGCGCGTATTGATCGATCACGGCGATCAAAGGACGCTGATGACGATCGGCAAGGCCGGGATCCTGTGGAAGCTCGATCGCGTCACGGGCAAGTTCCTGGACGCGAAGCAGACGCTGTTTCAGAACGTGTATTCCAATCTCGATGCGACGACCGGGGCGTTGACCTATCGGCAGGACATCCTCGACCAGAAGACCGGTGAGTGGATCGCCTCCTGCCCCGGTCCGGAAGGTGGGCACGATTGGCAGGCGACCAGCTACAACCCGCCGACCGACCTGCTGATCATCCCTGAGAGTCAGAGCTGCGTACTGATGCAGGGGCACGAAGTGGACATGAAACTGGGCGGCGGCGGGACCGCCGCGTCCCAGCAGTTCTACTTCATGCCCGGTACGCACCGGAACATGGGCAAGCTCATCGCCTACCGCACCCGCGACATGAAGGAAATGTGGTCGTTCCAACAGCGCTCGCCGTTTTTAACCGCGGTACTCTCGACCGCGGGCGGTGTCGCATTCGTCGGGGACTTCGACCGACACTTCAAGGCGGTGGACGTCGAGAGCGGTAAGGTCCTGTGGCAGACGCGGCTCGGCAACGGCGTGCAGGGCCATCCGGTCTCATTCAGCCTCGATGGCAAACAATACATCGCCGTCACGACTGGCCTCGGCGGCGGCAGTCCGGTCGAGAAACCCTCGGCGCTGCTGACCGAAGTGCATCGCCCCGCCACCGGCCAGCAGCTCTACGTATTTGGGCTGCCGGACACGAACTGAGCGTCGCCAGCCCTACGCCTTGTGATCAGGGAGCTTGTGATCAGGCGTCTGCGATCAGGCGCCTTGCGATCAGGCGCCTTGCGATCAGGCGCCTTGTGATCAGGTGCCCTTGGCACGCTCGTTGATCGCGGCAGCCCCATCGAACTCAGCGGGCTTATGGAGCACTGATCGCAGCTTCGCCGCGAGGCTCGACTGCGTGAATGGCTTGGTAAGCAGTTCCACCCCGGTATCGAGCCGGCCGTGATGAATGATCGAATTGCGCGCGTATCCGGTCGTGTATAGCACCTTTAATGCAGGCCAGCGCCGCCGCGCTTCGTCCGCCAGTTCTCTGCCGGTCATGCCGTTGGGAAGGCCGACATCCGTGAACAGCAGGTCGACTCTGCCCGATAGCTTTTCCAGCGCCTCGAGAGCCAAGGGGCCATCCGCCGCGACCGTGACGCGATAACCCAGATCACACAGCAGTTGTGCGGTGAATGCGCGCACGTCGTCGTTGTCTTCCACCAGGAATACGGACTCTCCAGAGCCTTGACGCAATTCTCCGGTACTTTCATAAGCAGGCTTTGACATCTCAGCGCCTACGAGTCGAGGAAAGTACATCTTCACGGTGGTACCGGTACCGAGCTCACTATAGATTTTGACGTGACCGCCGGATTGCTTGATGAACCCGAACACCTGGGACAATCCGAGTCCGGTGCCGCGCCCCGCCTCCTTGGTGGTAAAGAACGGCTCAAACGCTTTGGCCACAGTCTCCGGCGTCATCCCTGCACCCGTGTCCGTCACAGCGATCATCGCATACTGACCGGGCTTGACCTCGGGGTGCAGACCCGCGTAGCCCTCGTCCAGGAACGCGTTCGAAGTCTCAATCGTGAGCTTGCCGCTGTTCGGCATGGCGTCGCGCGCATTGATCGCGAGATTCACTATCGCCGTCTCAAGTTGACTTTTATCTACCAAGACCGACCACAAACCGCTGCCGAGCACCGCTTCCATCTGCACGCGCTCTCCTAGAATGGGCCGCAGCAATTCGGCCATTCCGGACACCAACTTATTGAGATCGGTGGACTTCGGATCGAGCGCTTGCTGGCGAGCGAAAGCGAGCAATCGCGCCGTCGTGCTGGCCGCGCGATCGGTATTGCGCATGATCATGTCGAGGAATTGCGTGAGATCGGTACCGCTGCCGCGCAATTGCTGGTCCAGAATGAGTGCGGCGTTCTTGATCACGTGCAGATGATTATTGAAATCGTGAGCTACGCCGCCGGTGAGCTGTCCCAGGGCCTCCATTTTTTGCGTCTGAGCCAACCCGGCCTGCGCCTGCACGACTTGATCGTGCAGTCGACGCTCCACCTCGCGGTGCTGGCGCTCCTCCTCGCGCACCCGTCGAAACGCCAGCATCGTGAGCCAGGCCCCGAGGCCGAGCAATGCGATGCCGAGGGCGCTGCTGACCAACGCTATTTGCGTAACGCTGCGCTCATCTTCAGCCGTCTGCGCTTGCCGCCGCAGCAGCAATTCGTTCTCCTCCGCCAGAGCCCCCGCGATCAGCCCATCGACAGTCCGTAAAGTGTCGCGCTCCGCTCGTTGGCCCACCAGCTGCTGCACGCCGTTGACGCCGCCGTGTGCGTACGCATCCAGTGCCTGTTCCCGTTCCGCGATCCAATCATCGAGCGCGATCGCGAGGCTCGCCAGACGGCGCTGTTGGTCGGGATTATCGGAGGTCAGACGCCGCAGCTGCTCGAGGAAGGATTGGCAACTGGCGACCCGTGTGCGATAGGTCTGCAGGAAGGGCGCTCGGCCTGATATGAGGTATCCGCGCTGAGCGCGCTCCGCGTCGCTCGCCGCGATTCGCAGTCCCTTCGCCGCGGCGATGACGTCGAAGGTATGAGCCACCCACACGCGGTCGCTTGCCAGTCGAGGTGACCTCGTGGCCGCCTCGTACAGCTGCAAACCGATAAGCGTAAACAGCGGCAGCGCCATTAACCCCAGCGCCAGGGTTAAACGGCGGTCCAACCTCTTGAGCGTGACACCGATCGGCATTCTCGATCTACCTGTCGGGTCGTGGCCAGGCGCGATGTTAGCGCACGTGGTCGTCGGCGCACGCGGCCGCCAGCGCCATATGCTCCGGGTTTCATGAGGTTGCGCGCATGAGCTAAGAATACTTATAGCTGCGACCTCTCACGGAATCGAGATCGCGTTCAGCTGCCCTGCGGACGTATGAGCGCGATGTCGGCAGACAGTTAGGAATAAAATCCGGGCACGGCTAGTCGCTAATGCCCATGGGCATTATCATTAGAGGATGGCTACTGATGCAGGCGACACGCACTGGCCGGACCCATTTGTCGGTGGGACTCTTTGGCTCGATTTCATCAATACCGTCAGCTACCTGACGCCTGACACCTCACAGGATCGACTGGCTGACTACTCGATGGTTCTGCGCTGGAGCGGCGCTCGTCAAAGCCTTGCTGCTCGGACGATTGCGGCATTGTCTCGCCGCGCCAAACGCGACCCACGTGCCGCGTCATTGGCCTGGCGCAATTGCCTGGCCTTACGCGAGGAGCTGCGGGGGCTGTTGGCGAAGCTGCGTGCCGGTGAAGAACCCGGCTTGGTCGTCAGTGGCTTGAATGAGTGGATCGCGCTGCTGCCGCCGTTGGCGAGACTCGGTGCTGCGACGGATCGCTCGCGCTTCAACTTCGATCTGCCTGGCCGCGATCTCAATGAGCCGATTTGGCCCATCGTCTGGTCGGCGGCGGCAGTGCTCGCTTCTGAATACGCGGATCGGATTGGATATTGCCATGCACCGCCGTGCCGCTATGTATTCCTGGATTTGAGCCGCAACCAGTCGAGGCTCTGGTGCGATGACGGCTGTGGTAATCGGGCGCGCGTGCGCCGCCACCAGAGGCGCAGAAACCGGCGCAACCGGAGTCATCCTAACCGTCGTCCTGAGTCACATACGGGAGAAAACTAACCGTGCCATACATCCATGCCGCCATCTCGAGTGGGCTTTCGGCGCAACAAAAGCGATCACTGATTCACGCTATTACCACTGCAACCATAGGTGTCCTCGAAGTGCCCGCGCCGGACGTCCACGTGTTCGTCTGGGAAATTCAGCCTCAGAATCTAGGGGTAGCCGGACACGAGCCGGTTCCGGGGAAGATCAACAACCTCACCGTGGTATTTCGACACGGTCGCGAGCCTGCGGTCCGACACGCCTTGATCAAGCGCCTTACGGACGTGGTTCAGGGCGAACTCGCTGTTGCTCGAGACGATATTCATGTAATCCTTTCCGAGGTGCCCCCCCAGGACATTGGCGAGGGCGGGATCTTGATGGGACCTCCCGCGCAGCCCGGCTGGTTCAACCCGACGAGCAATCTCACGCAAGCGTAGCCGACGCAACGCGGTCGACAACGCAGGGTTGCCCTGGTGCATCGACCACTTGAGATCGCCGGGGTCGACTGTGCCCAGGCAGTGCAATTGTCGCTCGAATAGGCTCCCGAACCGCCGTTTGATTCCGGCCGACCCGAGCGTGCGCGCCCTGAAACTGTGGCCGCAGTTCGCCAGCGCCTCGCGGCCGTGGCGGCTGGCCGCGCAACGGCCGTCGATCGCGTGGCACGTCTGGTGGTCGGGGATACGCCGCACCCGCGCGATCCGGCGAGCCGCATTAAGGCAGTCAGCCTGTTTTGACGGTTGACGTGGCGTGGGCTGAACTGAGCCGAGACCGACTCCCGTCGACAACCTTGACACACGGGGTAACTTACTCAAGTCTTAGGCTAATTTGCGGCCACCTGGAGCCATCGAGGGCATGAACCCCCGCAGTAAGCCCTGTCGCCGGAGCTTTTCGACCCGGGAGCCCGCTGACCACGGGCTCCGCGCGACCGTCCGTGCCGGACAGATCGTGCCGCGACACGGCCGGTGGATATCCTGGGCAGCGGCCTTCGGTATCGCTCCGGTGGCGGCTCTCGTGTTGACGAGCTGCGCTGGGTTGGGAGCTCACGACGTCGGTCCGCGTCAGGCCGGCACGTTGCCTGCCCCGAGCGTCATCGATACCGGTCCACAGCAGGCGACGCTGCCGCTGCGGGTGACGCTGCTATCGCAGGATCAGTACTTTAATTTGCTGGCCTATCTCTTCGGGCCGGACATTCGAAGCGTCGGGGCCCATTTCGCCCCTTTCATCCGCACCGGAGGCTTGCTGGAGGTCGGGGCCTTCAGCGCCGGCGTATCGACTGAGCAAGTCGAGGAATTCCAACGCACGGCGACCGCCGTGGCGACGAAGGTGGTCAGCCCCGAGTACCGGGACTTTGTGATTCCGTGCAAGCCGGCCGATCCCAACCGCGCGGATGAGGCGTGTGCGCGCGAGTTTCTCACCTCGGTGGGTCGGATGCTGTATCGGCGGCCGATGGATGCGGCCCTGCAGGCGCAAGTGGTGCAGAAGGCCAACGTGAGCGCCACTCGGCTGAAGGATTTTTATGCGGGTCTCGGGCTGGCGCTCGAGGGCATGTTGATGGCCCCCGAGGTTCACTTCGTCATTGACAAGGCCGAGCCTGACCCTGCGCGTCCTGGTCAGTGGCGGCTGGACGCTTATACGCTCGCGTCCAGGCTGAGTCTGCTGCTGTGGGATTCGCCGCCGGATTCGGATCTGCTCGGCGCCGCTCAGCGCGGAGAGCTATCGACGTTGGCGGGACGGGCTCGCGTCGTCGATCGCATGCTGGCCAGTCCGCGGCTCGAAGCCGGAGTGCGCGCCTTCTTCGATGACATGCTCGGATTTGATGATTTCGCAACGCTCGCCAAGGATCCGATCATCTATCCCGACTTTACCGGCCTTACCGCCGCCGATGCGCGCGAGCAGACACTGCGCACCATCGCCGATCAGCTCATCGTGCGCAACGGCGACTACCGCGATCTGTTCACGACCACCGACACCTTTATATCGCCCTCGCTCGCGTCTCTCTACGGGGTAGCGAGCCCTCCGGGCTGGACGCGCTACCAGTCTCCGCCCGGAAGCGAACGGGTGGGGCTGCTGACGCAGATCAGCTTCCTCGCCGATCACGCGCATCCCGGCCGCAGCTCTCCGACGCGGCGGGGCAAGGCGCTTCGCGAGCTGCTGTTGTGCGAGAACGTCCCGCGGCCACCGCCGAATGTGGACTTCTCGAAAGTGGAGAATCCAGACCCGAGCCTGAAGACCATGCGGCAGCGCCTGACGGCGCACCGGAGCAATCCGGTGTGTGCCGGCTGTCACCGCATCACCGATCCGATCGGCCTCGCGCTCGAGAATTTTGACGGCGCGGGCGAGTTTCGCACCACCGAGAACGGCGCGCCGATCGATGCGAGCGGGAGCCTCGATGGCAAGAGCTTCACCGACGCCATCGGTCTGGGGCTGGTACTGCACGATGATCCGCAGCTACCGAAGTGCCTGGTCACGCGGGTCTACGATTACGCCACCGGCGGCACGCCCAGAAGCGACGACAAGAGCGTGCTCAGCTATCTGAATCAGCGCTTCGCCGCCGGCGGCTATCGCCTACCGGCGCTGCTGCGTACGATCGCGCTGAGTAGCGTTTTCTCCGAGGTCACACCGCCTGCGGCGTCCCCCAGCGTAGCGAAGGTGGCAGGCACCTCGACGGCTGCCCGCAGCGCCGGGCTGCCCACCCACGGAGGTCACTGATGAAAGCTTCAATGGTTCTCAATAGGCTGAGCAGGCGGCGGGTGCTGCGCGGCATGCTGGAGGGCGGTGCGGTCACACTCGGGCTGCCGTTGCTCGATTGCTTTCTCAACGGCAACGGCACTGCGATGGCTTCGGGGGAGCCGATCCCGGTGCGTTTCGGAACCTGGTTCTGGGGTCTGGGGATGGATGCCAGGGTGTTTGTGCCCAAGACACTCGGAGCGCACTACGATCTGCCCGAGGAGATCGCCGCGCTCGCGCCGGTGCGCGACCATCTGAACCTCTACACCAACTTCAACGCCTTGCGTGATGCGGCACAGAATCTGTGTCACTACACCGGCTGGGTCATCCTGCGCACCGGAATGGCACCGGCCAGCGAGGATGATCGCCCGGGCCAGACCATCGACGTAACCATTTCGCGGCAGATCGGCCGCACGACGCGCTTTCCGCAGTTGACCGCCACCGCGGACGGGGATGTCCGCAACACCTTCAGTTACGAGAACGCCAACACTCCCAACTCCGCGGAGTGGTCACCGCTCAATTTCTATACCCGCCTGTTTGGCCCCGATTTTCAGGACCCGAACGCATCGAGCTTTACGCCCAATCCGCGCGTGATGCTGCGCAAAGGCATCCTATCGGCGCTGATGGATCAAACTCAGGCCGTCGTCAAGGCGGTGGGCAGTGAGGATCGGGCGCGACTGCAGCAGTACTTCACGGGGCTGAGGGACCTGGAGCACGAGTTTGATCAGCAGCTGACCAAACCCGAGCCCATCGCCGCATGCCGGCCGCCGGCAGCAACCCAGGCGGACCCACCGGCCGGTTTGGAAACCACGCTCGTCGCCGAGCGTCATCGCATGATGACGGACCTGCTGGTGATGGCCGTGGCCTGCGACCAGACGCGGGTGTTCAACATGGCCTATTCGACCGCGTCGGCCTCGACCGCCAAGGCTGGCTATGAAAAGCCTCATCACACGACCACCCATGAGGAAGCCGTCGATGCCGCTCTGGGGTATCAACCGACCGCGTCCTGGTTCCTGCGGCGCTCGATGGAGTCCTGGGCTTACTTTGTTCAGGCTTTCGGCGGGATCAAAGAGGGTGACGGCACGCTGCTCGACAACCTGTTGATCTACGGATCGACCGATCATGCCTGGGCGAGAATTCATTCGCTCGAAGGCATTCCGATGTTCACTGCGGGACGCGCGGGCGGGCGTGTCAAATCGGGTCTGCACATCGATGGAGCTGCGACTCCGGCGACTCGACTCGGCTACACGATGATGAAGCTCTTCGGGGTCGAGCTCGGCTCGTGGGGAACGCAAAGCAATCAGACCTCGAAGGCAATCAGCGAGATGCTTGCCTGAGAGGGTGCGCAACGATGCGGTTTGAGAGACTGATCGTCACGGGAGCATCATTGGCGGTGCTGGGACTGAGCAGCAC
Organism: Gammaproteobacteria bacterium; assembly: GCA_030040715.1. Classification (GTDB taxonomy): domain Bacteria; phylum Pseudomonadota; class Gammaproteobacteria; order Steroidobacterales; family Steroidobacteraceae; genus FEN-1191. The sequence continues at coordinate 175 of JASHTF010000309.1, read as the reverse complement.
GAGCGCGTGGTCGGAAGTGCCGTCAGGCGCAGCGCAAGCGCGGGAGCCGTACCTGCCGGTGCCAATGCCGCCCGGGTTCCGAGTCGAGGCGAGCGAGCTCGAGGGCGCCGTGTTCGCCGATGCGCGCGGCAGAACACTCTATAGTTGGCCGCAGCATCAACTGCGCAACGGCGAT
>JASHTF010000308.1 GCA_030040715.1 Gammaproteobacteria bacterium | reverse complement strand
ATGTACCGCCGCCCGGCGTCAACATCCGCCCGTGCTGCGGCCGACTCAGCCAGGAAGCGCAGCGGCACGGTACTCGTGCCACCATCCAACTCGAGCATCTGCGCGGCCAGCTTCTCTACTTGAGCGTAATCCTGAGTCTGCGATGCCTGACTGAGCTGTCGGTCGTATTGGCGCCAAAGCTTATTGCCGTCGTCTGGCAGTAACGGCGCGATGGCCGTGGGATCGACCCAGTCCCTGAGATTGGTGTCAGGAATGACCCAGACCAGCTTTACCTGGCGTCGCGCCAGCAGCTGATTGGTCTGATCCACGAGACTGCGGGTGAAATCGGCTCGCTTCTCATCCAGATAGGCTTTCACCCCTGGCACGCCGAGCCGCCGCACCAGGCTCTCAACGTAGGGAATGTCCGCGTCTGAAAGATGCGGGTGCCAATTATTGCCGGCAAAGATCACCAGCACGTCGGGGGCAAGTGCGAGGCTCTGCCCGATACAGGTCTTGAGCTCGGGCATCCTGAGATTGGTCTTGGCCAGATCTATGACATCGATTTTCCCTCGCCCGAGCTCAGCCTCGAGCAGCCGCTGCAGCACCGAGGCGACGTTGAACTGCGGATCGTAAAAATATCCCCGTGCGACCGATTCGCCGAGCAGTACCACGCGCCACCGTGTGCGCTTCGGCTCGATCCGGTCATGGTCTGCCCAGTAGAACCATTCTGATCTCATCTTCTTATCGCGGATGAACGGCACCTGTCGGCCCGGTGCTTGCCTGGTCCACACTCCCAGACTCAGCGTCTGCTCGTCGCCGATTTCAACGCGCGTATATGAATTCTGCTGCGGACCCTGCCGCAGCAGCGTGAGACCCAGCGCGCGAATGATGTCGGCTTGGTTCGGCGTGTAGAACCGCGTAGCCCGGGCCGCGAATGATTTCAATACCTCATAGTCGCGTCGCTCGGGTTCTTCGAACAGTGCGTACCGGCCCGGTCCTGGCAGCGCCTGGATCTCGTAGCCGAGATGATGCACCAGCGACTTTAGAATCCTCTTGACACTAAACAAGGCTGTATCCCTGGCCAAATCTGGGGCATCGCCCTAGGCATTCAACAGTGCTGTCACAGCATCGCGTACACATCGAATTCGAGTGCCGCCCGCGTGTTCGGTCGAAATGTTCTCCACGCCTGAGGCACATCGGCTCTGTCGACCACGAAATCCTCGAGCACGAGAACATCGATTTCGGAACGACCGAATGTGGATATCGCGTCGATCGCGGAACAGACGATCGGCTCGCCGCGCAGATTGAAAGACGTGTTCAACAGGATGGGGCAGCCGGTTCTCTCATGGAAATGCCTCAACAGGTCGGCAAAGCGTCGGTTGGCACCGCGCGTTACGGTTTGAACACGCGCCGAGCCATCGACATGCGTCACCGCGGGAAGCCGTATCGCCGAGGTAACCTGACAAACCTCCAACATGAAGGGCGAGGCGTGGTCCAACGCGAAGTGCTGCGCGGCAAATTCCTCCAACACTACCGGCGCAAACGGCCGGAACGCCTCCCGCTTTTTCACCAGCGCATTGATCCGATCTCGCATCTCGGGGTGCCTCGGGTCGGCGATGATCGAGCGCGCTCCCAGTGACCGGGGGCCAAACTCCATGCGTCCGGACACCCAGGCCACGACCTTGCCCTCGATCAGGCGGCTCACGATCGTGTCGATCAGCCCGGTTTCATCGTGGCGGTAGTCCCGATAAGCGACTCCCGAGGAATCGAGGATGCGCTTGGTGCCCTCCACAGAATTCGACGGGCCTAAGTAGACATGCCGGAGTCGTTCCCTGTCGGGGCGAGCACCGATGCGCCTGACGTGCGCGATTGCCGCAGCGCCCAGGCACCCTCCGGCGTCGCCGGCCGCGGGCTGCACGAATAAATGCCTGAAAGGCCCTTCGTTCAGGCAGCGCGAATTGGCCACGACGTTGAGCGCCACCCCGCCTGCCATACAGAGATTTTCGCTTGGCGCCAGAGTGTGCAGGTAACGCACCTTCGCCAGCAGGATCTCTTCCAGCAGTCGCTGCGCGCTGCTGGCAACGTCCATATGAAACTGTGTGATCTCCGCTCCAGAGGCACGTGCCGGCGCCCCGAGTAATTCACACAGGGCATCGGAGAACATCCGGTCTTGGTACAGGAACGAAAAGTAGCTGAAGTTCAGCCGATACTGTCCCTTCGCTCCGTCTTCGACGATCTGCTGGATTTTGTCGAGGTACCTTGGCCGGCCGTAGGGCGCGAGCCCCATGACCTTGTATTCGCCCTCGTTGACCTCGAAGCCGAGATAATCGGTGATGGCGGCGTAGAACAGGCCGAGCGAATCGGGGAAATCGACCTGATCGAGCCGCTTTATTTCAGTGTCTCGGGCAGAGCTATAGGTAGTAGTCGGCCATTCGCCCACGCCGTCGACGGTGAGAATCGCCGCCTCGTCAAAACCAGAAAAGAAATACGCGCTCCCCGCGTGGGACAGATGGTGATCGACGACCTCGATCGGACCCTCGTATCCCGTGACCAGCCGTATCTCCTCCAGCGGATGAGTGGCGAGCGCGCGCCGCTCGATTGCGGCGCGTCGCTCCTGAGTCACCCCGGGCAGCATTCCCATCCACAGCTGGCGCGCGAGCTTCTGCGCCGGGTCCTCGTAGAACGCAACGCACGCTATATCGGCAATGCTGACGGCCGCTTGATCCAGGCAGTAGCGAAACGCCGCGACCGGGAATGAATTGTCGTTCTTGATTCTGGAAAACCGCTCTTCCTGAGCCGCGGCGACGATCCGACCGTTCTGTAGCAGGCAACACGCGGAATCGTGATAGCCGCACGAGATACCGACAATGTTCAAGGCCCGCTCTCCGCGGATCTTGCCGTGGTCGCGCCGTTTGAGCGCTGCTCGCTACACCACCGGCGCCAGATTTCCCGGCAGGCCGTCTCCACCAAGCGGCAATAGTTGGGACCATCGCCAAATTCCGAGGTAGCGACGCGTGTACGTAAGCTCGCCCGCAGACGTGACAACGATTCAAGATCTGCGGCCTTGGCAACCGCCAGCTCGAGGTAGCTTTCCGGACCGTCGGCGACGAAGTCCGTCAGACCCAGTGGGACCAGGCTGGTGGCAGCCCAACGAGCCGAAACCGACCTCCCCGACCAGGTGATGACCGGCACGCCCATCCACAACGCATCCAGCGTCGTCATCCCTCCCGCGTGCGGAAACGGATCGAGGGCGATGTCGACCAGGTTATAGCAGGCGAAGTGGGTTTGCCGGTCCGTGCTTCCGAGGAATATGAGGGCGCTTGCCGCAACGCCGTGCCTTTCGAAAGCGTCTCTGATCCGCTGCTGTATCGCGGGCTCCCCGAAGCTGAGGTTCTTGAGAATCAGGCGCGCTTGCGGCAGCCTTCTGAGGATCGCCGCCCAGCACTGAATCGTCGGCGCGCTCAGCTTGGCCACCCGATTGAAGGAACCGAACGTGACGTACCCCTGGCTGAGCGCAGGCAGGGGACCCACGTCCGGCAGCTGATCGGGACTCCACACGCCGGTGAAGTTCGGAAAATCGATAACGTGCTCCGCAAACAATCCGCGGTCCGACTCTGGCACCAACACGGGACTGGCGAACAGATAATCCATCGCTTCAAGACCGGTTCCGGTCGGCTCCCCCCATGCCGTCACCTGGACCGGCGCCGGCTTGCGCGCGAATACCAGCAGGCGATTACCGGACATGTGCCCGACGCAGTCGATGAGGATGTCGATCCTATCCTGGCGAATCAGGTCGGCGAGCCGGTCGTCGGACAATTCTCCGGTCAGGCGCCAATGGTGGGCGCGCTCGCGGATACGCGCGCTCACATCGTCCTCAGACTCAGAATCCGAATAGCAGAATATCTCACTGCGCTCGGCATCACGATGGAGAATGGCATTGGCAAACCCGTAGGCGGCGTTGTCGCGTCGGAAATAGCGTGACACGTAGCCTATCCGCAGGCGTCTCTCCGGGTCGGGATCATTGTCGTGTGGCTTCCAACCGGATCTGAATTTTTGCGCGTGTCTCCTGTTCCATTCGGCGCGTTCGCGCTGCTTCTCGGCTTCGGTAGCGGATGGGTCGAAGTTCAGGGTGAAAATGAGCGCCGTGTGCAGCGTCGGATCGTGCGGCCTGAGTTGCATCATTTTCCTGTGACACTTCACCGACTCGTCAATGTCCCCGAACAAACGCAGAATCTTGCTCCGACTAATCAGTGCCGCGGCAAAATCAGGTTCGAGCGCCAGGGCACGATCGAGGCTCGCCAAGGCCTCATCCGATCGCTTCAGGCGGCGCAGTATCACGGCGTGGTCGTAGAGGGCGGCAGCGTTGTTCGGCCTGAGCCCGATAGCACGATCGTAATAGGCCAGCGCCTCTGCAAGCTGCCCGGCGGCCGCCAGGGCGGCGCCACGATTCAACAGGGTGTTGGGATACGCGGGATGGATGGCTCGCACGCGGTCATAGCTGCGCCGCGCCAACCGACGCAGCTGTCCACGGGCGCTCCCCAGTTGCCGGCGCAAGCTGCCAACCCGAAGTGGAATCGTCTGCCGCAGCAGTGACGAGAGTGACGGCCTTGTCATTGCCAGTCGTCCTGACCGAGGCTGACGGTCAGATTGCCGTCACGCCGCCGCACCCACACGCACGAGGTGAACCCCTTGATTGGCGGAAACGAAACGCCAGGGGTCAATGACCACCGAACCGTTTGGGAGGTTCAGTCGTGCAAATTGCGGGTGATTGGTCCCGACCAGGAACACGTGCGGGGGCATTTGCGAGAGGTCTTGCTCCGCCTGTTCGACCACCGGGTCGTAGCGGAATACGCGATGACCCCGTTGTTCCAGAATATGCGCCAGCAATAGCGCCGGGCTGCCGACGCAGATGTTGGTCCCGGCCTTGAATGCATAACCGATCAAACCCTTGGGCAGATCGTAGCTGCACATGAGATCGGCCAGCCACTCGGTCTGGCGCTCGCGCGCCACCATAACGCTGTCGAACCAGTCATAACTGAGGCCGATCTGGCGCGCCAACCACGACAGCGCGATGTTATCGCGCGGGTGGCATCCGCCCCCATCGCCCATGCCCCCCTCCATGTAGGCCGTGCTGATGAGGCGCCGGGTCGCCAATTTGAGGCCGCTCGTAACCGCGTCCACATCGGTATTCGGCATCTTGTGGCAAATCTCCATCAGCGTGTTTGCAAACACGATCTTCATGCCGATGTAGGTGTTGTAGGCGACCTTGATCAGCTCTGCGTTTTCGATCCCGGTGCAATACACCGGCGCATCACAGATCGTCGCGTAGAACGCTCGCGCCGCCCGTGCGGTGTCTGGATCGTGCACGCCGAGCAGAATGAACTCAGGGTGCAGGAAATCCCTGATCGTCGTCCCCATGGCGATGAAGTAGGGGTTGTAGCAGATCCTGAGTAATTCGGACGCGTGCGGCAAAACGTGGTTGCGTATCGTGCCAGGCAATACGGTAGAAATGATGATGACTTTCTTCGGTGCCTTGGTCACCGCGGAAATCTGCTTGATGGCGTCGACCAGAAACGAATAATCGAAATCGACCCGCTCCGCGGGAAGACGGGTAACGCCCTCGTAGCGCGGATCATGGGGAGTTTGCACGGCGACGAACAGCAGCTCGCTGTGCTCGACGACCGCGGCCAAGCTCCCGAACCGCAGTGTCGAGGATTTCAGCATGGTGCTCATCGGGGTCACACCATCTTCACAGGCTTCATTATAGGGGCGCGGCGCGTGATTCATGTTGCCCGGGTTGACGTCGTAACCCAGCACATCGTGGGCCTTCGCGGCCATCGCGAGCGCACACGGATAACCGAGTTTCCCTAAGCCGACGAATCCGATCTTCATGTTTGTTCTCAGCACATGAGTATAGGCACGGCAAAAATCTGCGTGCAAAATTTTGCGGCGAGCGAGCGCATTTGAATCGCCTTGAATATGTAATGCACCCGCGGTGCGGATGGGAGCGAGTTTGCTCGACCGAAATTGGTCGGGCGCGCATCGCGCCGCTGCATCGCGCGCGCGTGCATTAGAATTGTTGAGACGGTACGCGACGCGCATCGTCGGCGGCATCGACTGTGACCATCGCGATCGACAGCGTCGCCGTTATGCGTGCACGACGAGCAGCGTCGGCGTAGCGCGTGTGAGCGAGTCGCGCCACGCGCCTTCGGTCGACGGCGTCGGCGTCGGCGTCACGCTAATCCCGAAAGGCGTGCGCAATTGACGCAACTGCGTCATGGGAGTATTTATGGTCTTTTCCCCACGCTCTAGCATCTCTTGATTCGAGCCCTGCCTCGGGAGAACGGCAATGTCGCAAGCACTTGCTGACGACGAGCATTACTACGATTGCCCTTCCTGCCAGGAGCGCGGGCACCGCTACGAAGTGCTCGAGATCGCTCGTGATCGCTTCGGTCGCATGCTGTACCAATGCGGGAGCTGCGGCGCCCAAATCACGG
>JASHTF010000307.1 GCA_030040715.1 Gammaproteobacteria bacterium | reverse complement strand
ATGGCAAGCTGCGAGGCCGCGTGCGGCTGCCGCCCGGCGCCGAGCGGCAGCAGGTGCTCGACGCGGCGCTGGCCGAGCCGACCGTGCAGCGCTTTGTCGCCGGCAAGCCGATCCGCCGCGCGATCCATGTCCCCGACAAGCTCCTGAACCTGGTGGTCGAGTGAGCGCGGACGCGCGCGTGCGTACCCGCAGCAGCGGCGTCGGTGTGGCGGCGGCGGCGATCGCCGTCGGCGTGCTCGGCTGCGGCATGCTCGGCGGCTGCGGCTTTCACCTGCAGGGTGCCTACCCGCTGCCGCGCTCGCTGGCGGTGGTGCGCATCGAGGCCATCGACACGCAGTCGGACTTCTATCGGGGACTGCGTCAGGCGCTGCTCGCCGCCGGCACGCGCATCGACGATGGCGGTACCGACCGCTCCGCCGCGGTGCTGCACATCCTGACCGACGCCACCAAGGAGAGCATCCTGACGGTCTCGACGTTGAACGTGCCGACCGAGTACGAGCTCAGCTACACGGTGCGGTTCGCGGTGGATCTGAATGGCAAGCAACTGCTCGCTCCCGAGCAGCGCGTGTTGGTGCGCGACTACAGCTACAGCGAGAGCGAGCAGCTCGCCAAGCAGCGCGAGGCCGCGGTGCTCAGCACCGCGCTCGCGCGTGAGCTCACCGGCGTGGTGATGCGACGGCTATCGGCCTTGTGAGCCCTAGCCGCGCGCAAGGTGGGCGATCGCGCCCACCAACCCGATCAGCGCCAGCGCGATGATCGGCAATACACTGAGCACGAACCCGAGCGCGCGGCGCGCGGGGTCGATGACATAGGCGCGCGCATACAGCAGGCGGCCGACCAGATACAGTGCGCCGAGCAGCGCCGGCCACAGCGGGGGCACATAGCGTGCCGCGAGCCACAGCGCCGGCAGGAACATCACCAGCTGCTCGACGGTGTTCGCGTGCACGCGGTAGTAGCGCTCGAAGATGTCGTGGCCGCCGATCGCCGGCGCGCGCACTCCGTAGCGCCCGCGTGCCCGGCTCACCAGGCTGCTGAAGAGCACCAGCTGCAGGATGGCCAGCAGCGACACCAGTACGATCCAATCCATGGAGCCCCCGGTCCGGTCGTGATTGCGTCAGCCGCGCGCGCGTCCTCGCACGCGGCCGCCGCGCCGTGCCCGGCGCGCCGCGCGCGGTTGGGCGCGTGGGCGTTGTTTCCCGGTTGTGCGCTGCGCACTGGCCGCACGCTGCATGGACGTGCCCCGGGTGGCGCCGCGCGCGAACCGATCGGTCGCCTGCACCAGCGCGCGCATGATGCCGAGCTCGAAGGCCGAGTGGCCGGCGTCGGCAACGATGCTCAGCGTGGCCTGCGGCCAGGCACGATGCAGATCCCAGGCACTGCGCAGCGGGCAAACCATATCGTAGCGGCCCTGCACGATCACCCCGGGAATATGGCGGATGCGCGCCGCATCGCGCAGCAGCTGATCGTCGGTCTCGAGAAAGCCCGCGTGCATGAAGTAATGCGCCTCGATGCGCGCAAACGCGCCCGCATAGCGCGCGTCATTGAACTTGGCGACGTAGCGCGGATTGGCGCGCAGGTAGCTGGTGGCGCCCTCCCAGGTGGCCCAGGCGTGCGCCGCGGCCCGACGGACCGCGGTGTCTTCCGAGGTCAACCGCCGATAGTACGCGGCGATCAGATCACCGCGCTCCTCGAGCGGGATCGGCGCGACATATTGTTCCCACAGATCGGCAAAGATCGAGCCTGCGCCCTGGGGATTCTGATAAAACCACTGCAGCTCCGAGCGACGCAGCAGGAATATGCCACGCAGAACCAGCTCGGTGACCTGCTCGGGATGGCGCTCGGCATAGGCCAGCGCCAGCGTCGAGCCCCAGGAGCCGCCGAACACCTGCCAGCGCTCGATGCCCAGATGCGTGCGCAGCCGTTCGATGTCGGCGACCAGATCCCAGGTGGTGTTCTCGCGCAGCTCGGAGTGTGGGCGACTCTTGCCGCAGCCGCGCTGATCAAACAGCACGATGCGGTAGCGTCGCGGGTTGAAGAAGCGTCGCATCGCCGGATCGGTGCCTCCACCCGGTCCTCCGTGCAGGAACACGACCGGCTTGCCATCAGGCTCGCCGCTCTGCTCGTAGTACAGCTCGTGCAGGGCCGAGACGCGCAGATACCCTTGCTGGAACGGCCGGATCGGCGGGTACAGCACGCCGTGGGCAGCCTGGTCTTGGGTGCTCAAACCGACACCATGGGTCCGAGCGGCTTGCCTCCGAGCAGGTGCAGGTGCAGGTGGTAGACCTCCTGACCCCCGTGCCGATTGCAGTTGACGATCACGCGATAGCCATCGTCGGCAATCCCCTCGCGGCGGGCGAGCTCGGCGGCCACCCGGAGCATGTGGCCCAACAGCGGCACATCGGCCGCGGTCACGTCGTTCAGCGTCGGAATCGGTTTCACCGGCACGATCAGCACATGCGTCGGTGCGCGCGGATGAATGTCGCGGAAGGCCACCACCTGGTCGTCGCGGTGGATGAAGGTGGCGGGAAGCTCGCCGGCGATGATGCGCTCGAAGAGGGTCGGCATGCTGCAAGAACTCCGGCCGTACTGCTGGCGCTGCAGCAGGCTCCGCCACCGCAGCTTAAGATATCGCCTCGATGGAGCACAACCTGTGAAGCTTACGCTCGAGCGTCTCAGCGCCGACCTCGCCGAGCGCTTGCGCCCGGTGTACCTCGTGTCCGGTGACGAGCCGCTGCGAGTCGGCGAGGCGCTGGATGCGATTCGTGCCGCCGCGCGCGCGCGCGGCTTCGCCGAGCGCCAGGTGTTCTTCATCGAGCGTCACGGCGCCATCTGGGACGAGGTGCAGCAGGCGGCGCAGGCGCGGTCGCTGTTTGCCGCGCGCCGCAGCGTGGAGATTCGACTGCCGAGCGGCAAGCCTGGCGCGAACGGAGCTACGACTCTGCGGCGGCTCGCACAGGTGGCCGGCGAGGAGCTGCTGGTGCTCATCGTAACCGGGCAGCTCGAGCGCGACGCGGCGGGCGCGCCGTGGGTGCAGGAGGTGCTGGACCGCGGCGCCTGGGTTGCGATCTGGCCGCTCGAGCGCGCTCGCCTGCCGCAGTGGCTGCGCGCGCGCTTTGCGGCTGCGGGACTCGGTGCGAGCGAGGCGGCGGTGACGCTGCTCACCGAGCGCAGCGAAGGCAATCTGCTCGCCGCACGCCAGGAAATCGACAAGCTCGCCTTGCTGCTGCCCGCTGGCGCGCGCGTGGAGCTCGCCGATGTGGTCGCGGGCAGCTCCGACAACGCCCGCTTCGACGTGTTTCAACTCGCGGACGCGGTGCGCGCGGGCGAGGGGGCGCGGGCGCTGCGTATCCTCGAGAGCCTGAGAGCCGAGGGCACCGAGCTCGTGCTGGTGCTATGGGCATTGCTGCGCGAGCTGCGCGGCCGGGTGCCGCCGCACGCGCGACTCGGGCTGCTGCGGTTGTTACGGCGCGCGGCGCGGGCCGATCGCATGACCAAGGGGCTGCTGAGCGGTGAGCCGTGGGATGAGGTCGCGGTACTGGCAGCCGAGCTCAGCGGCGGACCCGGACTGCCGCTGGTGCCGCCGGCACCGCCGGCACCGCCGGCGCGGCCGTGACGATGGCGGCACTCGCGCCGCGCCCGGCCGCGCTGCCGATCGGGCTGTTCGGCGGCATGTTTGATCCGATCCATTATGGGCATTTGCGCACCGCATTCGAGCTGCTGCAAAAGCTGAACCTGAGTGAGGTGGTGCTCGTGCCCGCCGGCCAGCCGCCGCACCGGGAGACGCCGCTGGCGTCGAGCGAGCTGCGGCTGTCGATGGTGCGCGCGGCGGTGAGAGATCAGCCGGGCTTCTCGGTCGATGATCGCGAGATCCGCCGTGCCGGGCGCTCCTACTCGGTCGATACGGTCAGTGAGCTGCGCCGCGAGCACCCGCAGCGCTCGCTGTGTCTGCTCGTCGGGATGGATGCCTTTCTCGGTATGCCGGGCTGGCACCGGTGGCGCGCTATCTTCGAGCTGTGTCACGTGGTCGTGGCGCGCCGGCCTGGGTGGGACCAACCGGTGACCGGACCGCTGGCGGAGCTGATCGCTCAACGCGGCACGGACGCCGTTGCGGAACTGCACCGCTGCAGCGGCGGCCGCATCCTGATCCAACCGGTGACGCAGCTCGAGATCGCCTCCAGCGATCTGCGCGCGCTGCTGCTGTCAGGACAGGATCTGCGTTACCTGGTCCCCGAGCCGGTGCGCGATATCATTCAAAGCACCGGATGCTATGCTCCGCGCGACCACTGAGGAGGTATCTCTACACGCATGACCCCGACCGCCCGTCCGCGCCGCGCCGCGCGCCGCGCACCCCGCGGGAGCTCCGCGCTCGAGACGCTGGTGCTCACAGCGCTGGAAGAGATGAAGGCGGTCAACATCAGACACTACGACGTGCGCGGACAGAGCGATGTCGCCGACGTCATGATCATCGCCTGCGGCAACTCCGACCGCCATGTACGCGCCATTGCCGAGCGCACCATCGAGAAGGCGCGCGCCAGCCGGCACCGGCCGCTCGGCGTCGAGGGTCTGCGCGACGGCGAGTGGGTGCTGGTCGATCTGCAGGACGTGGTAATCCATGTCATGTTGCCGCGCGTGCGCGAGTTCTATGCGATCGAGCAGCTGTGGGAAGCGCCGCTCGATGCACCCACGCCGCTCCCGCGCCGCGCCCGCTCCGCCCGTACGCGCACGCGACGTGCGCCGGCGCCGGCGCGCTAGGATCGTGCGTCTGCGGCTGATCGCAGTGGGAACCCGCATGCCGCACTGGGTGGACGCGGCCTACGAAGACTATGCGCGCCGGTTGCGACGCCCGTGGAGCTTGACGCTCACGCAGATCGCACCGGCCTATCGGCGTGAGGGACCGAAGGCGGCGCAGGAGGCGAAGGCGGCGGAGGCGCGCCGGATCGTCGCGCTGCTGTCAGCCCGCGACTGTGTCGTGCCGCTCGATGAGCACGCCCGCGAACCGACCACGCTGGAGCTGGTCCACTGGCTCGATCAGCGGCGTGCGGCGGGACAGGACCTCGCCTTCATCATCGGCGGGCCCGACGGTCTCGCGGACGAGGTGCTGGCGCGCGCGCATTTTCGCTGGTCGCTGTCGCGCCTGACGCTGCCGCATGCGCTGGCACGCGTGGTGCTGTTCGAGCAGCTGTACCGCGCGATCAGCCTGCTCGCCGGCCATCCCTACCACCGCGGCTGATCCCATGAGCGCCCCTGCGGATGTCGTGATTCTCGCCTCAGCCTCACCGCGGCGCGCGCAGCTGCTCGCGCAGATCGGCGTGAGCTACCGCGTCGTGCCTGCCGACCTCGACGAGCGGCGCGCGCAGGGCGAGCCGGTCGAGCGCTGCGTCGTGCGGCTCGCCGAGCAGAAGGCCCTGCAGGTGCGCGCCGGGCTGGCGAGCGCGTTGCCGGTGCTCGGGGCCGACACCGCGGTGGTGCTGGACGATGAGATGCTCGGCAAGCCCGCCGATCGCGAGGCGGGGCTGGCGATGCTCGC
>JASHTF010000306.1 GCA_030040715.1 Gammaproteobacteria bacterium | reverse complement strand
CTATAGCAGCCTCTACGATCCGGTCGAGTGGGTGTTCACGGAGAGCGACGAGCGGCCGTGCGTGAAGGCGCGGCAACCCTACGGGCTCATCAGCATCGCCAACGCGGATGCGGCTGCCAGCCCGCACACCGACGCGGCCATGCTCGAGGCGCACCGCGCGGTGGAAGAGGTTACCGAGCGGCGGGCGTTTCCGTTTCTGCTGCAGAAGTCCTCGCAGAACGTCGCCAGTCGCTGATCGCAGGCACGCCCGAAGGGCGCCTGTGGCGCAGGGAGCGCGCCCGCACGGCGAGCAGATTGTCTCTGAAATTGAGACTTCCCAGCTCATTGAGTGCGTGTTTGTCTCTCATATGTGACAATCTGTGGCAGACGATGACGCTGGCACGGTGAGCGATGCGTATCGGCGTTGACCTGGGCGGCACCAAGATCGAAGTGATCGCCGTGGACGACAGCGGACGCACGCTGATACGAGCGCGCCAGCCCACTCCCTCCGGCAACTACCCGGCGATCCTCGACTGCATCGAGACGTTGGTGCAGGAGGCTGAGCGAGCGACCGGCGCGCAGTCGCCGCTCCCCGTCGGCATCGCCACTCCGGGGGCGATCTCCAAACGCAGCGGCTTGCTCAAGAACTCCAACAGTACGGTGCTCAACGGCAAGCCGCTGCGCAGCGATCTCGCCGCACGCTTGCGACGGCCGGTGCGGCTCGAGAACGATGCCAATTGCTTTGCACTCTCCGAAGCCATCGACGGCGCGGGCGCGGCGCACGAAGTGGTGTTTGGCGTGATCCTCGGCACCGGCGTCGGCGGCGGCATCGTGGTCGCAAAGCAATTGCAGCGCGGGCGCAACCTGATCGCGGGCGAATGGGGCCATAACCCCCTGCCCTGGATGCGCGCCGATGAGCTTCCGGGGCCGCCGTGCTACTGCGGCAAGGCGGGCTGCATCGAGACTTATCTATCGGGTGTTGGCATGAGTCGCGAGTTCCGCGTTCGTCGCGGCGGCGAGCTGTCCGCGGAGCAGATCGTCGGCGCTGCCGCGGCGGGTGATGTGGCGGCGCGCGCGTGCCTCGAGCACTATTTCGATCGCCTGGCGCGCGCCCTGGCGTTGGTCATCAACCTGCTCGATCCCGACGTGATCGTGATCGGCGGCGGCCTGTCGAATATGGAGCCGCTGTATCGCGAGCTGCCGCCGCGGCTCGCGCACTACGCGTTCTCCGACGGCGTCGATACCCCGGTGCTGCGTGCCCGGCACGGCGACTCGAGCGGCGTGCGTGGTGCCGCGTGGCTGTGGCCGGCGCACGCCGACTGACTTCACGCCCACCGCCTACACCAATTGCGCGAGCGTGCGCATTAAATTTTCTTCATGAAAAATTTATAGTCACTCTGTAACACAAAGTACACAACCGTGCCGCACGATCGGCACGCCACAATTCCTGTGGCTCTAACAACCAACACCAATGACAGCAGTAACCCCACGGAGCAATCGCCGTGCGAGGCGTGTGACGATCCTGATCATGGCGGCACTGCTCGCAGGCCGCGGCGTCGCCCACGCACAAAACGGCTCGGATCAGCAACAGAGCACCCCCAGCGCGGCGCAATCCGGCAACCCGAGCCTCGATCAGGTCGTGGTCAGCGCTCAGACCATCAGCGGCCCGCAACAGGCGCCGTCGCAGGGATCGCTCGTGGCCACCGAGCCGCAATCGGTCATCAGCGGCGACTACGTACACAATAACGATTCGCCGCTCGCGAACTACACCGACATCATCGGTTTCACGCCCAGCGTCTGGACGGTGGACCCGAATGGCCCCGGCATGATGGAGAACCTGGATACCTCGATCCGTGGCTTCCAGGATGGTTTCTTCAACGTCACCTTCGACGGTATCCCGTGGGGCGACTCGAACGATTTCACGCATCACTCAACTTCCTACTTCGTCGCTTCGAACCTCGGTAGCGTCGTCGTCGATCGCGGTCCCGGTACCGCCGCGACCCTCGGCGATGCGACCTTCGGCGGAACCGTCGCCGTACAGTCCGCCGATCCTTACCGCGAATCGGCACTTACGGCCTACGTCGCCGACGGCAGCTTCAACACGCTGCTCGCCGGCGCGCGCTTCGATACCGGACAGATAGAGAGATGGGGCGGCACCAGCGCCTATCTGGACGTGCAGTCGTTCAGCACCAACGGCTATCTGAGTTACTCGGGCTTGCAGCGCAGTAACGCGTTTCTGAAGGTGCTGCAACCGGTCGGTGATTCGACCACGATCACCTTCGCGACCAATCTCAACAAGCTCCAGCAACATCCCCCGATCGGTGAGACGCCCGCTGACATCGCGGCTTACGGTCCCGCCTACTCGTACAACGACAACCCCGATAGCCAGGCCTATACCGGCTACAACCTGGATAAGATCACCACCGACTACGAATACCTCGGCGTCAATACCAAGTTCGACGGCTGGACGCTGAACAACAAGCTCTATACCTACGCTTACTACCACGATGGCTGGAACGGCGATGACGTCAACGGCCAGCTGCCGAACGGTACCTATCCGCCGGGCGAGATTCCCAACGGTACTTTTGAAGGACCGAATGACGTCCCGGGCGAGCGCCTGTACAACAACTACCGCTCGGTCGGCGATATCTTCCGCATCGAGCATCCCCTCGGTCCGGGCGTCGTGCAGCTCGGCGCCTGGTACGACCATCAGAGTAATTATCGGGCGCTGTTCGAGGAGGATTTCAGCGACAACGACGCCTATAACCCGACCGGCAACGGCCTCACCGGCACCGAGCCGACGGCGCTCGACTCCGCCGATCGGATCATGACCGATCAGCTGTTTACCCGTCAGGGTTATCTACAGTACGTATGGCAACCGTTCAACGCCTTCAGCTTCTCGGCGGGAGACCGGTTGGTCAGCTTCGAGCGTCTCCTGGACGCTCCGGTCAATCAGAATACCCTGACGCCGCTCTACTATGACGAGACCTGGCAGCGCAATCTGCCGTCGCTGGACGCGCATTACCTGTTGTCGAACAACTGGAGCGTATACGCGCAGTGGGC
Source organism: Gammaproteobacteria bacterium (assembly GCA_030040715.1). Taxonomy (GTDB): domain Bacteria; phylum Pseudomonadota; class Gammaproteobacteria; order Steroidobacterales; family Steroidobacteraceae; genus FEN-1191. The sequence goes on along the minus strand of JASHTF010000306.1, from coordinate 2,087 downwards.
GCAGGGGTTCCTCGCGCCCAATCTGAATGTGCTGTACACGACCAATCCCGCCGAGAGCACGGTCCGGCCTCAGAGCACCACCAACTGGCAGGCCGGCTCCTCCTGGGCGAGCGACCGGATGAGCGTGTCGGCAGACGTGTACTACATCAACTTCAACAACGAGATCGGCAAAACGGCCGTCAACGGCATCTCGGTCTTCTACAACCTCGGCGGCACGATTTATCGCGGCGTGGAGTATGAGGGTACTTTCGTCCTATGGAGAGGCCTGAGCCTGTACACCGGCGGCTCGGTGAATGCCGCGCACACCAAGTCGGACGGCACCTGGGTACCGGATACGCCCGAACGCACCGCGGCGGTCGGCCTGCAATACCAGCAGGGCGCGATTCAGGCTTCGCTGCTCGATCACTACATCGGCTTTCGCTATGGCAACTCCGAGGACACGATTCCTCTGGGCGGCTATTCCACGGTCAATGCGGCCTTCAACTATGACTTCGCGCATACGTTCGGGCCGCTGCAGGATTTGAAGCTGAACGTGACGCTGCAGAACCTGTTCAACAACAACTCGATCTACTTCTGGAACGGCACCACGGTAGGCAACCAGAACCTGTTCTTCACGGTGCCCGGCCGCAGCGGCATGGTGTCTTTGTCCGCGCGTATCTAGGGGGCTGAACTCAGGTTCCTGGTGCCCTGGCAGGCTGCACTGGCGAGGTGGCTGGCAAGCAGTGCCGCTGCCATTGCGGCTTGAGGGGGTCGGCCTTGCTTTGATTCGCGGGCCGGTCCCCGCTCAGTGGTTTCACGGCGAGGCCGCCAAGGCAGCGGCGGCCACGCCGCCTTAGCGCGCACGTCTATCGTCCCGTCCCTTCGCGCTGCGTGACGCTCCACCGCGCACAGCGCCGGTTGACACTCACCCGGGGCCGTGGTTTATTTGTCCGTAGGGGGAGCGTCATGTGGCGTCGCTGCAACAAACTCGAAGGGCGCGAGCCCTACCGCAGTGGCCACTTTCACCGCCTGGCATTGGATGCGCAACGACCCGAGGAGCAGGTCTATTGCGTGTCGCGCATCGGTCGATGGGCCCTGCCCCTACGCTCCCGATGACAGCGGATGGTTGACGAACAACGCGTTTAAGGACAGAACAAGGAACTCGCGAACCATGTGGACATTCAAGCTTAGAGCCACTACAGCACTCCTGGCCGTCGCCGCACTATTTACTGCGGGTCCTGTGTTGGCACAAAACGACCCGATCGTCGCGGCTGACGCACCCGCGCCTGCTGCTGCACCGACCGAAGCCAGCGAGGCGCCCGCTGCGGGCGTCCAGCTGCAGGAGGTCACGGTCAGCGCGTCTGCGATCACGATCGCCGGTTACGATCAACCGACGCCCGTGACATCGCTCGGCATTCAGCAGCTGCAATCTGCCGCGCAGCCTGATCTCAGCGACGCGGTGCGAAGCCTGCCCGCGTTTGCGGCCTCCTCATCGCCACAGAACTCCAACGAATCGAACAACATCAGCAACGGCGCGGCGGGACTCGATCAGCTGAACCTCAGAAACCTCGGCCCCAACCGCACGCTGCTGTTGATCGACGGCCAGCGCGTGGTGAACGGCACCATCTACGGCGGCGCCGAAACCAGCAATATCCCTTCAACCCTGGTGGAGCGTGTCGACGTCGTGACCGGCGGCGCCTCGGCGATCTGGGGCTCGGACGCGGTGGCGGGAGTGGTCAACTACGTCCTCAATCACAACTTCAACGGCCTACAGATCGATGTCGAGGACAGCAATAACAATCAAAACGCGCACGAGCAGTACAGCGGCACGATCACCTTCGGCACCGGTTTCGACGACGCCCGTGGTCATATCGAGGGCAGCGCGGGGCTCTGGCGGGTGCCAGACGTTTATTACAGTGCGCAGGAACAGGGTTTTGATTTCCAGCGGCTGGTGAACAATCCGAACTGCATCGGCGGCCCGAGCGGGGCGAACCCGTTCGTCAATCAGCCCTGTGCCCCGGGCCAACCCTCGCTCATCCACGCAAATAATGTCGGCATCTCGAGCGCGACGGTGGGTGGATTGATCTACAGCTGCAACAACGCCGCGG
>JASHTF010000305.1 GCA_030040715.1 Gammaproteobacteria bacterium | reverse complement strand
CAGCGTCACAGGATCGGGGTTACGCACCAGCGCCACAAAGCAGCCGCCTTGCCAGCGCGCCACCAGGTCGGATCCACGGCGGAACGCGGCGCCGATCACGCCCGCAATACGTCGGATGCACGCGTCACCCGCGGCGCGACCGTAGGTCTCGTTGTAGCTGCCGAGCTCGTCGATGTCGAACGCCAGCAGCGTCAGCGCTCGCGCCTCGCGCAGTCCGATCTGCCAGTCACGCTGCAGCAGCTGCTCGAAATAAGCTCGCGAGGCCAGTCCCGACAGCCGGTCCTCCCGCAGCCAGCTCGTCAGCCCCGCCGTAGGCAAGGCCGCGGGCCGCTCGCGCTCATCGAGCTCGCGCTGAATGGCGATGAGGTAGCGCGCGGGCGAGTCGGTAGCGCCCTCCACCAGCCCCGCGCCCTCGAGGGGTTGCACCCGCAGCTCGAGCCAGAACGGCGTGCCGTCCTTGCGGAAGTTGCGCAGCAGGACCCGACAACCCTCGCCGCGCGCCAGCGAGGCGCGCAGCTGCGAGCGGCCCTCCTGGTCGCGATCGGTGCGCTGGAGCAGGCGCAGGTCGCGGCCGATCAGCTGCTCCAGCTCGTAGCCGGTGCGCTGCAGGAAGGCGCGATTCGCGTACACGAGCGGGTGATCGGGCGGCCGAGCCTCGCAGATGACGATGCCCTCGGGCGCCCCATCGAGGGCGGCGCGCATCGTCTGGCTCGAGATCTCGACCATGCTCAGCTGTCTCCCTGGCCGGTGGCCTGTGCCGGGAATTCGAGTGCCGGTGGGGCCGTGCTCTGCTGCAGCCATTGTCGCGCGCTTTGCCAGACCGGCGAGGCGGCAAGGTTCTCAAAACCGATGTGTTTATGGCCACGCATGCGTACCAGACGCAGCTGCGCCACCGGGTCGATCTCCCGCCTCAGGTCCTGAACCACCCGTTCGACGCCGGCGCGGTCGTTGCAGATCAACACCAGGTCACAGCCGGCCGCCAGTGCTTTCTCGGTGCGCTCGAGCGGCCCCCCCATCGCGGCGGCCCCTGCCATCGTTAAATCGTCCGCCATCACCAGGCCACCGAAGCCCAGCTGGCCCCGCAATACCCCCTCGATCCAGCGGCGCGAGAAGCTCGCCGGCAGCGGGTCGACCGCCGGGAACAGCACGTGCGCGACCATGACGGCCGCCAGACCGCTCTCGATCAGACGCCGATAGGGCAGCAGATCCTGCTCCAGGTTCGCAAGCTCGCGCCGGTCGATCGGCAGCGCCAGGTGCGAGTCCGCGACCACGGCGCCGTGGCCCGGGAAGTGCTTGGCGGTGGCGGCCATGCCGGCCTCCCTCATGCCGTGAACGTAGGCGATCGCCAGTTGCGCCACGATGCCGCCCTGGGCATGTAGGGCGCGATCGCCAATGACTTCGGACAGTCCATAATCGAGGTCCACACAGGGAACGAACGACAGATCCACGCCGCACGCGAGCAACTCCGCTGCCATGAGCCAGCCGAGCGCGCGTGCCATCGCCAGTCCCTGCTGGGGATCGGCGTCGAAGCGCTGGCCGATGCGCCGCGGCGCCGGCAGCTCGGAGAACCCGGTGCGAAAGCGCTGCACTCGGCCGCCTTCCTGGTCCACCGCGACCAGCAGCGGTGGAGTGCGTAGCGCCCGGATGTCGGCGACCAGTGCACGCAGCTGCGCGGGGTCGACGTAGTTGCGCTTGAACAGCACCACCCCCCCGACCCGCGGATGCGCGAGCAGCTCGCGATCCGCGGCGCTGAGCTCGGTGCCCGCGACGTCGATGAACAGCGGGCCGAGGCTCATGGGGCGGCCCGCAAATTCTGCGGCCAGTGACGAAACGGCCTTTGCGCCAGGCGAAAGTTGTAGTACCGCTCCTCGTGCGTGATCTCGGGACCAAGCCACGGCGGCCGGGCGAATTGGTCCTGTTCCGACTCCAGCTCCAGCTCGGCGATCACCAGACCGGCGTTCTCGGCCAGAAACTCATCGATCTCCCACTCGCTGCCCTCGTGCACGACGATGTGGCGCCACTTCTCGATAGCGATGCCCACGCACAACCGCTCGAGCATCTCACGCGCGTCAGCCACCGCCAGCGGCAGCTCGTACTCGTCGCGCGTCATGCCCGGCCGCATCGCCTTGACCGACAGCTGCGCGGCGCTGTCTCCTTCGAGACGGACGCGGATCGAGGCGCGCTCCGTATTGGCCAGGTACGCCTGGCGCAGCAAGGTGCTGCGACGGACCTCGCTGCGCCAGGCATCGCCGCTGACCCGAAACTTGCGCTCGATCTCCTTGGCCATCACTCCGTCCCCATGCGATGCATCCTCACGAACCGGGCGTGAATCGGGGCGACGGCGCCCCCGCCTCCCAGGCGCGCAGAAATTCGGCGTGATGCGGCTCCTCCGAGGCGCGCAGTGTGGCGCGTACCCGTTCCAGCTCGGACTCGAGCCCGGCGTCATCGAGGCGGCCGCGCAGGTATTGAAAGCGCAGGTAGATCAGGTGCGTGTTGAGCACGTCACTCTCGCAATAGCGGCGTATCGCGAGCAACTCACCGCGCAGAAAGGCCTCCCACACCTGATCGCCCGACAGTCCGAGCTTGCCGGGAAAGCCGAGCATCAGCGCCGCATCGCTCAGCGGTGCGCGCGCACGGTTCTGGAAGCCCGATAGCACATCCATCAGATCGAGGTGGCGCCAGTGAAAGCGGCTCAGATAGTTGTTATAGCGGAACGCGCCGTCGTCCTCGCCGGTCTCCCAGTAGCGTGCCGCCTGCACGCCACTTTTGAGTGAACGGTAGTGCAGTACCGGCAGGTCAAAGCCGCTGCCATTCCAGGAGATCAATTCCGGCGAGTACTTCTCGATACCCTCGAAGAATCGTCGCAGCAACTCGCCCTCGTCGGAGCCGAGATCGCCGAGACTCCAGAGCCGAAACTGCTCCCGCGTGCGCAGTGCGCAGGCGATTGCGATCACGCGCTGCTGGTAATGCGGCAGAAAATCGCTGCCGCTGCGTTCGCGCTGGCGGGCAAACATGGCCTTGGCGACCGCGGCCTCGTCCAGCCCGTCGAGGCGGTAGAGCCGGCGGCCGAGCTCGACGTCGGGCACCGTCTCGATGTCGAACACCAGGCAATTCACCGTCGCGCCCTACTCATCGCCGCACCGCCTCCGCGGCGCGCATCAGCACCGCCACCGCCACCACCAGCCCCGCCTCGTCGGTCAGGGTGACGTGACCGTCCCCGATGCCGAGACGCTGGCGCATCTGCTCACCGCGCAGGGAGTAGATCACTTCCGGCTTGCCCCAGCTGTTCTGCACCACTCCGACGTCGCGCACCCAGATGCCGTGCGCAAAGCCGGTGCCCATCGCCTTGACGATCGCCTCCTTGGCGGCAAAGTGCATGGCGAGAAACCGCTGCGGGCGCTGCGTACGCTCGAACTGCGCGCGCTCCTCGGCCATCAGCAGCCGCTCCACCAGCCGCGGCCCGAAGCGCGCATAAGTGGCGTGCATGCGCTGCGACTCGAGCACGTCGATGCCGATGCCGAAGATCATGCGCCGGCGACGCCAGCGGTGCCCCCGCGCGCCGCGAGCATCAATGCCCGCATCTCGCGCACCGCAGACGCCAGCCCGGCGAACAGCGCCCGCGCGATGATCGCGTGACCGATGTTGAGCTCCAC
>JASHTF010000304.1 GCA_030040715.1 Gammaproteobacteria bacterium | reverse complement strand
CAATCGGCTCTGCGAGCGCACCACGCTCGTTCGATAACTCGAATAGTATGTACTTGCCGCGCACCCGTGTAGCACGCAGATCGAGCCGCTGCCACCGCGACAAGCTCAAGGTTGCCTCGAGGGAGAAATAAAGCCATGACCACCGCGCAGCCGAACTCAACGCCAGCCGGGCTACACCCGATCCTCGCCATGGCATGTGCCGGGCTGCTTCTCTACGGCGGCACCGCCACCGCCCAGACGGCAGAAGGCACCGGCGCCACCGCCGACCCAATTGCTGCCGCCGATGCGGCGATGACCAGCGCTACCCCCGGTGATGCCGCCGCCACTGCCGCGGCGCCTAGCCCGAGCGCCGGTGCGGCCGCGGGCGCTCAGCTGCAAGAGGTACTCGTGACCGCAACACGCCGTGAGGAGGACATCAATAAGGTTCCGATCAGTATCACGGCGATGACGCAGGCCACCATCGATCAGCTCGGGGTGCAGGATTTTCAGGACATGGCGAAATATACCCCCGGCGTCAATATCGACACTTCGGGGACCAACAACATCTCGATCCGCGGCATCGCGGCGACGGGCGGCGCCGACACCACCGGCATCTATATCGACGATACTCCGGTCCAGACGCGCACGGGCTTTGACGTTCTGCCCGAGGCGTTTGACATTGATCGCATCGAGGTGCTGCGCGGACCCCAGGGTACGCTGTTCGGCGCCGGCTCCGAGGGCGGCACGGTGCGTTACATCACCACCCAGCCGAGTCTCACCGAGACCAGTTTTTACAGCCGCGACCAGGTCTCCTACACCCAGGGAGGTGCGAACAGCTACCAGATCGGGGTCGCCGGCGGCACCCCGCTCATCGACGGTGTCCTCGGCGTGCGCCTCACGCTGTTCAAGAATTGGGATGGCGGGTGGGTCGACCGCATCGACCCGACCTACGCCAACGGTGCGGCTGAGACCCCCGGCGGCCCCTATGACGTGGTCGACTCCAACACCAACCGCGCCCAGGACTTCACCGCGCGGCTGGCGTTCCTGTGGCAACCGGTACAGGGTCTGCAGATCACGCCGGCCGTCTATTATCAGGATCGTACTACCCACGACTATCCACTGTACTGGCCGCTCTATTCCAATCCGAGCGCGAACCAAGAGATCAGCGCCGATCCCTTGTATAACCCCACGAGCGATGACTTCACGCTGACTTCGCTCAAGATCGACGGCGACCTCGGCTTCGCGCACCTGATCTCCAACAGCGCGATCATGGATCGCGATACGCTCGGCGTATTCAGCGGCTACGAGCCGACGCTCTACAACCTCGGCTTCTATCAGGACTTGATGTGCGAGAGCGCGAGCGGGGCGTTCATCCCGCCCTGCCCGCTGCTCAACGGCAGCGGCGTGCATCTGCCGTCGAGCCTGGCCAACTATCGCTCGCCATCGCCGATCTACCAGTTCCAGAATACTGAGATGCAGGAGCTGCGACTGCAGTCCTCGGATACGCACGCTCTGTTCGTGTGGACGGCCGGGTTTTTCTTCAATATCAACCGCATCATCTCGCAGAATCCGATCCTCGACCCGGATCTCGCGGCGCTCACGGAGCTGCTGACCGGGGAGACTGTGGCGCAGTTCTTCACCGTGCCGTTGGTACCCAATGCCCTGAACACCGGGGATCCCACCTCCTGGTACAACTGGGAGAAGACCATCGATCGGCAATACGCGCTGTTCGGCGAGGCGACGATCAACTTCACCGATCAATGGAAGGCGACGGTCGGAGTGCGCGAGTCGTGGCTCGCGTTCAATTTCGAGTCGCTCACCGAGGGGCCGCAGGAGTATGGGACGGCCATCGGCGCCGGCGGGGAGAGCAAGTCCCCCTTCACCCCGAAGGTCAACCTGTCCTTCCAGGCGACACCCGACCAGCTGTATTACGCGACCTACGCCCGCGGTTTTCGCGCCGGCGGCGCCAACAGCCCGATTCCGTACGCGGCCTGCGCCCTGGACTTCAAGAACTTCGACATCTCCGGGGCGCCCCTGACCTTCAATCCCGACACCACCAGCAGCTACGAGATCGGCACCAAGGAGAACATCGAGAACCGCATTCAGATCGCGAGCAGCATCTACTACATCAACTGGAACAACATCCAGCAGGAAGTGACGCTGCCGATCTGCGAGATCGGCTTCATCTCCAATCTCGGCCAGGCGGTGGCCAAGGGTGCCGATTTCCAGCTCGACTACGCGCTGACGGAGAATTTTCAATTCAATGTGGACGCGGGCTACACTCAGGCGCGCTACGTCAGATCCTCGCGGATCACGCCCGAGGAGGCAACACCCGTCGTCTCAGACGGCGATGCCATCGAGGGCGCGAGCGGCCAGCCGGCTCCGCCCTTCACCGGCACCATCGGTTTTCAGTATCGGTTCACCGCCTACGGTGAGCAGTTGTTCTTCCACATGGACGATTCCTATTCGAGTCGCAATCCGTGGCTGAGTCCGGCCGAGGATGCGACCACGGCGCAGTACGATCCGACCGCCTTCACCCTGTCGTCCACCAATATCGTGGATTTGCGTACCGGAGTGTTCCATGGTCCGAGCGAGCTGGATTTCTTCGTCAACAACCTGACCGACTCGCATCCGGTGAACTGGTTCGCCTACAGCGTCAATCCGGACAACGGCGTCAGCCGCCTCGAGCAGGTACAAAGCTTCCGGCCGCGTACCTTCGGCCTGGAGTTTTTCTTCCGCAAATGATTGCTGGTGGAGACGATCCGTGGCCGGGAGGCGAGCGACGGCGGCCGCTAGGGGAGAGTTCGCTGCGATAGCTCTACCCAACTGGTGATCCGCGATACGTGTGCTACCTGATGCGACGACGAGCCCCAGGAGTGGCTATGAACCGAGTGACGACCCTGCTGCCGCTGGCGGCGACGCTGATTGTGATCGGGCTGCTCTCGCCCGAGCGCTTCTCGATGGCCCAGCCACCCGAGCCAGGGAACGTGAACGAGGCTCGGGTGCTCGCCGATGCCAACAAGGGCGACGACTGGCTGGTGAACGGCCACGATTTCAGCGAGCGGCACTTCAGCCCGCTGCGGCAGATCAGCGAGAACAACGTCGGCAAGCTCGGGCTGGCGTGGTCGCTCGATATCGACAGCGCCATGGGCATGGCGGCCGAGCCCATCGAGGTCGACGGCGTGATCTACGTGAGCGCCCCCCGCTCCCTGGTCTATGCGGTGGATGCCGTGTCCGGCAAGGTGCTGTGGAAGACCGACCCCAACGTGAAGATGGATTACAGCACCCAGAACTCGTACGCCGTGCGGGTCAGTCGCGGCGTGGCCGTGTGGGAGGGGAAGGTATACGTCGCGACCGGCGACTGCCGCTTGGTCGCGATGGATGCGGCGTCCGGCCGGCAGCTGTGGTCTTCGCAGATCTGTGATCCGGTCCAGACCGGCAGTACCGATGCACCGCGCATCGCCAACGGCAAGGTGCTGATCGGTTACAACGGCTCCGACGACATGATTCGAGGCTCGCTGGTGGCGTTCGACGGCAACACCGGTCGCGAGGTGTGGCGCTTCTGGACGGTACCGGGCGACCCGTCTAAGCCGTTCGAAACGAAGGCGCTGGAGATGGCCGCGAAGACTTGGAGCGGCAAGGAGTGGTGGCGATTCGGAGGTGGGGACGTATGGACGGCGATCGACTACGACCCCCAGACCAACCTGGTCATCTTCGGCACGGCTGGAGC
>JASHTF010000303.1 GCA_030040715.1 Gammaproteobacteria bacterium | reverse complement strand
CATGCGACGCATGCGCGCGCGCCCGGCGCGCTGACGGTGTGAGCGGCTACCGCAGCCTAGGTACTCAGGCGGCGCCGGCGCTGCGCACGCTCGCCGGCGTCAGCGCAGTCCCGCCTCAGGAGTGGAACGCACTCGCGGGCGACTATCCGTTCCTGCGTCACGAATTTCTCAACGCCCTCGAGCAGTGCGGCTGCGCGAGCCCGCGCAGCGGCTGGACCGCGCAGCACCTGGCTCTGTTCGACAGCCACGGCCTCGCCGCCGCCGCCCCGCTCTACCGCAAGGAGCACTCCTGGGGCGAGTTCGTATTCGATATGGCGTGGGCGCGCGCGGCTGAGCAGCGCGGCCTCAGCTACTACCCGAAGCTGGTATGCGCGGTGCCGTTCACGCCCGCGAGCGGCCCGCGGCTGCTCTGTCGCGCCGGCTCGGCGGCTGCCAGCCTGCGGGCGCTGCTGCTCGATGCGATGCGCGCGCGCGCCGATGGCGGTGGCGTCTCGTCGGTGCACGGGCTGTTCCTCGACGAGGCTGGCCGCGCGGCCTGCGCGCAGGCGGGCTGGCTGCTGCGCCGTGACTGCCACTTCCAATGGCACAACCGCGGCTACCGCGATTTCGATGACTTTCTGGCGACTTTTTCAGCCGAGAAGCGCAAGAAAGCCAAGCGCGAGCGGCGACGGGTGCACGAGCAAGGCATCGAGTTCGCGACCCTGCACGGAGCGGAGATTGCACCCGCGACCCTCGACTGCATCTACAACTTTCACGCCTATACGTTCCTGCGTCACGGCCATCATCCGTATCTGAATCGCGCTTGCTGGCGCCAGCTCGCGCGCACGCTCGGGGCGAGCATGGTGGTGAAGCTGGCCACGCGCGCCGGCACGCCGATCGCAGCGGCGGTCTTCTTTCGCTCCGCCGACGCGCTCTATGGGCGCTACTGGGGCGCGGATGCCGACTATCACAGCCTGCACTTCGAGGCCTGCTACTACCAGGGCATCGACTACTGCATCGAGCACGGGCTCGCGCGCTTCGAGCCTGGAACGCAGGGCGAGCACAAGCTCGCGCGCGGCTTCGAGCCGGCGCTGACGTGGTCGGCGCACTGGATTGCGGACGCGGCACTACGGCGTGCGATCGCGAGCTATCTGACGCGGGAAGCCGACGCGATCGATCGCTACGCCGAGGCGGCCTCGGAGCATGTGCCCTACCGAGCGCACGGGGCGCATGAGCATGAGCTGCACGAGCCGCATGAGCCGCATGAGCCGGCTAAGGGCGATGGGGCGGACGGTGCGAATGGGGCGCAGTAGTCGCGCGCACCGCCGCCGCAAGCTCCGCGCATGCTCACCTGGCTCTCTCCTGATGATCCGCCCGAGCGTTTTCCGCCGCTTGAGCGCGCGCTGCACGATCCCCCGGGGCTGCTCGCCGCGGGCGGCGACCTCACGCCCGAGCGGCTGCTGGCCGCCTACGCGCGCGGAATCTTTCCGTGGTACTCGAGCGGCCAGCCGGTGCTGTGGTGGTCGCCCGACCCGCGCGAGGTGCTGCTGCCCGAGCAGTTCCACCGCTCGCGCAGCCTGGCACGCGCGATGTGCTCGCGCGGCTTCATGCTATACGCGGATCGCGATTTCGCCGCGGTCGTCGGGGCCTGCGCGGCGCCCCGCAGCGGCAGCCCCGGCACTTGGATCACGCGCGAGATGCATGAGGCCTACTGCCGGCTGCACGAGCGCGGCTACGCCCACAGCTACGAGATCTGGCGCGCCGGCCGCCTGATCGGCGGACTCTACGGCGTGCGCCTCGGACGAGTCTTTTTCGGCGAGTCGATGTTCAGTCACGAGCCGGACGCCTCCAAGGCCGCCCTCGCCGCCCTGGTCGATCACAGCGCGCCTCAGAACATCGAGCTGATCGACTGCCAGCTCGCGTCGGCGCACCTGCGCAGCCTCGGCAGTCAGGCGATGCCCCGACGGCAGTTTCTGAGCTTCCTGCAGCGGTGAGCGGCGCGACGTCTGGCGATTGGCTGCGGGCGCGCACAGCCGCGCGCAAGTCGCGCGCGGCCACACGCCCGGCCACACGCGGGCGCCATTACATTGCAATCTCAGCCCCCTTTGTGCTGCAATTCGCCGCCGCTCAAACACGCAATGCAGCATGCCGAAGGAAGACGCTATACAAATGGAGGGAGAGGTCGTCGAGACCCTGCCGAACACGACTTTTCGCGTCAAGCTCAAGAACGGTCACCTCGTGACCGCGCATATCTCCGGCAAGATGCGTAAGAACTACATCCGTATTCTCACCGGCGATCAGGTCACGGTGGAGATGACGCCGTACGACCTGTCCAAGGGCCGCATCATCTACCGCGGCCGCTAGCCGCGGCCGCCAGCCGCCGCTGGTCGAATGCGGCTGGCAACCGACGGCCTCAGGCCGTCACTTCCGGCTGATCGGTGCGGGAGAATTCGAACGCGAGCCCGCTGCCGTCGTCCTTCACGCTGATCCGCACCTGCCCGCCGCTCTCGAGCTTGCCGAACAGCAGCTCCTCGGCCAGCGGCCGTTTGATGTGCTCGCGGATCAGGCGCACCATCGGCCGAGCGCCCATCTTCGGGTCGTAGCCCTTCTGCGCGACCCAGTGGCGCGCGGCTTCGTCGAAGCTGATGACGACGCCCTTGGCCTCGAGCTGCGCCTCGACTTCGATCAACAGCTTGTCGACCACGCGCTCGATCGTGCCAGCGTCCAGCGCGGCGAACTGAATCACCGCATCGAGGCGGTTGCGGAATTCCGGCGAGAACAGCCGCCGGATGGCTTCCATGCCGTCGCTGGCGTTGTCCGCGTGGGTAAACCCGATCGACGGCCGGCTCATCTCCTGCGCGCCGGCGTTGGTCGTCATCACGATGATGACGTGACGGAAGTCGGCCTTGCGCCCGTTGTTATCGGTCAAGGTGCCGTGATCCATGACCTGTAGCAGCAGGTTGAATACGTCCGGATGCGCCTTCTCGATCTCATCGAGCAGCAGCACCGAGTGCGGATGCTTGGTGATCGCCTCGGTGAGCAACCCCCCCTGATCAAAGCCCACATAGCCCGGCGGGGCACCGATCAGGCGCGACACCGTGTGCCGCTCCATGTACTCCGACATATCGAAGCGAATGAATTCGATGCCGAGCGCGAGCGCGAGCTGACGCGTGACCTCGGTCTTGCCGACGCCGGTAGGACCCGCGAACAGGAAGCTGCCGACCGGCTTGCGCTGTTCGGCGAGCCCGGAACGCGCGAGCTTGATGGCCGAGGCCAGCGTCTCGATGGCGCGATCCTGGCCGAAGATCACCAGCTTCAGGTTGCGCTCGAGATTCTGCAGCAGCTCGCGATCGCTCGCGGACACGGTCTTGGGCGGGATGCGTGCGATGCGCGCGACCACGTCCTCGACCTGCGCTACATCGACGCGCTGCGGCCGCTCGTTCGCGGGCTTGAGGCGCAGCCGCGCGCCCGCCTCATCCACCACGTCGATCGCCTTGTCGGGCAGATGGCGCTCGTTGATGTGCCGATCGGCCAGCTCGGCCGCAGCGCGCAGCGCGTCGGCCGCATATTCGACGCCGTGATGCTCCTCGAACTTCGGCTTCAATCCCATCAGGATCTCGACGGTCTCGGCGACCGAAGGCTCGACGACGTCGATCTTCTGGAAGCGCCGTGCGAGCGCATGATCCTTCTCAAAAATGCCGCGGTATTCCTGGTAAGTGGTCGAGCCGATGCAACGGATCTCACCGTTCGCCAGCACCGGCTTGATCAGATTGGAGGCGTCCATGACGCCGCCCGAGGCCGCGCCCGCGCCGATGACGGTGTGGATCTCGTCGATGAACAGGATCGCTCCCGGCTGCTTCTTGAGCTCGGCGATCACCGACTTCAGGCGCTTCTCGAAGTCACCGCGGTACTTGGTGCCGGCGATCAGCGCGCCCATGTCGAGCGCGTACAGCGTGCAATCGGCCAGCACCTCGGGCACACGGCCTTCGACGACCAGGCGCGCGAGTCCCTCGGCGATGGCGGTCTTGCCGACACCCGCCTCGCCGACGTACAGCGGATTGTTCTTGCGTCGGCGGCACAGGATCTCGATGGTGCGCTCGACTTCGAGCTTGCGCCCGATGAGCGGATCGATGCGACCTTCCTGCGCCTGAGCGTTCAGATTAATCGCGTAGCGCTCGAGCGCGCTACCCGATTCGGTGTCGCGCTCGCCCTCGACCCCGCTATCGTCACGCTCCTTGTCGATCTTGGACTCGCCCGTGCGCGTGAGTCCATGCGAGATGTAATTGACCACATCGAGGCGCGTCACCTGCGCGCGTGCCAACAGGAACACGGCGTGGCTTTGCTTCTCGCTGAAGATCGCCACCAGCACGTTGACGACCCCGACCTCCTTCTTGCCGCTCGACTGCACATGAAACACCGCTCGCTGCAGCACGCGCTGGAAGCCGAGTGTCGGCTGCACCTCGCGCTCCTCGGTGGGGGCGAGCCGAGGCGTGTTGGTCTCGACGTGATGCTTCAGGTCGGTGCCCAGCCGCTCCAGATCGGCGCCGCAACCCTCGAGCACCTCGCGCACCTTGGGCGCATCGATGATCGCGAGCAGCAAATGCTCGACCGTCAGGAATTCGTGACGCGCGGTGCGCGCCTGATGAAATGCCTGATTCAGGCAATATTCGAGCTCACTCGATAACACTGATCCGTAACTCCCGTCGGTGCTTCAAACTCCCTCGAGCGTACACAGCAATGGATGCTGATGTTCGTGCGAGTAGCTGGTCACCTGCGACACCTTGGTCTCCGCGATCTCGTACGTGAAGACCCCACAAACCCCTTTGCCGCGCGTATGCACCTCCAGCATAACGCGTGTGGCGGTCGGTCGATCCATGCCGAAGAACTTCTCCAGCACTTCGACCACAAACTCCATCGGCGTGTAATCGTCGTTGAGCAGAATCACCCGGTACAGCGGTGGCACGGCCGTCTCGGGTGGCGCCTCCTCAACGACGACGCCGGTGTCGGGGCGATTAGAATCCCTGTGCTCCATCACCTGCTAGCCGCCCATCACAAATTTGCCGTACCAGACATGGCACATGCATGACGGAAGTCTAATCTACGCCGTGATGTCGGTGCATCCTCACCACGCCCTGCTTTGGCGGCTCCGCGCCGCAACGCCGGTTGTCTGCATCGGGCGACGCTCGAAGTCCAAAGAACGCAGCCGAAACAAACACTTGAGAGCGTCAAGCGCTGCGTCTTATGATGCCCGCTTGGCTACTCCTCGGGAGCCTGATCGACAGTGAGTACCGCGGGCGAATTCGACCAGCTCAAGTCCCTGGATGGGCTGATGCGATTGCTGAGCGAGCGCGGTCCGTCGCTGCTTGCCGCCGCTCTGATCGTGGCGCTCGCGGTCGATAGCGCCGTCATCGTCACGCGCGCTCTGAGCGGACCGCAAGCGTTGCCGGCGGCGGGCGTGAGCCCGCTGTCTGCCGCGCCGCCGCACCGCGGTACCAATCCGCAGCTGCTGCTGGCGACGATCGTCAATGCGCACGTGTTCGGCTCGGCTGCCGGGCTGGCGGGCGGCCCCGACGCACCGCCGACCAGCATGCCGCTGGTCCTGACGGGCGTCATCGCCGACAAGGATCCGGCGCGCGGCCAAGCCATCATCGGTGCCAATGCCGCCGCCGCCAAGCTCTACTCGGTCAACGCGGTCATCCCAGGGGGCGCCCGCCTGCATGCCGTCTACCGCGACCGCGTGCTGCTCGAGCGCAATGGCGCGCTCGAGACGCTCGCGTTGCCGCGCACGGCGCTCGGCGGCGTCACCACGAGCGCGAACTTACCGCCTTTACCGAACGCCGACGCGCTGCGCGAGAACCCCTCGCTGCTCGCCGGGCTGGTGCGCATACAGCCGGTCTTCACGCAGGGGAAGCTGAACGGCTACCGCATCTTTCCGGGTGGCCCGAATGGCACGGCGGCGTTCAATCAACTCGGTCTGCGGCCGGGCGATCTGGTGCTCGCGGTCAACGGCACGACGCTCGAGGACCCGGCGCACGCCATGGAGGTACTGCAGACGCTGTCCACTTCGGGTAGCGCGACCATCACGGTCTCGCGCAACGGCAGTGCGCAGGAAGTCAATCTAAACCTTGCGACTCTGAACGATCTTGGCCAAGGCGGCGATGGCGCTCAGCCGAGCGCTCAGCCGAGCGCTCCGCCCGCGCCGCAGCCGGCGACGGGACCGTTCGGTGCGCGCCGAAACTTCGGCGCCACGTTCCGGCCGAACGAAATCACCGACGGCAGCGGTGTCGACGGCGGCCTGATCGCAAGCGGGCCTGAGGCGGGCTGGCGCGATGCGATCCGCGCCGCACGGTGAGCGCGCGCACGCACGGGCTCGCCGCGTCTACGCCGTCATCTACAGGGAGTAGCCCGATGCAGCACTTCATCACAGCGCCGAGGATGGCCGGCCGGATACGGCATGTTGCCGTGGCCCTGGTGCTGTGGGTGGCTGGCGGCTGGGCGCTCGCCGCGCAGCCCGGCAGCACGCAGCGCATCACGCCGAACTTCAAGGACGCCGATATCAACCAGATCATCGAGGCGGTCGGCATGGCGACCGGCAGG
>JASHTF010000302.1 GCA_030040715.1 Gammaproteobacteria bacterium | reverse complement strand
CTCCCTTAAAAACGGGGTTTTGACAAAACCCTGTCAAGTACCCCGGCTATAAAATAACTCCGTTGCAGTGTACTTCGTTTCGAAGTACTGTCAACTTCGTTATGGACGGAGACCCTACGCTATGAACCCGCTCAACAGCCTCGAGCCCCTCAACATGGCCATCTCCGCCGACGAACGTGCTTTCTTTACCCGCCTCGGTGCACGAGTCGCCGAGCTGCGCAAGGCTCGGTCCATCACCCAGGTCGAGATGGCCCAGACTCTGGACGTCTCCCAGCAGACCATTAACTCCTACGAAGTCGGCCGCCGCCGTATCCCCGTCTCGGCGCTGCCGACACTGGCCCGTGCCCTCGGAGTATCTCTGGAAGAACTACTCGGGGATGATTCGGGGACAGCCAAAAAGCGTGGCCCGGCGCCTAAGCTGCTACAGCAGATCGAGCGCATCCAGCAACTACCGCGCACGCAGCAGCGCTTTGTCATGCAGATGCTCGATACCGTTCTACAGCAGGCCGCCCGATAGAGGTTAAGCCGCTATGACCACCGTCACCGTGCGCTTACCCGATGAGCTCGCCCGAGAGGCCCGCGCCGCCGGCCTGCTGCGGGATGAGGCCATCGAGACGCTGCTGCGCGAGGCCATGCGTCGACGTCAGATCGATGAGCTCTTCACGACCATGGGCAAACTCGCCTCCCTCAAGCCGCAGCTGACCGAAGAGGAGATCGACGCCGAGATCGCCGCCGCACGGGCCGAACGTGCGCGTCGTCGCTGACACCAACACCGTCGTCTCCGCATTCCTGTGGGGCGGGCCACCCGCCGCTGTGCTCGAGGCCGCGCGAGCCGGCCGCATCACGCTGCTGAGCAGCGCTCCATTGCTCGATGAACTCGCGGACGTTCTCGGCCGTGACAAGTTCGCAAGCCGCATCCGTCAGGTCGGCAGCCCCCTCGCCGCCATGGTCTCGAACTACCGCGCCTTGGTCACGCTCGTGGAACCCTTGCCGATGGCTCCAGCCTCCCGAGATCCCGATGACGATGCCGTACTCGCCTGCGCGCTCGCGGCGCAGGCTGACCTCATCGTCACCCGTGACCGCGATCTCTTGACCCTGGGAACCTTCCGCCAGATTCGTATCGTCAGCTCCAGAGAAGCTCTGAGCGCATTCCCAGAGCAGCTCCCAAGCCCTTGAGTTCGCAATTTACGACCTCAAGTTCCGACGGCTACAGCGAAGATTTGTGTGACAACAGGCACTGCGCGCCTATCCTGCCTCCACCCCAGATCAGCACAAAACCATCACGGCGCGCCTCGACGAACAGTTCCGTCGAGCGCGGGCAATAAACAGAACGCAGGAAGATTATGCGCACTCGGCGCGCCGGCCTCGGATGCTCTGAGAACATGGGGGTGGTTGAGTCCGGCGCACCGAGTGTCCGCCGCTCTCGCGGCCGCATAATCTGCGTTCCTGTTCAATGCCCGCGCAATGAGCGGCTGACGCCGCAATCCCTTTAGCTGCTGCTCGGCTGCTCTGCCGATCCGCCCCACGGCTTGGCACTGGGCTTCTGTTCGGTGCTGACCCGCCAGGCTGCGCGGATCAGTTCCTCGATGGCGGATCAATGAAGCTGCGGCGTGAGCTGCCTCTCTGCCGCGTGCGCAGGCATCGCACGCGGCGGCGGGCACTTGAACATAGCGCCAATTATGCGGCCGGCGCAGCCGGCGGACTGTCGCAGCGCCGACGCCACCGCAGCCCTCATCATCACCCGCGGCGGCGCTGCAACTGCGCATAATTTCCCCGGCGTTATGTTTGAGTGACCGCCGCATCGATAACACTTCAGGTACTACTTATTCTCAGTAGGCGCGACGAAACGTTGGTATGACAGTCTTCGAATCTCCGGATACTAATTCCCAGTACGGGCTCGTATGACCGTGAACCAAATGACTAGTCCAAATAGTGCTCCGCCGATCAGGCCGTAAAGCACTACACGTAGCGCCCAAATGGAGGCTAACGTCCCCTCCACGAAGTTCATATTAAGAAAATAGAGGCCGAGAGGAATCCCAAAGAATGCAGAACCTAAAAGCACGGTACCCAGCAATGACGATAGCAGTCTCTTAGTGCATGCCATACCGTGCGCCGCCAGCAGAGTGGAACCCAAAGCGATTGCCAACGCTCCGAAAATAGCTGCATCGTTAGATTGCACGATTCGCCAATCTCCGGAGGGATCCAAGCAATATTTCTCCCCACCATCAGCGATCATGCCGGGTGTGGCGGGAGCTCCTGCAGCGCAGTGCGCCACAGCGAGCACCGCGGTCTTCGTAGGTATCAGCGCGTGGAACGTGCCGTATGAGTAGAAACAACACGCCACAAGTACCCCCCCAACGACGATTAATGTGCGGCCGAGAGCCGGCACTGGGCTCTTAAAGCCGCTCTTCCTCCTAGGACGCTGATCCATGGCGCAGGTGATTATTGAGAGTTCGGACAGGTTGACGACGTGGCTGCATAGCCAGCCAGAGCACCGGCTGCAGCACCAGGTGCACCGCCAGCAACGGCAGCGAAAGCGTACTGATCGGCTCCCGCCAACGTCCCGGCCTGAAGCCACCAATCCAGGGCGTAGACACCCCCTGCTAAGTCTGCAGCCTCACCGACGCCCACAAAGTGGGAGGCGCCCCAGACTGCGATTCCAGCCCCGCCGAGCATACCCAGCCTCATGCCTCCCATTGCGTTGCTGCGAAGGTTTGGATTGTTCACCGCCGCGGGTGTCCCCCCTCCCGGACATGGCAGTGGAATGGGTGTGTAGGTGATCTGCTGTGGAGGAGGTAGCGGATTTAGCGTCGGTGCCGGAATTGGCGGGGCCCCCGGAGACGATTGCGACCCGTTCTGTGACCCTGTTTGAGAACTCGTTTGCGACGGTGGTTTCTCTCCCTGGTAGCACAAAAACACCGGTGAGGCGCATTGTGCCGGGGTCGGGTTATCACTAATCCCTTGAGGAGAGCCGGATTGGGACATTCCAGAATTTGCAGAATTTCCCTGACCCCAAAGCCCAACTTCACATCCTTGATCCCCGTCAATAGATTGCCCCACGCAACTATTCGTGTAGCCTGTTTGCGGCGCGCCTCCATTCGGGTAGTAGGATGTGGTATCGATGCCTGAAAAGAAATTGGGCATGCCTCCGCCGCTCTGCAGATAACCCTCCACAGCGCCGGGTGCTATTAAGTCTGGACCTGGATCTGATATGCATCCATCGTCCCCTGACGGCGGGCACTGATTGCCTTCTGAAAACCCGCTCAGGTCCACCATCGTCAGCGGGTTGTTGTCGACGTAGCTATAGCGGTTGTAGTCCTGCGCATTCGTGGGATCGGGGATATTCGGATCCGCAGACAGGAACCTCCCGGTGATCGCATCCTGCACGCGGCCGTTCATGTGTTTGATCGCAAGTAGTTGCTATTGACAAGGTCCGCGGCGGGAAGGCGTCCTGCGCGGACAACGAGGGCGGACGGCCCGGTCAACAGCAATCCGTATTCGTCCGGATCCCACCCACCTCAGGGCGTGCGATGCGCAGGGCACCCTTCGGCACTAGGACTACGCATGATTTCCACGGTGTTATGTTTGAGTGTTTGAGTGACTGCCTCGCAATTCAGCTTCCGGCCTGCCTAATGCTGCAAGCATGAACATTGCCGACTCGCTCTATCTTTCCCAAAGTTAAGACTGCGGGTGTCACATCTGCTGGAGTTATAGCCGTCCACAAGAGGCCGGAAGCAATGACTAGGCTCCCATCAAGTCGCTTCACCGCAGCCAGCAGTTTTTGGTTCGTCTGGTCAACCCTTAGCTGGATCTCAGATACCGCTTGTTGATGTTCGGTTCCTAACTCCTTACCGAGGTCCACGATGATTTGTCTTTTCAAAAAAACGAGCCAGACGGTAAATTTGGAATCCGTTTCCGGGTGTTCCCCGAAATTTGGCGGGCCCCAGTCGGTCTCGTGCCGGAGTGCTCCACAGATTTCAGTTGGCAGGCTTCCCGTAGTTAGATCCGCAGTTCTGGCATGACCCTCGTAACAAATGGCCAACAAAGAAAGTACGACGACTACGAACACGCTTCGATGCATGACTATACTTCTCACGGTGGGTTGACTATCGTGATCGTTCCTTGGGGATCCCATCCCTCGAAACGCTGAATCCCGGCACCAACATTTTGGATGTCCTCCGGCGTCAAAATGCTCATTGGTGTCCACGGCGACACGCCCGTCCACTCTTGAATGGCGTTGGCATACGCAAGGGGATTATTGTTATCTTCTGGAGGCGCCCACGAAGAGATTGCTCCACCGAGGGTTTGAATTTGATACTGAAACGTCGCTAGCTCCGCCAGCATTGCAGCGTAGCCAGTCGCTTCGTCTGGAAAGATTGCAAACCCATTATTCCTATTTGTTCCAAGCGAATACGCTCGCATCGCATAGGTTCCAATCGAAGGATACCCTGGAATTCCGGATCTCATATTGCCGGGATTATTGTTACGCCAAGACACGCTACCACCGCTCCTTATTTCCATACTACTGTCACTGTACATTATCACCGTGCTTCCGGTCGAAGTACCAAATGCCGTCGGATCGCCGAAATAACCTGACGAATCCCAGTTTCCGCTGTCTAACCAATAGTTGCCAACGAAATTGGCGCTCGTTTGAGATGAACCCGAAAAGATGTTGAGCACACCCGTGGTATTCGCGGAGCCACCCGCGACACCTACAGATGTAGAAGTGAGCGAGAAAGAGAAGCCTGTCTGACCGCTGTTAATTAAGTTGGTCAAGCCGCAGTTCCCGCTACACGATGACTCACCAAACCCACCGACACCCGGAATGTTGGACCCCGTAACAGGTGGTGGCTGCCAGTTTCCTCCCGAACCATAATAACCACCGCCGTCGTCTCCGCCGCCGCCACCATCGTCGTCACCGCCGCCACCGCCGTCACCTGGGTCAGGATAATCGTAGAATCCGCTCGGATCTACGCGCGTGACCGGATTGTTAATCACATAGCTGTATCGGTTATAGCTCTGAGCATTGGTCGGATCAGGAATATTAGGATCCGCCGACAAGAACCTCCCCGTGATCGCATCCTGTACGCGGCCGTTCATGTGATTGAGGCCCATAGACTGCCCCAATGCGGTCTGCCACGTGTAGCCTTGACGGGTGATGCCGGCCATTGTCGTCAGTTCTCCGCCCGTGGGTGTACCTGACCACGTGGAGGCTTCACGACGAGCTCCAAACGGCGTGAAACT
>JASHTF010000301.1 GCA_030040715.1 Gammaproteobacteria bacterium | reverse complement strand
GCGCAGGTGCAGACGCACCTGGCCGGCATCGACCGTGGGGAAGAAATCGCGTCCCAGCCAGGGCACCAGCAGGAAGGCGGTGGCACCGAGCACCATGAAACTGATGATGAATACCGGCCCCCGATGCACGGCCGCCGCCAGCATCGCGTGATAGCGCTCCCGCACCGCAGCGAAGCCGTTGGCGAACGCCCGTAGCCCCCGGCCGATCAGATTGCCTCCGAACTCATCCTGCCCCGGCTCATGCTTGTGCAGCCAATACATCGCCAGCGTCGGCACCAGCGTGCGCGACAGCACGTACGAGGCCAGAACGGCGAACACCGCAGCCTCCGCCAGCGGTACGAACAGGAACCTCGAGATCCCCGCCAGCAGGAACATCGGCACGAACACGATGCAGATACAAAGCGTCGACACCAGTGTCGGCAAGGAGATCTGCTGCGCCCCGTCGAGGATCGCTGCCTCGACATCCTTGCCCTGCTCCAGATGCCAGTTGATGTTCTCGATCGCGACCGTGGCATTGTCGACCAGGATACCGACCGCGAGCGCGAGACCGCCGAGCGTCATGATGTTGATGGTCTCGCCGAGTGCCGACAGGCAAATGATCGAGGCCAGCACCGACAGCGGGATCGAGATGGTGATGATCAGGGTACTGCGCCAGGTGCCGAGGAACAGCAGTACCATCAACGCGGTCAGCGCCGCGGCGATCGCACCCTCGCGGATCACGCCGTTGACTGCGGCGCGCACGAACAGCGACTGATCGCCGGTCGCCGTGAGGCGCACGTCGGACGGCAGCTGTGCCCGGATCGAGGGCAGCAGCCCCTTGATCTGGTCGATGATCTGCAGCGTCGAGGCACCGCCGGTCTTGAGCACCGCGTTCAGCACCGAATGCCGGCCATCGACGCGCACCAGATTGATCTGTGGCTGAGAGCCGTCGTGCACGTGCGCCACGTCGCGCACGAACACCACCGTGCCGTGCACGTTGCGAATCGGCACGTTGTTGAGGTCGCGCACATCGGCCGGGGAAGCGTTCAACGCCACGTTGTACTCGATGTCCCCGATCTTTTCGGTGCCGGCCGGGATGATCAGATTCTGGGCACTGATCGCGTTGCTGACGTCGGCGGCCGACAGGCCCGTGGCGCGTAGCGCCTCCGGGTTCAGATCTACGTCCACCTGGCGCTGCTTGCCGCCATAGGGGTACGGCATCTGGGCGCCGGACACCCCGGTCAACCCCGTATGTATGGTGGTGTTGGAGTAGTCGAACAGCTGCGCCTCGGTTGCCGTGGGACTGTCGACCGTCAGCTGCAGGATCGGAACGGTTGCGGCGCTATAGGCGAGCACGAACGGCGAGCCGATCCCCGGCGGCATCTGGTGCAGCAACGTCTGCGACATGCCGGTGATCTGCGCGTAGGCGATCGACTCCTGGACGTTGGGCTGGAAGAAGTACTTGATGACCGCTTCGCCCGGAACCGACTGCGATTCGGTGTGCTCGACGTCGTTGACGGCAATCTGCGCGGTGCGCTCGACGTTGCCCGTGATCAGATTGGCCATGTCCCGCGGTGACAGGCCGCTGTAGCGCCAGATCGCGGCCACGATCGGAATATTGATATTGGGAAAGATGTCGGTCGGCGTGCGCACGATCGCGAATGCGCCCAGCAGCACAATCAGCACCGCCAGCACGATGAACGTGAGCGGCCGACGCAGGGCGAGTCGTACGATCCACATGCTGGCTG
Source organism: Gammaproteobacteria bacterium (assembly GCA_030040715.1). Taxonomy (GTDB): domain Bacteria; phylum Pseudomonadota; class Gammaproteobacteria; order Steroidobacterales; family Steroidobacteraceae; genus FEN-1191. Next base: position 4,910 of record JASHTF010000301.1, on the reverse strand, counting down.
GTTTCCGGTCGCAGCTGATTTAAGCTGATTTCAACCCCGACCCCGGGGCGGCGCAAAGGAATGCGCACTCGAGCGCAGGGTCTGGGTAGTTGCCTGCGCCAATTATGCCAGCGCCTCGGCTTGACGCGAGTTAATTCTCCTCGTGGTGTTCGCCGCCGTGCGTGTCTTGCGCCTCACCGGGCCGCATCACACCCGCTCGCAGCAGACTCATCGCTTCGTCCGCCGAGACCGCTCGACTGTAATAGAACCCCTGCCCCTGCGCATGTGCGCTCGCCTCGACCAGCAGCCGGCGTTGGGCCTCGGTCTCCACTCCTTCCGCCACCACCTCCACCCCGAGCTCGCGGGCGAGGCTCAGAATGGCGCGCACCATGGCACCGCCGTCGCGCTCGGCGTCCGCCGCGGCAATCATGCCGCGAGCGATCTTGAGCCGATTGACGCGATAGCTACGCAGATAATCCAGCGAGGAGTATTGGGCGCCGAAATCATCGATCGCGATACCGATGCCGTTACGGCGCAGCTCCTCGAGCACGTTGCTCTGAGCGAGGGTCGCGCGTGCCAGCACACGCTCGGTCACGTCGAGCTCGAGGTCGGCTGGCTTGATGCTCCAACGCGCCACGCTCTCCATGACGTCGCGCACGAACTCCGTCCCCATGCGGATCTGCGCCAGCGCGACGTTGATGACCACCACCGGCACCGGCAGCTGCTGCGCACGCCAGCGTGCCATCTGGCGACAGACCTCATCCAGCACCCAGCGTCCCACCTGCCGCATGACGCCGAACTTCTCGGCGATCGGCAGGAAGTCCTCAGGCAGAACCACCCCGCGGGTCGGATGGTTCCAGCGCAGCAACGCCTCCATCCCCACGATGCGGCCGCAGGCCAGCTCGACCTGCGGCTGGTAATAGATCTCGAGCTCCGCGCGCGCGAGCGCGCCGCGCAGATCTTCGGCGAGTGCCAGATGAGCGCGCGCCTCGCGATCGATCTGCTCGGAATAGAAGCGATAGCGCCCGCGGCCGCCGTACTTGGCGCGGTACAGTGCCTGGTCGGCCTGTGCCAGCAACGCATCCGGGCTCAGCACATCGGCACCGTAGAGCGAGATGCCGATGCTCGCACCCACCCGCAGCTCCGTGCCCTCGACCGAATAGGGCGCCGAGATGGTCTCGATCAGCTTTTCCGCCAGCGCTCCGGCCGCAGCCGAGTCGGTCAGCTCGTTCTGCACGATGGCGAATTCATCGCCACCGAGCCGCGCGACTACGTCGATGCGCCGCGTGACGGCCTGTATGCGCTGCGCGACCTGCTGCAGCAGCAGATCTCCGGCACGGTGACCGAGGGAATCGTTGACTTCCTTGAAGCGATCCAGGTCGAGATACAGCACCGCGAATGGATGCGCGCCGCGCTGCGAGGCTGCGAAGGCCTGCCGCAGCCGTTCGGTGAAGGTGATGCGGTTGGCTACTCCCGTGAGTGCATCGGTTCGCGCCAGTTGGGCGATCTGCTCCTGCGCGGTCTTGCGCTCAGTCACGTCGGTCAGGATGCCTTCGATGCCGAGCAGAGCACCGCGGTCACGCAGCGCCGCACAGCGGCTCTCCAGCCAACGGATGGTTCCGGCGCCGGTGAGCCAGCGGAACTCCACCGTCGTGGCCGCTGCCTCGGGCTCGAGCAGCCGCGCCAACGCTCGGTGCACCGCGTCGCGGTCGTCCACGTGGATGTAATCACGATAGAGTGTCGGCGTGCGCAGCAGCGCCTCGACCTCATGCCCGAGCAGGCCGGTATTCGCTGAGACGTAGACCAGCGGCAGTGCCGGATCCGGTCCCAGGCGAAACAGCACCGTGGGGCTGTGTTGGATGACGCGGTCGGCGCGCGCCAGCGCCTGCGCGCACTCCTCGCGCGTGAGCGCCGCGCCGATCACCGCCGCGAGCATGGTCAGCAGACCGATGTCCTCGTCGCTCCAATCATAGTCGAGCAGAGCACTCTCGAAGCCGACGTGGCCCCACGGTCGGCCATCGGTCGTGATCGGCACGATCAGCAGGCCCATCAGGCCGGCGCGGCTGAGAAACGCGCGCAACGTCTCGGGGGCGTTGGTGCGCGTCGCCGCTACGGACCTACCGCAGCTGAGGGGATGAATCCACTCCTGAAAGCCCGCATCGCCCAGGCCATGCTCGAACACGCTGTGGACAGGAGGCGCCGAGCCCAGTCCCGATGCGCTCCAGCGAAACAGCGGCGCGGGCGCGCGGGCGCCGGCATCGCGCTGCGTCCGCGTCACCACGACGCGATCGAGCGGCACCAGCTGCGCGACCCGGGGCAAGACCTCGGGCAGTGCCGCCGCCAGCGAGGATGCGGTGAGCAGGCTCGAGACGCTCGAGGTGAGAATCTCGATCAGTCCCGGCGCGGGCACCGCGGGCTCCTCGCCCCGCAGCTCGGCCAGGGCGCTCTTCCCTCCTTTCAGCAGGTAACCGCTCGTCACGACATGTCGCCCGCCGCAGACGCTTTGAATTAACCGTCGGTGTCAGCCGATGCTGACATCAGCCGGATGAATGCCGATGTCAGTCAAATAAGCGAGCCGCGATTATATGGCGGAGAGGGTGGGATTCGAACCCACGTGCCGGATTTACCCGACCATCCGATTTCGAGTCGGCGCCGTTATGACCGCTTCGGTACCTCTCCGAGGGAACGCTGGTATTCTACCTCAGGGATGAAAGCAGCCATTTTCAATCAGCCGCGGGTGTATGCGCACGGGCAGTCTGCGCGGCATGCGTGGCTGCCCGAGGGACGGCGCCCGCGGCTGCCGCGCCGGCGCGCGCTCGGCCGCTGCACGCTGACTCTGACCGCGGCCTGCACGCTGCTGCTCGCGAGCTGCGCGCAGCCGCACTCGAGCGCGCTCGAGCAGATTCGCGCGCGCGGCAAGCTGCGCGTGGTGACCCTGGATTCACCCACCAGCTACTATCTGAGCGCGCACGGGCCGCAGGGCTTCGAATATCGACTCGCGAGCGCCTTTGCCCAGCGGCTCGGCGTCCGGCTCGAGGTCGAAGCGGTGCTGGATGAGGCCGCAATGCGGGCTGCCCTGGCGCAGGACCGCGCCGATATCGCTGCCGCCCAGATCACCGCCGACGCCGACTGGCGTCGCGTCGGCCTGCCTACGCAGAGCTACCAGCAAGTCGCGCAGCTCGTGGTTCAGGTGCGCGGTCGACCGCACCCGCACGATGTGACCGAGCTGTGCGGCACCCGAGTAGTCGTGCGCGCCGGTAGCCCACAGCTCGCGCAGCTGCGCACCATACGGCACCGCGGCGTCCCACGGTTGCTCTGGTCGCTGGAATCGAACGCCGGCGCCGATCCGCTCGAGCAGCTCGAGTCAGGCAGGGCGGACTATGCGGTCGTCGATGCCAATGAATTCGCCTTCACGCAACACCTCTATCCCGACGTCAGCGTCGCCTTCAGCCTGCCTGATCCGCGCCCGCTGCAGTGGGTAGTGCGCGCCGACGGCGCCGACCTGGTCACCGCCGTCGATCGGTTCTTCGCCGCCGCGGCGAGCTCCGGGGAGCTCGCGCGCATTCGGCAGCCGGCCGATGGCGACGCGAGCGCATTCGATTACCTGGAGGCGCATCGATTTCGATTCGACATAGCCGCGCGACTGCCGCAGCTGCAGCCGCTGTTTCAAGAGGCGGCGGTGGAGACCGGGCTCGACTGGCGGCTGCTCGCGGCTGTGGGCTACCAGGAGTCCAAATGGCAGATGGACGCGGTTTCGAGTGACGGCGCGCGCGGCATCATGATGCTCACCAGCGATGCCGCGAACGCGGTGGGAATCACGCACCGCGAGGATGTGAGCGAGAACATCCTCGGCGGGGCACGCTACCTCGCGCAGGTGATCGACACCATTCCCAAACACGTGCCGGAGCCCGATCGCACCTGGCTCGCGCTCGCGGCCTACAACGTCGGCTACGGGCACCTGGAAGATGCGCGTGTTCTGACGCAGCACCTGGGCAAGAACCCCGATTCCTGGGACGACGTGCGCGCGCAGTTGCCGCTGCTGGCGCAGGCGCCTTGGTATGCGCGCCTGAAGCGCGGCTACGCTCGCGGTTCGGAGCCGACTCAGTTCGTGCAACAGGTCCGCCGCTACCTCGAAGTACTCGAGTGGCTCGACAGCAGCACCTGGTCCCTGCACGCTCCGCAACGCGTGCTGCGCGCGGCGCTGGCGACACCGCAGCGCTACGACTGAGGCGCACCGCCTCGCCGCCGGTGCGGCGGGCGCATTCAGATACGCCGGCGCTCGAAGAACGTCCGTAGCAGCGCGCCGCACTCCGGCGCGAGCACGCCGCCGAACACGTCCACGCGGTGGTTCAGCGCTTCGAGCTTGAATACGTCGAGCCGGCTGCCCGCAGCTCCCACCTGTGGATCAAAGGCACCGAACACGAGCCGCCGGACGCGTGCGTGCACCAGCGCGGCGGCACACATCAGGCACGGCTCGAGCGTCACATAGAGCGTGGTGTCGGCGAGACGGTAGCTGCCGAGCCGTTGCGCTCCGGCGCGCAGTGCTTCGATCTCAGCGTGCGCGGTGGGATCACGGGCCCCGATCGGGCGGTTGTGACCGCTGGCGATGATGGTCTCATTTTGAACCAGCACGGCGCCCACCGGCACCTCGCCTTCGGCCTCGGCCATGCGCGCCAGCTCGAGCGCCCGTAGCATGTAGTCGACGTCGCGGGCGGGAGCCATGATCGCGCTATCGTCGTGAGCTCAGCCTGAGCGGGGCGCCCTGACCCGGCAGCGAGGCCGCGCCGGCGCTAGGACAGCCGCTCTGCGCGCATCGCCGCGACCACGCTCGGGCGTGCGGCCAGCGCGGTGTGATAGTGCTTCAGGTTCGGCCAGCGCTCCAGCTCGACCCCAACCCGATCGCCCCAGCGCAGCACGGTGAACAGGTAGGC
>JASHTF010000300.1 GCA_030040715.1 Gammaproteobacteria bacterium | reverse complement strand
GTCGCTTCTCGATCACCGTCCAGCCGGCGACGATCACCGGCACGGTCATGAACGCCGTCAGCAGGATCAGCGGCAGCGAGATGCCGTCGACCCCGAGGTAATACTGCGCGTGCAGCGTCGGAATCCAGGGCACGCGCTCGACGAACTGGAAGTTGGCGGTGCGGTTGACGAAGCCGATCCACAGCGGCACGCAGCAGCCGAGCGTCGCGAGCGAGCTCAGCAGCGCCACCCAGCGCGCCGCGCGCGCCCGCGCGTCGCCCAGGACGAGGGTGAGCAGGCCGCCGGCGATCGGCAGCCACACCACGACCGACAGCAATCCGACCGCGTGCATGGGTGCCATGTGGATGCTGTTCACGATGCGCCCTACTCAGCCGTGCAGCAGCAGCCAGCCGAGCAGCCCCGCCAGCCCGATGACCATCCAGAACGCGTACGAGTAGAGAAAGCCGCTCTGCAGGTGACGGGTCACGGTCGCGGCCCACCCTATGGTTTCCGCCGAACCGTTGACCGCGACACCGTCGATGAGCAGCTGGTCGCCGTCACGCCACAGCGCCGTGCCGATAGCGCGCGTGAGCGGTGCGACGACGTTCTCGTTGAACCAGTCGAAATAGTATTTGTTCACCAGGATGCGATAGACGAGACCCGCCCGCTCGCGCGCCAGATCGCCCCAGGCGGGCTTCTTCAGCACGAACACCCAGGCGGTGAACACCCCGGCCGCGGCGATGTACACCGGAAGCGACATGAACGCCTCGAGCGTGAAAGCGAGCGCGCCGTGCCACTCGCGCCCGATCTCGCCCAACACGTCCTGGCGCGGCAACACGCGGATCGCGTCGCCGAAAAAGCCGTGAAACAGCACCGGTCCGATGGTAATGGCGCCGATCAGCAGCGACGGGATCGCCAGCGCGACCAGCGGCCCCTTCATGTCCCAGCCGACGTCGTGAAAGTGCTCCTGCGTGTGATGGTCGAGACGTTCCTCGCCGTGGAACGTCAGGAACATCATGCGGAATGTGTACAGCGCCGTTACGTAGATGCCGAGCAGCACGCACCAGTAGGCGTAGCCGGCGCCATAGCGATGCGTGGCACGCACCGCATCGAGAATCATGTCCTTGGAGTAGAAGCCCGAGAACAACGGCGTGCCGATCAGCGCCAACGCACCGATCAGCGCCGTCCAATAGGTCACCGGCATGCGCCGCCACAGTCCGCCCATCTTGCGCATGTCCTGCTCGTGATGCAGGGCGATGATGACCGCTCCGGCCGCGAGGAACAGCAGCGCCTTGAAGAAGGCGTGCGTCATCAGATGAAAGATCGCCGCCGAGTACGCCGACGCTCCGAGGGCCACGGTCATGTAGCCGAGCTGTGACAGCGTCGAATAGGCGATCACGCGCTTGATGTCGTTGTTGACGACGCCGAGGAAGCCCATGAACAGCGCCGTAGTCGCGCCGATGATCAGCACCAGGGACAGCGCGGTCTGCGAGTACTCGAACAGCGGTGACATGCGCGCCACCATGAAGATCCCGGCGGTCACCATGGTAGCGGCATGGATCAGCGCCGAGATCGGCGTCGGGCCTTCCATCGAGTCCGGCAGCCACACGTGCAGCGGCACCTGCGCTGACTTACCCATGGCGCCGACGAACAGGCAGATGCAGATCAGCGTCATCGCCGACACGTCGTGCCCGTTCAGCAGCGGCACGGTCTTGGTCGCGACCAGCGGCGCAAACGCAAACACCTTCTGGTAGTCGAGCGAACCGACGAAGTAGAGCACGCCGGCGATCCCGAGCACGAAGCCGAAATCGCCCACGCGGTTGACCAGGAACGCCTTCAGGCTGGCAAAGATCGCGCTCGGCCGCGTGTACCAGAACCCGATCAGCAGGTACGACACCAGCCCGACGCCCTCCCAGCCGAAGAACAGCTGCAAGAAGTTGTTCGCCATCACCAGCATCAGCATCGCGAAGGTGAACAGGCTGATGTAGGCGAAGAAGCGCTGATAGCCCGGGTCGTCGGCCATATAGCCCATCGTGTAGACGTGCACGCACAGCGACACGAAGGTGACCACGACCATCATCAGCGCCGTCAGCGGATCGATCAGGAAGCCGACCTGCAGGCGCACGCCGTCGGCGACCAGCCAGGTGTACAGCGAGCCGTCGAAGTTCGGCACGTGATCGATGAGCATCTGCCACATGACGACGCCGGCGAGTACGCACGCAAGCCCGACGGCGCCGATGGTCACGACGGCCGCACCGCGCCGGCCAACCAGTCGGCCGCCGAGACCCGCGAGCAGCGCCGCCGCCAGCGGCAGCAGCGGAATGGCGGCTAACAGCGTCAGGCTCATGCCGCCCTCATCCCTTGAGCCGGTTGAGGTCTTCGACGTCGATCGTGCGCCGCTCCCGGAACAGCACTACCAGAATCGCCAGCCCGATAGCCGACTCCGCCGCCGCCACCGTCAGCACGAAGAACACGAACACCTGCCCGTCGAGCTGGCCGAGATAGCGCGAGAACGCCACGAAATTGAAGTTCGCCGACAGCAGCAGCAGCTCGATGCACATCAGCAACAGCAGCACGTTCTTACGGTTCAGGAAGATACCCGCGATCGACAGCGCGAACAGCACCGCCGACAGCGTCAGCAGGTGCGCCAGCGTGATCATGGGCACCGCTCCATCACGTGCTCGGCCCCAACATCTGGCTCGGTTGCACGCTCATCGGCTCAGTTCCATGTGCCGACTCCGTCACTTGCGCTGCTCCGGCTCCATCTGCACGAGCCGCACGCGCTCGCTGGCGCGCACCGCAACCTGGCGCGCGATGTCCTGCACCTTCAGGCCGCGGCGGTGGCGCAGCGTGAGCGCGATCGCGGCGATGATCGCCACCAGCAGCACCATGGCGGCGATCTCGAACGGATAGACGTAGCGCGTGTACAGCAGCGTACCGAGCGCGCTGGTGTTGCTGTAGTCGGCCGGCAGCGGCGGCGAGGCGCTGCTCATCACGTTGATGCCGAGCCTCTTGGTGAGTACCACGCCGACGATCTCCAGCACCACGACTGCGGCGGTAATCCACCCGAGCCAGGCGAAGCGCGTGAAGCCGGCGCGTAACGCCTCCAGATCGATATCGAGCATCATCACCACGAACAGGAACAGCACCATGACCGCGCCGACGTACACCAGCACCAGCACCAGCGCCAGAAATTCGGCCTCCAGCAGAATCCAGATCGCCGCCGAGGTCACGAAGCACAGCACCAGCAGCAGCGCCGAATAGACCGGATTGCGCGCGACGATCACGCCTACCGCCGCCGCGACCAGGATGGTCGCGAACACATAGAACAAAATCAGTGGCAACACTTAGCTAGGTCTCGTCCTATCGATAGCGCGCATCGGCGCTCTTGTCGGAGCTGATCATCGCCTCGTAGCGCTCGCCCACGGCGAGCAGCTTGTCCTTGCTCATGATGTTCTCGCCGCGGTGCTCCATGTGGTACTCGTGGATGCGGGTCTCGACGATGGCGTCCACCGGGCAGGCCTCCTCGCAAAACCCGCAGTAGATGCACTTGAACAGGTCGATATCGTAGCGGGTAGTGCGGCGGGTGCCGTCGGGCGCCACATCCGAGTCGATCGTGATCGCGAGCGCCGGGCAGACTGCCTCACACAGCTTGCAGGCGATGCAGCGCTCCTCGCCGTTCGGATAGCGGCGCAGCGCGTGCAGTCCGCGAAAGCGCACCGACTGCGGCGTCTTCTCCTCAGGGTAGAGCACCGTGACCTTGCGCCGGAACAGCGAGCGCAGCGTGACTCCCATGCCCTCGGCGAGCTCGGTGAGCAGAAATGTCTTGATCGGATTGATCACAGCCATGGCCTTACTTCCTCACACCCGCCACGGTCCGATATGCGCCCACGCGAGCAGCGCCTCGACCGCGATCCACACCAGCGTCACCGGAATCAGCGCCTTCCAGCCCAGGCGCATGATCTGGTCATAGCGATAACGCGGAAAGGTCGCGCGGAACCAGAGAAACAAGCACAGCAGCACGAAGATCTTCAGCACCAGCCAGTGCGTCCCGGGAGCGGCAAACCCGCCCGTGCCCATGCCCGGATAGCCCGCGAACGGGCTGAGCCAGCCGCCGAAGAAGAACACCGCGGTCAGCCCCGAGATCAGGATCATGTTGGCGTACTCGGCCAGGAAGAACAGCGCGAATGCCATACCCGAGTACTCGACATGAAAGCCGGCGACGATCTCGGACTCACCCTCGGCGACGTCGAACGGTGCTCGATTGGTCTCGGCGACCCCGGAGATGAAGTACACCGCCAGCAGCGGCAGCAGCCAGAACCAGTTCCACGCCAGGATCCCGCCCTGCTGGCGCGCGACGATGGTGCCGAGGTTGAGACTGCCGGAGGCCATGAGTACACCGACGAGCGCAAACCCCATGGCGATCTCGTAGGCGACCAGCTGGGCCGCCGAGCGCATCGCACCGAGGAAGGCGTACTTCGAGTTCGACGCCCAGCCCGCGAGGATCACGCCGTAGACGCCCATCGAGGTCAGCGACAGCACGTACAGCAGCCCCGCATCGACGTTTGCGATCGCGTAATGCGGCGCGATCGGCACCACCGCCCAGGCGGCGAACGCCGGGATCAGCGCCAGCGCTGGCGCCAGCGCGAACAGCAGCTTGTTCGCCCGTGCCGGGATCACGATCTCCTTGATCAGCAGCTTGATGACGTCGGCGAACGGTTGTCCCATGCCCGGCAGAAAGCCGAAGATGCGCACGCGATTGGGGCCACGCCGCATCTGCATCCAGCCGATAAGCTTGCGCTCCCACAGCGTCAGATACGCGACCGATAGGATCAGCACCACGGTCAACACCAACGTCCACACGGTCGAGTGCGCGTACGGCGGCAGCTGCGCCCACAGCGTATTGAGCGCGCTCATGCGCCGCCCCCGTAGCGTTGCGGCGGCGCGCGCCCGTCGCGCGTGCGCTGCAGAGCCGGGGCACGCCGCAGGATCGCATCGATCTGATACATCGGTAGATCCAGCACCGGCTCGATCACCGGTGCCGGTCGTGAGAGCGCTCGCGTTGCGGCGGCACCCGTCGCGGCGGCAGCACCCGCCGCAGCGGCGGCACCCGTCGCGGCGGCGGCACCGGCGATCTGAGCGGCAAGCTCGTCGCGCACCTGCTCGGCGGTCTGATAGTCGAACTGCGGCAGATCGAGCTGATTGCCGAGCACGCGCAGGATCTTCCACGCCGGCCGCGCCTCGCCGAGCGGCTTTGCCGCCTCGCCGTGCGTCTGCCAGCGGCCTTCGAGATTCACGTAAGTGCCGGCCGTCTCGGCAAAAGTCACCGCCGGCAACAGCACGCGCGCCACGCGTCGCATCAGCTCGCTCGCGAACGGAGTCACCGCTACCACCCCAGCGGATGCGGCCAGCGTATCGAGCGCGCCCGGCAGCATCGCATCGGCCCACGGCTCGGTATGCAGCAGCAGATAGGCGGGCAGCGGCCGCTCGAGCATCTCGCGCGCATTGCGTCCCGTGGCGGTCGGCACGGCACCGGCAAACCCGCGATGCGGCAGCACGCCCGCGAGATAGGCCCCCGCGGCGTTGCCACCCTCGGCAAGCTCACCGAGGCTCGCGCCGGTCGCGGCCGCGAGCGCGCGCGCCAGCACCCGCAGCTCGGTGTAGTGACTCGCGCGCAGCGCCAGCGCCCCGAGCCAGATCGCCCGCTGGCCGCCCGCGAGCGCCGCGGCGATGGCTTGCTGCTCGGAGTTCGGCTCGACGGCATCGAGGTCGATCCCCGCACCCTCGAGCAGCTCGGCGAGCTCTTGCGGCAGCGCCGCGCCCGACAGCGCCGCCTTGAGCACGGCCGCGAGCTCCGTGATCTGGCGCACACCCGAGGCCACGCGGTACTGCGCCAGCGGAAACAGATACTCGAAACGCACGGGATTGACGAAGCTCACCCGCGCACCCCGCAGCGCCGCCTTGCGCACCCGATGCGCCAGCAGCGGCAGCTCGCGCCGCAGATTCGAGCCGACGATCAACAGCGCATCGAGTTGTTCGATCTGCGCGATCGTCAGTCCCAGGCCCGGCGCGCGCGGATCGGCGGCCTGATCGCGAAAATCGCGCTGGCGCAGCCGATGGTCGCGATGCGCGCTGCCGAGACCCTCGGCGATGCGCGCGCTCAGGTATAGCTCCTCGAGTGTGCTCGAGGAATGCGCCAGCAGGCCGAGCTGCGGGCCCGCGCCGCGCAGCAGCTCCGCCGCGCTCGCCAGCGCCACCTCCCACTCGACCTCGCGCCAGGCGCCGTCGTGCTCGCGGATCTGCGGCGCGAGCAGCCGATCGTCGCTGTAAATCCCTTCGTAGCTGAAACGATCACGATCGGCGATCCAGGTCTCGTTGATCTCCTCGCACGGCCGCGGCACCACCCGCATCAGCCGCCCGCGCAGCACGTGCCCGAA
>JASHTF010000299.1 GCA_030040715.1 Gammaproteobacteria bacterium | reverse complement strand
TTCTGCCGCTGACGCTCGAGCGTGGATGCTATTACCTCGAAAGTCCGCGTGACGGCCGCGCGATATTCGCGTTGCCGTGGCAGCGGCGCCACCTGCTGATCGGGACCACCGAAACGCGCTATCGCGGCGATCCGGCCGCCGTGCTGCCGACTGCACCCGAGGTGCATTACCTGCTCGGAGTGCTCAAGCACTATTTCCCGCGCTGGCGCCAGTTGACCCCGGGTGATGTCCGGTCGAGCTTCGCGGGGCTGCGAGTTCTGCCTGGCGGGACGGGTCACGCGTTTCACCGCAGCCGCGAGACCCTGCTGATCGTAGATCGCCCGCGCAGTCCGCGCGTGCTGTCGATCTATGGCGGCAAGCTCACGACCTGGCGTTCCGTCGCGCAGCGGGCGCTGGCCCGCATGGCGCCCTCGCTGCCGCAGCGCCGCCCACGTGCGCGCACCGATCAGCTCTCGCTGCAACCCGACCGGCCAGTTAGCTAAGCGGCCGGTGCCGCCGGTGCCGCCGGCGCGGCCGGCGTGGCTGAGCGTGGCAGCGTGCGAGCAGCAGCGTGCGCGGGCTCGTCGAAGCGCGCAAACTGCTCGAGCACGAAGCGCTCGGCGAGCGTGGCGGATCGCAGTCGCTCCACGAAGCCGCAGTGCCCGCCGTAGCGCGTGCGTCGCAGCTGCACGCTCGCGGGCAGAGGTAGCTCGGCCAGTTGCTCGATCGGTACCAACGGATCGTCCTCGGCCAGCAGCACGCTGCACGGGACGCGGATGCGGGCCAGGCGTTGCGCGCTGAGCGCATAGCCGTCCAGATACTCCTGCACGCTCGCGTAGGGAGTGTGCTGCGGTACCAGTGCCGCGGTCATATGGCGCAGATCCACCGCGCGCAGCGCCGCACCGAAATCGTGCACGCCCGGCCAGGCGCGCTGCTTCAGCCGCAGCGAACGTGCCCAGCGCTGCTGCAGGTAACGTTGATAGAGCTGCGGACCGCGCTCGAGCGCCTCGAGCGTGCGCGCGGGATCGAACACCGGCGAGATCGCAACGATACCGCGAACTCCCTCGGGTAGCCCTGCCTGCCCCGCGGCGCGCAGCCAGAAGTTGCCGCCGAGCGAGAAGCCCGCCAGATACAGCGGCGCGTGAGGGAAGCGCATCGCAACCGCCTGCAGCGCCCCGCTCACGTCATCAAGACGGCAGGAATGGAAGATCTCGCGATTCAGATGGTGGGTAGCGCCGTGATCGCGCAGATTGAGCCGCAGCACCTCGAATCCACTCTGGTACAGCACCGCGGCCAGCGACAGCACGCAGCGAGCATCGGCGCTGCCCTCCCAACCGTGCAGTAGCAGCGCCAGCCGTCGTGCTCGCGGCGCAGCGCCTCGCGGTGCGCCGCTGTAGAACGCCTGCAAGCGCGTCCCGAGGCCACAATCAAGCAGCAGCGGTTGCGAGGCCGCCCGCAGCGCGGCAGTGCGCCGCCGCAGCGCGCCGAACGCCGGCAGCACGCTCCACAACGACTGCAGATGGCGGTTGCGCAGCAGTGCGCGCGGCCCGCTCAGGGCGTCGCCTGCCAACGTAATTCGACCCGATTATTGGCCGCAGCCGCGCGATTCCACTCACCGGCGGTGAGTGTGTCGCTGATGACGGGATAGGTCGCGAGCAGCTCATCCGGACTGCCGGCGCTGATCTGAATATCGAACCTGCCCGCGGCGCTCGCGCGCGCCGTGGCGATCATGTTCGCGAACGCGACCGACTGGCGCTCGCTCACCGAGTCATCGTCGTGCGGATTCCCGACCTGCTCGCACTTGGAATAAGGCAACGTGTCACTCGCCTGCATCACGACGCCGCCCGGGCCCGTGACCATGCAGTAGCGCCCGGAGATGGTGCGGATCTTGACCACGCCGCGAAAATCCTGCGCGATCAGGCGCGCCAGCAGCTGCGAGACGTGATCGAGTCGCACGCCCGCGAGTGGCACCTCGCCGAAGGGCACCGGATCGATCATCGAGGCGGCCTGCGCATCACCGCCGGCCGCTGCGGCCAGTGGCCCGGCCATCGCCTGCGCCTCCGTCGGCAATGGTTGGGCCGCGACCGCGGCGGCCGCCGCAGCCTGTAGCGCCTGCAGGTTGCGCTCAGTCTGCGCCAGCTGCTGCTGGGAACCGGTGAGCTGCGAGCGCAGCTCACCGGCAACACGCGCCTCTTGCCACCATTGCAGCGCGCACACCAGCGCCACGACGAGGCTGGCGCCGATCAGCCACGGCGCCAGATGCCGCCGGCTGCGCGCCGGTGGCGTCAGCGCCGGCGGCGTCTCCTGAGCCCGCTCGGCGACCGACGTGAGCACATCACCGACGATGCGATCAGCCTGCCGCTCCATCGTTTCGCCGAGGAAATGCCGGAGCTCGCGCAGCTGATGCGTGACCGTCGCCTCGATGACCAGGCGCAGTTCGGCCGGTATCGCCGCCACGTTCGGCCGCGTCGGCGCGCGCCGCTCCTGAGTGGTATCGAGCGGCGGGCTGCTATCGGTCGGCAGCTCCGCGACCTGCACCGTCGCGGTCGCGGTGGTCGCGGCGGCCATTGCGGGCGTTGCGGGCGTTGCGGTCATCGCGGACCCTGCGGCCACGGCGGTCGCCGCAGCCGCCGCGGTCGCTGCGATCGGCACGGTCGCACCCACCGCGCGCGGCTCGCCGAGCAGTTTCAGCTGATCAAGTGCCTTGGATACGTCGGCATGCTTGATCTGCTTGGGCAGCACGCCGATCGCTCCGAGAGCGCGTGCCTGACTGAGGTACAGCTCTCCCTCCTGGGAGGTATACATCATGATCGGAATGGTCGCGGTGCGTGGATTGTTCTTGATCGCCTGCAATGCCTGAAAACCGTCCATGCCCGGCATCAGGTGGTCCATGAAGATGACATCCGGCTGTTGCTGGGAAAGATAGGCGAGCGCCTGTTCGGCTGAGTCCACGCCATCGACCGTCAGCTCGTAGCGCTCCAGAATGCGAGTCAGGAATGCGCGTGCCGATCTGGAGTCGTCGACTACCAGCGCCCGTCGTGACGTCATCGCAGCCCCCCGCGTCAGCAAGGCTACGATCTTAGCGCAAGCACGGCCGTGCTGAGTCTGGCGCTATTTGGCAACAGCGGTTGCGGCGCTGCGTTGCCGGCCGCCGGCAGTGGCAGCTCGCCCCTCACCGAGCTCGCGATAGAGCGCGGCGAGTCGTAGGGCCATACGTGCGGACGCCCAGTCGCGCGCATGGGACCGCGCCTGGGCGGACAGCCGCGCGGCCAGCGCCGCATCGGCGAGCACCTCGACAACGGCGCCTGCGAACAGCTCGGGTTGCTCGGGCACGATGCGCGCGCCGCCGTCGGGGCTGAGGACCGAGGTGGTGCCGAGCTGCGCGGTCGAAACCACCGGTGTTCCTTGCGCCAGGGCCTCGAGCAGCACCAGCCCCTGAGTCTCGGTGCGCGAGGCAAACACGAATACATCAGCCGCGGCATAGCAGTCGGCGAGCTCGCGCTCGCGTTCGAGATAACCGATGAAATGCACCTCGGCGGCGATCCCGAGCCGCTGCGCGAGCGCGCGCAGCGACGGCAGTGCCGGTCCTTCCCCGGCGATGGCCAGCATCGCATCGGCGCGCAGCCGACGCACGGCGAGGAATGCGTGCAACAGGAACTCGAGATTCTTCTCGAACGCCACGCGGCCGACGTACAGTAGCAGCGGTCGCGCCGTGGCCAGGCCGTAGCGGGCGCGGAACTGCGGGCCATTTCCGGGTCGGTAACGCTCGGGAGGCAAACCCGTCGGAATGACCTCGATGCGGGTAGCAACGCCGTAGTCGAGCAGCAGCGCGCGCATCGCCTCCGACGGCGCGATCAGTGCATCGAGCTGCGCACACTGCGAGCGGGTGAAGCGGCGCGCGAGAGCGCGGCCCCACGCTCGCGGCAGCAGCGGCACGTAATGGTGCAGGTATTCCTCGAATAGCGTGTGGTAGGTGGCGATCACCGGCAGCCCACTGCGGCGTGCAAACCGCACTCCCGCGTAGTGCGCGAGAAACGGGGTCTGCACGTGCACCAGATCGAACTGCTGTTGCCGCAGCGGCGCGAGCGCGCGACGCAGCGCAGCGAGGTGCATACGCCGGTCTTCGGGGTCGCCCGGAACCGCCGCGCTCGCGATCCGCACCACGTCGCGCTCGTCGGCGGCACCCGCATAGGCCGGGGCAACGAGCACGCTGTCGATGCCGGCGTCGGCTAGATCGCCACGAAAGGTGTGGATCGAGGTCGACACCCCGTTGACACGGGGGAAATAGACATCCGACACGAATAGCACCCGCAGGCGGCGCGGCTGTGCCGCCGCTGCGGCACTCATCATCGTGCCTCTGGCGGCTACGCGGCCAGCAGGCGCACTGCTAGACAAAGTGCTGCGCCACCGCCGCGAGGGTTGCCCCGATCGCGCCTCCCGCGAGCACGTCACTCGGATAATGCAGCCCAAGGGCCACGCGCGATGCTGCAATCAGCGCCGCGAGCGGCAGCAGGATCCAACCGAGCTCCGGATAGCTGTGCAGCGCCAGCCAGGTGAATGAGACCGCGTGCAGCGTGTGTCCCGACGGAAAGCTATAGCGATCCAGCGGCAGCGCGTCGAGCGTGATGCCGTCATGGCGAACGAACGGTCGCTCGCGCACCAGCGTGAGCTTGAGCCAGCGATAGATGACGAGACCGACGATGCCGGTGAGCGCCATGACGATCGCGGTGCGCAGCGCCGCTCTCCCATAGACCAGCGGCAGCAGCAGCACCAGGGTGTACCACACCACGCCGTCGCCGAGACGGCTGGCGATACGCAACAGAATGCGCAGCGGGCGCAGCCGGGCACCGCGGTTCAGGCCCCGGCAGAGGCTGTATTCCGCAGCATCGAAGCGAGCCAGGATAAGTTGCGCCCGGTTCACGCCGGCTACCGTAGCCCTGGTGGCGGACAACGGCATGACATCGGCATGAAGCTCTGATGACAGCGGGGCGAAAGCCGTCACAGTTTCATGGGTTTCCAGCGTCACTTTACATTGTGTGGTTGGCATCGGGCACGGATGATAGGTTTCAGTCGCGGATGCCGACACCGCGACTCATCAGCGTCACGG
>JASHTF010000298.1 GCA_030040715.1 Gammaproteobacteria bacterium | reverse complement strand
GCACTCGTGATCGTGCTGCAGCAGTGGCCATCACTCGCCGGCACTCACCCGCACAGCAACAACGTGCTGCCATTGCTGTTCGAGAGTGTGCGCCAAGCTCGGGCTTGGAACCTGACCGGCCTGACGGCAGGGGTCATCGCCTTGGGCGTACTCCTGCTGCTCCAGCGGCTCCGTTACGTGCCGGGGGCACTGATCGTGATTATCGGCGGTATCGCCGCCGCGCCCTGGCTGAGTGCACGCGGCGTCGCTCTCACGGGACCGATCCATCTCGCGCCGACAGCGCTCCAGTTCGCGTTGCCGGGAGCGCACCAATGGTTGCCGTTGATCGAATACGCGATTGCGCTGATGTTCATCCTGTACGCGGAATCCTGGAGCTCGGTTCGCAGCTTCGCTCTCAAGCACGACGATCACGTGCGGGCTAATCGCGAGCTGCTGGCGCTCGGGCTGGCGAATGTGGTCGCCGGTCTACTGCATGGAACGCCCGTCGGCGCCGGCTATTCCGGCACTGCGGCCAACGAGGCGGCCGGCGCGCAGTCACGCTGGGCGGGCGTCGGCGCGGCAGCGGTGCTGCTGCTGCTGGTAGTGGTGTTCCTGCCGTGGATAGAGCGCATTCCGCAGACGGTGCTGGCGGCGATCGTGATCCAGTCGGTGAGCAAATCGCTGCGCATCGCGCCGCTGCGTCCCTACTTCCAGTGGCGGCGCGATCGCGCCGTGACCGTGATTGCGTTCTGCGGTGTGCTGGTATTCGGTGTCATGAATGGACTGCTGGCGGCCATTGCGTTCAGTCTCATCATGCTGCTGCGCAGTCTGGCGAGCCCGCATCTGTCGATACTCGGGCGTCTGGGCGTGCACGACTTCGTCAGCCGCGAGCGCTATCCAGGAGCCGCGTTGATACCGGGAATGCTGATCGTGCGTCCGGAGGAGCCGCTGTTTTTTGCCAACGCAGAGCCGGTGATGGCGCTGGTGCGCGCGGCCGTCCGCGCCCACTCGGACGCCAAGGTGCTGGTGCTGAGCCTGGAGGAGTCGCCGGATCTGGATGGTACTTCCATTGAAAGTCTGAGCGAACTCGCGGACTGGTTGGCCGCGCGCGGTATCGAGCTGCGCATCGCGCGCTTGAAGGGCGCCGCTCATGATGCCCTCGCCGCGGGCCATCTGCCGCACCTGGCGGCGTCGGCACTCGAGTACGCAAGTGTCGATGATGCCGTGAGCGGGACGGGAGCGGCGCAGTCCTAGCGCGCCTTCAGCGTCGCCTCGAACAGCGCCAACAGGCTCTGCCAGTGACGCTCGCTCGCGGCCTCGTCGTACACGGGCGTATCGCGAAACACCCAGCCGTGCTTGGCCGGATAGGTCTCGAGGGTGTAATCGACGCCGGCACGACTGAGCGCCTGATCCAAGCGTTGCTTCATATCGTCGGGAAAAGAGGCGTCATCGATGGCAGCTGCGATATAGAGGCGCGCCTTGATCCGCGGGGCGAGCAGGTGAGGGCTGTCCGGCGCATCGCTCGCGAGCCGACCGCCGTGGTACGAGGCGGCCGCGACGATGCGGTCGGGAAAGGTTCCGGCGGCGGTCAGCGCCATCAATCCGCCCATGCAGTAGCCCGTCGTGCCGATGCCGCCGCGCTTGACAACCGGCTGCGAGGCGAGATGCTCAAGGAACGCGGACGTGTCCGACATGATGTTGGCCGGTGTGGCGCGCGCGAAGAATTTTTCCATCAGGATCTTGCGCTGCTCGGGATCGGAGAACACCTTGTGTGGGTCCATCGGCGCGTAGGGCCCAGAGCGATAGAACAGATCCGGCAGCAGCACGTAATACCCGTGGGGCGCGAGCCGCTCGCCGATCTCGAGCATGGCGGGTCGGATGGCGAGGCCGTCCATGAACACCAGCACGCCAGGCCAGGGTGCTCCGCTGCTCGGGCAAAACACATAGCTCGGGCAGACTCCATCACGGGTTCGGATCTCGATTTTTTGCACGCGCGAGTCCTCAAGGGCCGATGGTTTGAACAGGCGGATTATCCGATAGTTTTGGTCATGAAAGTCTTTAATGCGAGTCTCAGCGCCAGGGTTAATGTGGTGCGTGCAGCGTGAGACATCAGGATGCTCGCTGGATAGAGGACATCAACATGAACGCGCTATCGAGTCTTCGCCCCCTCAAGGCCATCTCAATCAGCTCACGTGCCAGAATTGGCCGCCGCACAGACCGGTTAAAGGCCGCTCCGCCGGCCGGCTCGACCGGCCCGCTCGGCGGCCCCGCCGGCCGCCTCGCCGGCGGATCCCTACGCGAGTCAATTCCCACCGCCCATGCAGCGCGAGCAGTACCTGCGTGCCGAGAGTGGCTGTCTGCAGGGTCGAGGCCACAGCGTGAGCCGAGACCGTAATGGCCCTGCGCGCACGATTCGCTGTAGACTTCCGACTCCCGCCGATCGAGGCGACGGGTTGGAGTGAGGCGGCGGATCGATGGCCAATACTGACAGCGCACTGAATCCGCGCTTCGCGACATTGGTGGTCCTGGTCCTCGCGGCGGCCGCGACGCGCCTGTTGCCACACCCGCCGAACATGACGTCGGTTACGGCGCTGGCACTGTTCGGGGGCGCATATTTCTCCAAGCGCTGGCTGGCGATTGCGATCACGCTGCTGACGCTGCTCGCAAGCGATCTCGTCCTGGGCTTCTATCCTCACATGGAAGTCCAGTACGTGAGCTTTGCGCTCGTGGTCTGCATCGGCTTTGTTCTGCAGCGGCGGCGTTCGGTGGCGGCGGTGGCGGTCGCGGCGCTGGCGAGCTCGCTGGCCTTCTTCGTGCTCACCAATCTGGGGTATGGGCCTTCAGTGCGTTGTATCCGAAGACGATTGCGGGATTGATCAGCTGCTACGTCGCAGCGTTGCCGTTCTTCCGTAATGCGCTGCTGGGGGATCTTGGCTATACGGCACTGCTATTCGGCGGCTTTCACCTGCTCGAGCGGCGCTTCGGCGTACTCAAGCAGCAGACCGGAGCGCGGCCGGTTACGTTGGCGACGACGTCGCGCGCACGGCCGGGCTAGCCGCGGTTCCGGCGGCTTCGCGTGCGCCTGCGCATTCGTCGGACTTTCTGCACCGTTTATTCAAAAAACCAGGACGGCGCTCGATCAACTGAGGGATTGAGCGCATAACCCGCCGATGGCGATTCGCTGGGCAGAGCTGCAATCGATCTATAGCGCCGAGGCGCCGGCGTATTGGGCGCGGGCGCGCGAGCTCGGGCTGGAGTGCCCATTGGACGTATTCGAGCAGCTGTTCTCCGATCACTACGGCGACGAGGAGTTCGCAGCCGTGGTGCAGGCGGTCGACTGGCAGTGCGTCGAGTGGCGGGCGACTGAGCTGTCTGGGGCCGCGCTGCGTCGAGTTGCCGTTCCGCGAACCTATCAGCGCGCGTTGGATGAGGCGCGCTGGCGGACTGCGGTGCTGGGACTTCAGGATGAGCGTGCCGAGGTGCTGGAGCAGTGGCGCTCGGAGCACAGCTGGATGCGCGCGCCGATCCTCATCGCCGGTGAGGTTCTGGGCTCTGCGCTCGGGACCGAGTGTCTCGTCGGCGTCACGAGGCTCGGCAATCTGCTCGGTCTGATGGACCGCGAAGAGATCTCAGAGCAGGCGCTGCATCGAGTCTGGTCCGGCGCTGCGGTCAGATCCGATTCGCGCGCGCGAGATTCAGCGTGATACGAGATGCCCTGGCGGAAGATGCCGAGGCAATCGCCGGCATCTACAACTACTACGTCAGCACCAGCCTGATTACCTTCGAGGAGCAGCCAGTCGACGTCCCGGAGATGGCGGCACGGATTGCCGAGGTGTCCGCGGGCGGATTCCCGTGGCTCGTGGCCGAGCGCGAGGGGAGGGTCGCGGGCTATGCCTACGCCTCGACGTGGAAGGAACGCTGCGCTTACCGCTTCTGCGTGGAGAGCACCATCTACCTGGTGCCGGGGCAGATGCGTGCGGGCATCGGCACGCAGCTGTATCAGGAGTTGATCGGGCGGTTGCGCGCTCTGCGTCTGCACGTGGTCGTCGGTTGCATCGCATTGCCCAACCCAGGCAGCGTCGCGTTGCACGAGAAGCTCGGGTTCCGCCAGGTGGCCCACTTCACCGAGGTGGGCTACAAGTTCGAGCAGTGGCTCGACGTCGGCTACTGGCAATTGCTGCTGTAAGTCGCCTGCGCACGCTGTCGATTTCTTGAACACCGTCACGCCGGCGCCCGCGTCGGCGGCAGGCAATGCTCGTGCGCCGAGGAGAGCCGATCCTTATACTTTGTTCATGAATCGGACCACCCGCGCATGAACGCGCCCGCTCTGCCCAATCGACTGTTTCCCTTCTGTGTCCACTTTCTGCGCCAGTTCTTCTGGGGCGCGTTGGGGCTGCTGATGTTCCCGATACTGGGACGGGCAGTGTTTGCAACCATTCCCTACGCCACCAAGAAGATCACCGACACGGTGTTGGCGATGCACCACACGGTCGGGGACCCGCCCTCCGGCATCCTGGCGACGGCCAACCATCTGGGGAGCGCTGGTGCCGGGCTCAGATCGGCGGTGATTCTGTTCGTGGCGCTCGTGATCGGCCGTTTTGTGCTCGACGCTGCGATGTGGTTTTGCTCGTATCACACCCGCTCGCCAATGCTGGTGCGCATCAAGGAGGAAGTGTTTGCCTATGCGCAGCGTCTGTCGCCGGCGTACTTCGAGAGCACGCTGTCCGGCAAGATCGCGCATCGTGCCGTGTTGCTGCCGGACCAGGTATTGGCGCTGTTCGACATGATGGTGTTCGACTTCATTCCGAGCGGCATGTACTTCCTGTTCGTCGCGGCCTACTTCTATGTCGCCAATCCGATGTTCTGCGCCGCGGCGACGTTGAGCGTCGTGATCTACTTCACGATCAGTCTGCTGGTCGGGCGCGAGTGTGCCCGGCGCGCCGCGATCAACAATGAGGCGCGTGCCGCAGTGACCGGTCGCATCGTCGACGTGATCACCAATATCCGCAACGTGTTCTTCTTCGCCAATCAGGCGCTCGAGGACCGGCTGCTCGAGCGCTATACCGGCGAGGAGCGCGATCGGCGCATGGCGCTGTACCGCTCGGTGGTCCGCTTGCGCTGCGCGCAGTACGCCATGGATATCAGCATGTGGCTCGGGTTCGTCGGTGGCGCGATATATGCCTGGGTGCGCGGCAGCATCAGCGCGGGCGACTTTGTCATGATCACCGCGCTCACGGGCTCGCTGCTGCAGACGGCTTACAACCTCGGGCAGCGGATCCCGGATTTCTACGATCAGCTCGGCGGCGCACAGGAGAGCATCGAGACGCTGATCGTGCCGCCGAAAATCCGCGATCGAGCGGACGCGCCGGCACTGAAGGTGCGGCGTGGTGCGATTCATTTCGAGCGCGTCGCCTTCGCGTACCAGTCGCCCCGCGGCGGCGGGCGCAACGTAGTGAAGGACTTCGAGCTCAGTATCCCGGCGGGTCAGCGCCTCGGCCTGGTCGGGCCGAGCGGGGCCGGCAAGTCGACCCTGATGGGTCTGCTGATGCGCATGCATGACGTCAGCCAGGGAGCCATCCTTATCGACGGCCAGGACATTCGCGAAGTGACGCAGGACAGCCTGCGAAATTCTCTTGCCCTGATTCCGCAGGACACCAGCCTGCTGCATCGTAGCCTGCTCGAGAACATCCGCTACGGGCGGCCGACGGCCAGCGAGGAGGAAGTCATGCTGGCGGCGCGGCGCGCGCATGCCCATGAGTTCATCGTCGAGCTCGAGCACGGCTATCACACCATGGTGGGTGAGCGCGGCATCAAGCTCTCGGGCGGCCAGCGCCAACGCATCGCGATCGCGCGCGCGATTCTGCGCGACGCTCCGATCCTGCTGCTGGATGAGGCGACCAGCTCGCTCGACAGCCACAGCGAGCAGATGATTCAGCAGGCGATGCGCGAGGCGATGGACGGCAAGACCGTGATCGCGATCGCTCATCGGTTGAGCACGGTGATGGACATGGACCGACTGATCGTGCTGCAACGAGGTGTTATCGTTGCGGACGGCTCGCACGGGCAGCTACTGCGTCAGGGCGGACTATATGCCGATTTGTGGCGTAAACAGTCCGGTGAGGCGGTGCCGTTTCGTCAGCCGCCGCCGGTGACAGAGGACGTGCGCGAGCTGGATGGGGGAGCGGGTGCGATAGAGCTCGAGCCGGCACGCGCCGTGGGAGATCCACGCTAGCGCGGTCTAGCCACGGTTGCCACAGCGAGAGCGGATGAGGGGGTCATCGAGCATGAGAATTCGGGTGCTTGCGCCGCTGCTGCTTGCGGTGAGCATGACCGCGCTGGCTGGCGTGCCGTTCGAGCTCCCACGGGACTGGCTCATGTTTGGTGGTGACCTACAAAGCACCAGTGCCAATCCCGCGCCCGCCGGCATCACCGCCGCCAACGTGATCCGGCTCAGGCGCCGGCAGGTGATCCTGGATGGCGTGGTGGATGCCAGCGCCATTTATCTGCACGCCGCCACGGTCGGCGGCGCTCGCCACAACGCCCTGTTCGTCACCACCAGCTACGGCAAGACCATCGCGCTGGACGCCGACGGCGGCCAGGTGCTGTGGGAGTACACGCCGCCGAGCTATCGGTCGCTGGCGGGCACGCGCCAGTTCACCAACTCAACGCCGGTAGCCGATCCCAGCCGACAATTCATCTACGCCGCCTCACCCGACGGCTACATCCAAGCGCTCGCCGTCAGCGATGGCCAGCCGCTCTGGCGCACCTCCATCACCAAGCTGCCGCGACGGGAGAAGATGGACTCGCCCCTCAAATTCTTCCGCGGCCGCGTGATCGCCGTGACCGCCGGTTACATCGGTGACGCGCCGTCCTATCAGGGCCACGTGGTCATTCTCGATGCCAACTCGGGCAAGATCCTGCAGGCGTGGAATTCACTGTGTAGCAATCGTACCGAGTTGATGGATCCGGACTCCTGCCCGCAGAGCGATTCGGCCATCTGGGGGCGGGCGGGTGCGGTGATCGATCCACTCGACGGCAACATCCTCATAGCCACCGGCAACGGCGACTGGAACGGCACCACCGATTGGGGCGATGCGGTCATTGAGCTCAACGCCAGCGCCACGGAAATGCTCGGCAACTACACTCCGACCAATACCGAGGAGCTGAATGAGGACGATCTGGATCTGGGCTCAACCTCCCCGGTGCTGCTGACGCAAGATCTGATCGCGCAAGGCGGCAAGGACGGCAAGATCCGGCTGCTCAGCCGCCAATCCATACGCGGCAACGCGCCGCACAAAGGCCACGAGCTGCAAATGGTCTCGACGCCCAGCGGCACGCGACTGTTCGCCCAACCGGCAGTGTGGCGGCCGCCCGGCGCGCAACATCAGCTCTGGATGTTCGCCGCCGACGCTGGCGCCACCGCGGCCTGGGAGCTGGACCAAGGCAAGCTGGTCGAGCGATGGAGCCACCCCACCAGCGGCACCAGCCCGTTCGTGGCTGACGGCTTGCTGTTCGTTTACGCGCTCGAGGGCGGGCTGAATGTGTACCAGGCCGCTTCGGGCCAGCTCATTACCACACTGCCGTGCGGGCCGGGTCACTGGAACAGCCCCATCGTGGTAGACGGCATGATCATCCTGCCCGAAGGCAACGCCAATCGTCGCGCCACCAGCGGCGTGGTGAATATCTGGAGTCTTGCTGGCGCAGGCTAGCGCGCGGCCCTGCCGAACGCACACTAACGGACACGTAACACGATTTTCCCGAGCAAATGCCCAGCCGCCATGCGCTGATGCGCTTGCGCCGCATCGGCGAGCGGATATTCCGCGGCGACCGGTACCTGTAATCGTGCCGCTTCGACCGCCTGATTCAGCTGATCGAATTCCCGTACGCCGGAAATGTAGCTGTAGAGGGTCATCTGGACATAGAGGCGTGGCCGCGGGATCGGCTCTATACCGTACAGATACGCGACCCGGCCGCGGTGATCGGGCCTGAGCGCGTCGATGCACCGCTCCAGCGCCTCACCCCCGGCGAGTCCGAGCACCGCATCAACACCCTGCGGCGCAAACGCCCGGGCGGCAGCCGCGATGTCGCCGCTTTTGCCGTTCACGACCGCATCCGCGCCCAATCGCTTCACGAGCGCCAGGCCGTCATCCGTGGTCGCGGTCGCGAGCACCCTTACACCCCGCAGCTTGGCGAACTGTACCGCGAGCGTGCCGACACCACCGGAGGCCCCATGGATGATCAGCGTCTCTCCGGCCTTCATCCGGAGCACATCATCGATGCCTTCGAGCGCCGACAGTCCACTGACGGCCAGAATGCCGGCCGCGGTGAGGTCAACCCCTTTCGGAACATGCGCGACGTCCTCGGCAGCAGCCGTCACGTACTGGGCATAGAAGCCGTCGCCGGTACCGTAGACGGCGTCGCCCACTTTGAAACCATGCACGCCAGCTCCGACTGCGGCGACGATACCTGCGCCGTCGGTGCCGAGGACCACTGGGAAGTGAGCACCCTCCCCAGGGTCTTGGCGATCCGAGGCATCCCAAACTGCAACGCCGGCGCTGTGCACCGCGATCAGCACCTCGCCCGCCTTGGGCTTGGGGACCGGGAGGCGATGTAGCGATAACACGTTCGGGCCGCCGCCGTGGTCGAAGGCGGCCGCGAGCATCGTGTCCGGCACCGCGGTCGCAGCTGCAGTGGCCGATGACGCGACGGCAATAGCTGCAGCGCAGGCGGACATGGCCGCAACCGTCAGCAGTGTGGGCGTTTTCACCATGGCCTCCGCGTGCTTGCGAGTTCGAGAAGGATACGCGGCGCTCGGCCGCCGACCTCGCGGCTCACGGATCCGACTCTGGAGTCACGTAACGTATGCCGGGCTTGCCCTTATCCTTGATCATGAATACCAGGATCTTGGCCGGCTCGGTGCTGCTGGCATCATCCGAGACCGTGTGAATGTCATCCGGTCCCTCGTAAAACGTCTGTCCCGGGCCGAGCGTCAGCCGCGGGCCGCCCTTGACCTGCATGACGACCCTTCCCTGCAGCACATAAACAAACACCTGGGCATCATGCCGGTGCGGTCTGGAGTGCACGCCCGGCGCGAACTCGACGGTGCTCACGACCACCTCCTTGCCGGGCATACCCACGACGTCGCGTCTCATTAACTCGCTGCCGCCGCGGTGTGCTGTCGGCGCCGGTTGCTGCGCTCGAGCCACGAATGGACACAGCAACGCCGCGATCACTACGCATTTGAAGATCAGATAACGACTGCTCAGCGTAAGCATCTGCGTTTCTCCAAACAGAAAAGAGCCACGTCGCGGCTCACTGCAGCGACCCTGCCTGCGCCGCCACCGGAGCACTTGCCGCCATCTGCTCCGCCAACGCGCGCAGGCCGGTGAGCATGAGCGGCAACTCTCTGCTCAACGATCGCCGCACGACTGCTCGCGGCACGAAGAAACCTGGCTCGATGGAGATCGAGTATTCGACCGTCGTCGCCTGACCGTCGGCCGCCGGATCGAGCACCCAGCTACCGGATTCAGATTTGATGTTGCCGCCGACGCCGCTGAAGTCGACGCGGTACGGCGGCTGGTATTGAGAGCGCACGATCGAGCGGATCATCGGCATCAGGATTGAGTAGCGGATATCGTGCTCGACGATCGACCAGGAGCCGTCAACCGCGGTCTGCAAGCGCTCGCAGCGGCGCAGTCCCGGAACGAAGGAGGCCACGCTCTGGCATCCAGTGATCAAGTTCCACACCACCTGCGGCACCGCCCGCACGCGGATGGCCGCCTGCACGCTCGCTGCGCGTGAGCCGAGTTCGCTCTGCATGACCACCTCGCCGGCCGACAGGCGCGCTTGGGTCGCCTCGCTTTGCATCCAGGACAGCGCGGATGTGGGCTGCGCTGCTGGCGTGGACTGCGCCATCAGCGCAGGCCGCTCGGCGGATGGTGTTCCGGTGCACGGTTGAGTGGCGGCGAGCACGCCGAAGGCACCTGCACAGCCGGCGAGGGCGTAGCGTCGAAGATACCCGTGGCTTGAGTGTGCCATCTTCTCGCCGGGATCACGCAAATGCGATCGTGCTGATTCTAGCATCGCGATGCTGATGATCCCAGGCGAAATTTCAGTCGCAACACGGCGCTATCGCAGCAGCGAGAGCCCTACCGCAGCAGTGCCGACGCAAGTGCCAGCAGCAGCGCCGGCGGCATCAGCAGTATGCCGAGACGCAAGAAGGTCGCAGCGCTGACCTGCTGCCCCTCGCGTCGCAGTGCGCTCAGCCACAGGATGGTGGCCAGCGACCCGGTTACGGCAAGATTGGGGCCAAGATCGACACCGATGAGCAGCGCGGTGCCGAGCGTCGGATCGGTTGACGTGTCCACGGTGGTGTAACGCGCAATCAACGCCACCGGCAGATTGTTGAGGGCGTTGGCGGCGAATGCGACGATAGCCCCGGCACCCCAGGCCGTCTCGTGCAGAGTCGCATGCGCATGGGCATTCACGGCCGCACTCATGGCACGCAGCACACCGGTCCGCTGCAATCCCGCCACCAGCACGAACAGTCCTGCTACCAGCGGCAGCACCTGCCAATGCACACCGCGCACGATCGACCAAGGCGACCGTCGGTCGCGCGACAGCACCAGCACAACGGTGACGATGCCGGCTGCGAACGTCGGGGCCCCGAGACTGTGCCCGGTGGCATTGGCGGCCAGCAGCACGGCTGCCGTCCCCGCGATTCCCGCCGCCGCCAACCGTCCGCCTACGGTGAGCCGCGGGACCGCCACCTGGGCAGCGATTGCACCCCTGAGAGCGCGACGCTGCGAGACGCGCAGCACCGTAAACGTGGCAATGATCGAGGCTACCGAGGGCAGCAGGAAGCGCGCCAGCCATTGGTCGAGCGGTGGCACGTGGCCGTCGAATACCACCAGATTGGCCGGATTGGAGATCGGCAGTACGAAGCTCGCGGCGTTGGCGATGAAGGCGCAGATGAGCAGGAACGGCAGCGGCTCGGCACGCGCGCTGCGGGTGGCGGCGTAGACGGCGGGCGTGAGGACCACGGCGGTCGCATCGTTCGACAGCAGGACCGTCACGACCGTGCCGACGAGATAGATTAAAACGAACAGTCTGTGCGGCGAACCGCGGGCCGAGCGCGTTGCCAGCGCCGCGAGCCAGTCGAACAGCCCCTCGACGCGCGCCAACTCCGCGAGCAGCATCATGCCCAAGAGAAACAAGTACACGTCGGTACCCTGCGCGACCGCTGCTGCGGCCTCTCGCCACGGCACCAGGGATGAGGCCACCAGCACGAGCGCCGCGGCAACCGCCCACACCGCCTCGGAGCTGCGCCACGGGCGTACCAGGATCGCCAGGGCGGCGAGCGCCGAGATGCTCCAGATCGCGATGTTGGCCGCCATGAGCTGCTGGCGTGAAACTACACTACCGCCGGGGTGCCCGCATCACCGCGGCCTGACGACCTGAATGGTGCGATGCCTGGAGGTAACGAACAATTTGCCCGTCGGTTCGTGCGACTGCTGCAGCATTTCGCCGCCGCGCACGTATTCAATCCGTGGGCGGAGCGCAATGCGGATGACCTGCCGCATAATGATCCAGCGGCCCGCAGTCGGCGGCTGCGAGCGCACCTGAGCATCACGCCGGTACGGGTACTGATCGGAGAAGCTCCGGGCTACCAGGGCTGCCGCATCACCGGCATTCCATTCACGAGTGAACGGCTGCTGCTTGCGGGCATGATTCCGCGCATCGCGAGCGATCAGTCGCGCCTGTCCACGCGCGCCCGGCCGTGGAGCGAGCCGTCAGCGACGATCCTGTGGTCGGCGCTACACGAGTCGCAGCTCGCGCAGCGTACCGTGTTGTGGAACGTATTCCCGTGGCATCCCCATCGCCCGCGTGATCCTCTCTCCAATCGCACGCCGACACGCGCGGAATGTGCGCAGGGTCTGTCGATACTCGAGGTGCTGCTATCGGGTATGGCCGACGCGCGGGTATTCGCGGTGGGGCGGCATGCGCAGCGGGCATTGCAGGAGTTGGGGCGCGAGGCAGAGATGCTGCGACATCCCTCCCAGGGCGGCGCGACGCAGTTTCGTCGTGCCCTGAAGTTGAGCCTGAGGCACGAGGGATGAGGTCTACCCCGAACGGTCTCGCCGCCAGCGGTACGCACAAAAAGTCGCGGGTGCGCCACAGACGCACCCGCGAGTGTGTAGTTGGTGTGTAGTCCGATGCCTCAGCCGAGCTCGTCTCGGCACGAGCTCAAGCCGAAGGTCGTACCTCGACCCGAGGCCCGACCAGAAGCTCGTCCGACGTGATTTGGGGCCGAACACCGAGCGGCAACACCGTGCGGCCAAGCTCGGTATTGATCAGGACTGCGGAGCTGCCGTAGGTCGCGAGTAGACCCGTGATCACACCGACCCAACCACCGATCATATGTAGGGTCGGTGATTGGACGATCTCACCCAAACCCAGGAATATGAGCGTCAGTAACGCCGCGAACACCGCACTGGTGACCAGGCGCGTCAGGCGGAAGCTCGCTACCCAGAACCCCGCCGTCAGCAGCGCCCACAGCAGCAGACACACGCCGATGGTGCTGCTCGCGCCGTCGAGTTTCAACACGCCGACGTTGGCCAGCATTACCATGGACGCGAACCATATCCAGAACGCGCCGTAGCTCGTGAACACCGTGGTACCGAAGGTGTTGCCCTCGCGGTACTCCATGACGCCCGCGATCAACTGGATCAAGCCGCCGAAGAACATCGCCAGCGGCAGCACCACGCTCTGGCCGACTGCCGGCAGCACGCCGGCGTTCACGAGGCTTAACAGAATTGTCGTCAATCCGAATCCGGCCAGCCCCAAGGGGGCTGGATTCGACCTTTTGTCCATTGCTGACGCCATCGCTCTTGACCCCCGTTGTGAGCCATGCGCATTCGGGATGCACATGTGCCTGCTGATTTAATAAACGGCTGATAGTGGATCTGGCCACGATCGGCCGGCCAACACGACCCTGCTAATTCTAACGCAGCTACTCTACTGAACGGCTCAGACCAACAATTCAGCCATTGGTAGCTTGATTGCGATTAAGGTTTAAGGTTTAAGCGCAACCGCTATTTTCCGGCCGATTATCATAAATTTGGCTACCGCAAAGCAAGCCTGCGCGGCAACGTCCCGGGGCTAATCGCGGGAGATCGCCGGATCTGCGGTTACCAGCGGTTCGGGTGAGGCGATCGACTCGCGCGTCGTCACTGGGCTCGGCGACAGCACGGCTCCCCGGGTCGGCTCGGCGGACGCGAGTGAGGCCCCCGGCTCGAGCGCACCCGCACCCGCAGACCCCCGCCGGAAGTGGCGCGCCTCGAGCAACTGCCAACACAACAATGCCGGGGCGCCGATCAGTAGATCGCGGCCGCGTTTGAGCAGCGCGACGGCGAGCGCAAGGGAGGGTTCGATGCCGAGCAGCCCGCCGATCAGTACGTAGCCGCCCTCCTGGACGCCGGCCCCGAGCGGAACGAAGAAGGCGATGCTGCGCAGCGCGTACACCAGGCTTTCGAGGATCAGCACGTCGGCGATGCTGCGCGGCCGACCCATGAACCACAACCCGACCCACACCTCCAATCCGGTGATGATCCAGCCCGCCAGGTGCAGCGCGAGACAGCCGAGCACGGCGCGCCGTTGCCGATAGATGCTGAGAATGCGCTCATGCAGCGGTTGATCGTCCGCGACAGAAGCGCCGCGGGCGCGCTTCGTCAGCCAGTCGAACGGGTGGTCGATCAGCCGAAACAGTCCTTTGAGCTGAGCGTACAGAAAGCCACAGTACTGTAGCGCCATGACGCCGACGCCAGCCGCGATCCAGACCTGATAGGACGAGTGCGGGCGCGTCATATGCAGCAGCGCGAGTCCGATGCCGGCAAACAGCGCCTGGGTCAACAACTCCGCCGTCAAGTCGCCGACGGTGCCTGCATCGGCGAGCGCGACGCCGCGCAGCGCCAGCATGCGCATGCCGACGAGCTCGCCTCCCACCGGCAGAATCGGCACTACCGAATCCAGTCCGTCGCGTAGCCACCGCACCCAGATGAAAGTCGGCCAACCGACCGCGCTGTGGGGGCGCAACAGCAGCCACCATGCGAGGGCGCACACCAGCGTCGACACCGCATGCAGCAGCGTGATGGCACTGAGCCCGGACCAGCCGGCGAGCACCAATGCTCGAAAGATCTGCTCGATACCGTGCGCCGCCACCAGATAGGCCGCTACGCCGAGTCCGGCGAGCGCGATGATGACGCGAGCGAGCGTCTTGCTCACGCCGGGGCTCGCCCGCGCGCTGCCGGAACCCACGAGCCGCCGCCGGCACGGGCCGACGAGCGGCC
>JASHTF010000297.1 GCA_030040715.1 Gammaproteobacteria bacterium | reverse complement strand
GCGCGCGCGCGCCCGCAGTTCCGTCGGCGTAAGCGCCGGCGACTCGTCGATGAACAGCTTCGCATCCGAGAGCTGGCTGGTCGCCGCGGTGATACGCACCCAATCATCATCCGAGATGCGACCGCTGCGGATATTGTTCAGGGGCACGTGTCCGATGGAGGAGAGCATGCGCGTCACCAGCTGCTCGGCCGGCATCTCCATGCTGAACACCGCCACCGAAGCACGAATCTCGGGATTCAGCGCCGCAAACTCCGCCATGTTGAGCGCCAGCGTCGTCTTGCCCATTGACGGGCGGCCGGCGACGACCACGAGATCCCCCGGACGCAGCCCGCCCGTGAGCCGATCGAATTCCGTGAATCCGGTCGCGAGTCCGCGCAGCTTGTCGGGGTCGCTGTGCCAGGCGTCGATCTTGTCGATCAGAGGCGGCAACAGCGTCGCGACGCGCACCGCCCCTTCGCGCCCGCGCGCGCCCTGATCGGCGATGTCGAACACCAGCTGCTCGGCCTGATCGACCAGCTCGCGCGCCGTCAGGCCCTGCTCGCTGTAGACCGAGGCGGCGATCTCGCGACCGACCTCGATCAGCCGCCGCAGCAGCGCCCGCTCGCGCACGATCAGACCGTAGGTGCGCGCGTTGGCGGCGGTTGGCGTCTCGCTCGCCAGGGTGCCGAGATAAGCCAGGCCGCCGGCCTCCACCAGCTGCCCGCGCCGCTCGAGTTGCTCCGAGGCGGTGACCACGTCGGTCGGGCGCCCCGCTGCGACCAGCGCCGCGAGCGCCTCGAAGATCAGGCGATGATCAGGACGGTAAAAATCCTCGCACCGAACGACGTCCGCGACCTGATCCCAGGCGGTTCCGTCGATCAACAAGGCGCCGAGCAGTGATTGCTCGGCCTCGAGCGAGTGCGGTGGGGTCAGCGCCTCGAGGTTGCCGTCGCGGCGTGCGCGCAGCGGTGCGCTCACCACGCTCTCCGCCCTCGATCAGCCGGCCTCGTCGGCCACGATCAGCACCGGCAGCTCCAGATCCACGTCGGCGTGCAGATGCAGGTGCACCGAATGCTCGCCCAGCACGCGCAGTGGCCCGTTCGGTAATCGCACTTCGCTACGCGACAAGTTGTGTCCGGCGGCGCTGGCGGCTTCGGCGATATCGGCCGTGCCGACCGAGCCGAACAGCTTGCCTTCACTGCCGGCCTTGGCCGTAAGGTGGAGCTTGAAGCCATCGAGCGCCGCGGAGCGCTGACGCGCCTCGGCCAGCTCCTGCTGAGCCGTGCGCTCGAGCTCCGCGCGCCGTGCCTCAAAGCGCGCCACGTTCTCGGTGGTTGCCAGCGTCGCCTTGCCTTGCGGCAGCAGAAAGTTGCGCCCGAAGCCGGACTTCACCTTGACGCGATCACCGATGTTGCCGAGGTTGGCTACTTTCTGCAGCAGGATGACTTCCATGTTCTGCTCTCAGTGCTGGTCGGTGTAGGGCAGCAGCGCGAGAAAGCGCGCGCGCTTGATCGCACGCGCGAGCTGGCGCTGGTAAAAGCTCTTGGTGCCGGTAATGCGGCTCGGGACGATCTTGCCAGTCTCGCTGATGAAATTCTTCAGCGTCGCCAGATCCTTGTAGTCGATCATGGCGACACCCTCGGCGGTGAAGCGGCAGAACTTCTTGCGCCGCGTGAAGCGCGCCGGGCTCATGTCATGGCTCCAGCGCCCGAGGCGAGTGGCTCGCCGTCATCCTCCTCGTCGCGATCGCGATGCGTCTCGCCCTCCTGCTCGGCCTTGGCCATCGGCGAGGGCTCGGTGATGGCCACCTCGACATTGGTCACCAGGTGACGCAGCACGGCGTCACTGAAGCGGAACGCTCCGATCAGCTCGTCGAGGGTCTTTTGATCAGACTCGATGTTGAGCAGCACGTAGTGCGCTTTGTGCACCTTGGCGATGGGGTAGGCAAGCTGACGACGGCCCCAGTCTTCGAGCCGATGCACCTTGCCACCGCCGGCCGCGATCATGCCCTTATAGCGCTCGATCATCGCCGGCACCTGCTCGCTCTGGTCCGGATGGACCAGAAAGACGATCTCGTAATGCCTCATGTGATCCTCCTTGTGGGTTCATGCCGCCCGCGCGAGGCGCTGCACAGTGCGGCAAGGAGACGCGTTGCTGTCGGACGAGGCCCGGAGCCTGACGGCAGCTACGGCTTTCCAAAAAAGCGCCGAAGCATACAAAGAAACCCCTCCCCGAAGCAACGCTGCGTTCGGCACGCGACTGTCTTAATTCGCCCCCGGGGTCATTGTCCCGGGGTCATTGTCCCGAAACCATCGTCCCAGAACCCGGAGCCGAACCGTCCGGCCCGAAGATCGGCCGACTCGCTGTCACGCTCGCCGCGCCGGTGCCTCGCTGGCGCAGCGCCTCGTACAGCAGCATGCCGCACGCCACCGAGACGTTCAGGCTCTCGACCAGACCCAGGCACGGCAGCCGCACCAACCAGTCGCAGTGCTGCCGTGTCAGCTGGCGCAATCCCGAACCCTCCGCTCCGAGCACCAGCACGCGCCCGCCGGTGAGATCGACGTCCTGCGCGCGCTGCGCTCCCGTCGCCTCCGCGCCGACGACCCACAGGCCCGCCTGCTTGAGGAGCCGCAGCGTTCGGGCCAAGTTGGTCACGACCGCCACTGGCGTGGACTCGGCCGCGCCGGCCGCGACCTTGCGCACGGTGGCATTGACGGCGACCGCCCGGTCGCGCGGTACTACCAGCGCCAGCACGCCACAGGCGTCGGCGGTGCGCAGACAGGCACCGAGGTTGTGAGGGTCCTGTACACCGTCGAGGCACAGCAGCAGCGGCTCCTGCATGCGGGTCAGGGCATCGAGCAATTGCTCTTCGCTCCAAGGGGCCAACGGCTGCACCTCGGCCACCACGCCCTGATGAGCCGCGGGTCCAACCCGCGCCGACAGTTGCGTCGGGTCGATGCGCTCGAGCCGCCGTCCGCAGCCGCGTGCCAACCGCTCGATCTCGAGCGTCCGCGGATCGTGTCGTCCACGCGCCACCCATACGCAGCGCACCCTGTCGGGATGCCGCTGCAGCAGCGCGCGCACGGCGTGCAGCCCGTACACCAACTCAGTGCGCGGCGAGCTCAAGATCGATCCGTCCTTCGATCGGATTGGCCGCCGCCACCACTACCGCCAGCCGCACCCCCGGCGCCAACCGCCGGTGCGTGCGCGTCCCGATCCACTGGCCGCCGTCGCGAGCCATCTGATAGCTGTCATCGCTCATCGCGGCGAGCGGCAGCAGCCCGTCTGCGCCCACCCCGAGCAGCTGCACGAAGCAACCAAATTCCATCACGGTCGTGACCAAGCCGTCGAAGGTCTGGCCAATCCGATCGCGCAAATACACGCACTTGAGGAACGTACTGACGAAGCGATCCGCCTCATCGGCACGCCGCTCGAGCCGTGACAGCTCGACTCCGGCCGCGGCCAGCTCGGCGGCGTGCGGCAGCGTCGTCACATCGAGCTGGCCGAGAGTCGCGCGTAGCGCACGGTGCACCATCAGGTCCGGATAACGGCGGATCGGCGAGGTGAAGTGCGTATAGTCCTTCAGCGCCAAACCGAAATGGCCGACGTTCTCGGGTTGGTAGAGCGCCTGCGCCATCGAGCGAATCACGAGCGACTCGACGAACGGCCGCAGCTGCGCGTCGCGCACCCGCGCCGCCACACCGCCGAGCTCGCGCGCCTGCATGCGCTCGCTGACGATGAGCTCGATGCCAAGCACCCGCAGCGTCGCTCGCAGCTGCTCGAGCTTCTTGTCGTCGGGCGCGCCATGCACCCGCAGCAACGCCGGTACTTTCTTCTGCGACAGCTCCTGCGCGGCCGCGACGTTGGCCGCGATCATGCACTCCTCGATCAGGCGATGCGCTTCGTTGCGCTCGACGAGTTGCACCGAGCGCACCTGCTGCTCGGCATCGAGCACAAATTCCGTCTCCGGGGCATCGAAGTCGAGGCTGCCGCGACGGCGTCGGGCGCGCATGAGCGCGCGGTAGACCTCGACCAATGGCAGCAGTGACTCGCGCAGCGCTGGGTCCAATCGCGACCGTGCCGCCGGCGTTGCGAGAATCAGCGCCTCATACGCCAGGGTGTAGGTGAGGCGTGCGGCCGAGCGCATCACCGCCGGGTAGAAGCGGCGCTGCTGCAGTGTGCCCCCGCTTCCGATCGTGAGGTCTGCGACCATGCACAGCCGATCGACCTGCGGCTCGAGTGAGCACAGGTGATTCGACAGCGCCGTCGGCAGCATCGGCAGCACGCGGTTGGGAAAGTAGACCGACGTGCCGCGCGCGCGCGCCTCGCGATCGAGCGCGCTGCCAGGACGCACGTAGTGGCTGACGTCGGCGATTGCGACGATGAGGCGGAAGCCCCCTCCAGCGCGGCGCTGCGCATAGACCGCGTCGTCGAAGTCGCGTGCATCCTCGCCGTCGATCGTCACCAGCGGCAACCCCCTCAGGTCTTCGCGTCCAGCCAGCGCCGCAGGGTCGACCGCCTTGCCCCAGCGCCGTGCCTCTTCGAGCGCCGCGGAGGAGAACTCGACCGGCAACCCAAAGCGCGCGATGGCCGCTTCCGTCGCCAGGTCGACCGGTCGCTGCGGATCGAGCAGCCGCTCGATCGCGGCCTCACCCGGCTCACCCTGGTGCGGATAGCGCTTGAGGCGCGCGATCACCCAGTCCCCGACGTCGGCGCCGACTTCATTACCAACGACCCTGGAAGGAGGGCCGAAGCGTTGATCGGCCGCACGCACCACGAGACCACGATGGCCCCTCTCGACGGTGCCGAGGAACGCCTGCACGCCGCGCTCGAGCACCGCGAGCAGCTCACCGGAATAGCGCCCCTGCCCCTCCGTATGTACCCGCACACGCACGCGGTCGCCGTGCATGAGGCCGCGCATCTGCGGCGGCGGCAGGAACACGGATTCGGCCAGCGCATCGGTGCGGACAAATCCGTAGCCGGCCCGATGCGCACTGACCACGCCCTCAGCCTCCGTCACTGCCGTCGCGCCACCGCCCCCCCTGCGCGCGCGCGGGCGTCGCGCCGTAACGGGTGCGCGGCGCGGCGTCTGCGCTCTCGTGCGCCGTGGCCTACTGCTCCGTTTCATCGGCTCGCCGATCAATTGACAGCACTCGACCCCGTACGTACATTGCGCCGCCCACCCTAGGCCCAGGTGGCGGAATTGGTAGACGCACTAGTTTCAGGTACTAGCGGGGCGACCCGTGGAGGTTCGAGTCCTCTCCTGGGCACCATTTTCAATAGTTTATAAAGCATTTTTAATGTGATTTATCGGACCAGATTCGCTCGAGGATCGGGCGAATCGGCGGGCCGCAATTCTACGCACGGTTTGTGGGCACCGGGTGACCGATTGACGGCAATCGAGAGTGGCCGGACATCGCCGGTTCCCGCTCAGCCCCCCCCCCGCTCACAGGGTCGCGGGCTTCCAGTGAGACGCGCCGACTAACGATGATCGTGAGCTATCGAGAAACCCCCACCACCGTCGACGCAGTCGGCCTATGGGAGCCGGCTACCTGGACCGAACGACACCGCGCCGTGCGGTCACATTCCCGGAGCCGCTGTTCCGTCCGACCACTTGGACACGGAAATGACGAAGGTCGTAATGGGATCTGGAGAATCCTGATGCACGTAGACCGGGGAAGCGACGCGGCCCGCACCCCAATCGATCTTGTCGGCTTCGGGAAACCAAAACATCAGATGCGGATCAGCGTTCCCGTACCTACGACCAAAATACTGCTGTTTGGACATCATGTAGCACATCGAGCCTGGCGCCGGTAATGGCAGCTCTTTCTTCTCGAACGCTGCCTTGATGGTGTCGAACATTTGCGACTTGGACATTCCCGACAGAGCCAACTCTGTGGCCTTGAGAGTCAACACCAGGTGGGATCGCGCTGCCGGCGGATTGAGGCACAGCGGTAGTCGCTGATCGGGGTTCAAGAACTCCGGGTCGTCGTAGGGGGCCATCCATGATCGTTCCACGACGCATACAAAGCCATTCTTGCCCTTAACGGCGGTTTGATAACCCTGGCGGCCGAGCACGAGGATCTCGGCATCGGCCGAGATAGCGGCAGGCGCGGCGGTTCGCGCCAACGCGATTTCAGCATCGCGATCCATGAGGTATTGGTCGATCGGGGCGATACGGGTAAACCGTGGCTGAGCATCCTCGGCTCGGCCCGGCTGCGCCGGGATTACCACCGCGCATAGAGCAAGACAGGCGGCCAATGCGACGGTACTGACGGGCTGCGCGTTCATCCACTCATCTCCGATCGATATCAAAGCGTGGGTCGAAGAATTGCCGGCTCGATCGCTCAGCAACTTGTATGAGAAACAACGCTCATGCCCCAAAAGCGCGCCTGAGGCATGGGCTGGGTGAGCCAGATGACATAGCTGGCCGCAACGATCAGAGCGAATACCGCCGC
Source organism: Gammaproteobacteria bacterium (assembly GCA_030040715.1). Lineage (GTDB taxonomy): Bacteria > Pseudomonadota > Gammaproteobacteria > Steroidobacterales > Steroidobacteraceae > FEN-1191. The sequence continues at coordinate 10,454 of JASHTF010000297.1, read as the reverse complement.
GACACCAGCCACGCGACGCAGGGCCCCGGGTAAGGGACTCTTGAGCATCATGATCCGTTCGGTCAACGGATGGCCGGCCCGCCAATGGCAGCCAATCGGCACGGCCTCAAACCGATCAACGGCGAGCTGCACCTTGAGAAGGGCCTCGGCATAGGAGCGACGCACCGATCCGGTAGTCGCCAGGACTTGAGCGTCACAGGCCAGCTCCTGATCGAACCGAAACCGTCCCACGGCCCAATACAACAAGGGATTGAACCAGAACAGGCATAACCAGCTGGTCGCGACTGCGTTCGCGAGCGCATCGCCCCGCTGCACGTGGGCCCGTTCATGCGCCAGCACCAGCGCGCACTCTTGTTGGGTGTAGCGTGCTTCAAAGTCAGCGGGCAGCACGATCCGAGGTTCCCAAGCGCCCACCAGCATCGGTTCGACAACGGCGTTACTGCGATAGGTATCATTCGGCAGCGCCCACAAGGGACGCAGCGAGCGCATGAACGTCTGTTGCCGGCGCACGGTAACGAGCATCATCGCCACCGCGCCGATTGCCCAAACCAGCACTGCCATCACCCCATAAGCCATCGACGCGTGGCTCGCCGTCCCGATGCTCGCCGCACGGCCAACCGCATGCGGCATCGCCCGTGCAAGCAGCCCGAGCGCATGCGAGGATGCGGGCATCATCACCGCGAGCGCGCTGACAGGAATCATCAGCCACAGCCAATAAGCCGCTTGGGCTCCGACCGCGCGACGCAGAGGTCGTCGACCCAAGCACACGAGCACGACCGCAACGGTGGTCGCGGCAGTCAGATTGACGAGCAGCGCGAGCGGTTGACTAGCCATTGTCGAGCTGCTCGATCAGACGCTTGAGATCGGCGATGTCTTTTCTCGACAGTTTTCTATGTCTGCTGAAGTGCGCCACCAGCGGTGCCACCCGGCCACCAAACAGGCGCTCGAGCAGGCTGTCGCTTTCGCTGCAAAGCCATTGATCGCGCGTCAGCACCGCCGTATAGACGTACCGACGCCGGTCTTTCTTCGCTTTGATCGCGCCTTTCTTCAATAGACGACTTAGCAGTGTTTTAATCGTCGAGTCTTGCCAGTGCTGGTGATCCGCCAGGGCGGCGACGACGGCTTCCGTGGGCATCGGCCCATGCTGCCACAACACGGCCATGACCACTGACTCGGCTTCGCTGATGGATGCTCGAGTTGTCAACGTCAATCGCTCCAGCTACGACCACACGTGTAAACGTAGCGTAAGACTACACCTGTAGACGCGGCTGTCAAGGCTCTCGACTATGATGGCGCTGCGTCATGATGGGCGAGCGCACGTAGATGGGGGCAGAACGAGGGCAGCTGCGCCGGGTCCTGACTCGCTGGGACCTCGTACTCTACGGCGTGATCATCCTGCAGCCCACGGCCCCCCTGCCGGTGTTCGGCGTGCTCAGCGAGCGCGCCCACGGCCACGTGGTGACGACCATATTGCTCGCCATGGTCGGGATGCTGTTCACCGCCATCAGTTACGGCCGCATGGCACAAGCCTATCCGAGCGCCGGCTCGGCGTTCACCTATGTCAGCCGTGAACTCAATCCACTGCTTGGATACATGGCCGGCTGGGGCATGCTCATCGATTACATGGTCAATCCGCTGATTCTGATCGTCTGGTGCAGCAAGGCGGCGATGAATTTCGTGCCGCAGCTGCCGTACGCCGTCTGGGCGGTCGTGTTCTGCGCGCTGTTTACCACCCTCAATCTCGTCGGCGTCAAGAGCTCGGCGCGCATCAGCGGCGTGCTGGTCGCGACCATGACGGCGGTGGTGGTTGTATTCGTCATCACCGCCACGCGGTATGTGCTCGCTCACGATCATTCTGCGCCGGGCTTCTTCAGTCATCCGTTTTACGATCCGTCCAGCTTCAAGCTGGACGCCGTGTTGGGCGGAACCTCGATCGCGGTATTGACCTACATAGGCTTCGACGGAATCTCCACGCTCTCAGAAGAGGCCGATAATCCCCGGCGCAATATTCTTTTTGCCACGGTGGCAACCTGCCTCATGATCGGTGTGTTGGCGGCGATCGAGGTATACCTCGGACAGTTGGTGTGGCCCGCCTCGCGGCCCTTTCGCGACGTCGACACCGCGTTCGTGGACGTCGCGGCGCAGACGGCCGGCCCCTGGTTCTTCGTGGTGATGAATCTCACGCTGCTGCTGGCCAATTTCGGCTCTGGGATCGGCTCACAACTCGGTGCCGCGCGCCTGCTGTACGGCATGGGGCGCAGCAATGCCTTGCCGGCGTCGTTCTTCGGGGTCGTAGATCCGAGGCGTCAGATACCGCGAAACAACGTCATCCTGGTCGGAGTCGTGGCGCTGATCGGAGCATTCTTCATCTCCTACGGACTCGGCGCTCAAATCTTGAATTTCGGGGCGCTCACCGCGTATATGGGAGTCAACGCGGCGGCACTGGTGCACTACTATGTGCGTGCCACGCAGCGCCGGATGCGGGATCTGTGGCCGCCAATCCTGGGATTCCTCACCTGCCTGCTGCTGTGGTTGAACCTCAGTCGCCCCGCCAAGACCGTGGGCTTGATCTGGCTGACGATCGGGATGGGATACGCAGCCTGGCGCACGCGCGGCTTCCGCAGCGGTATCTTGACCTTTGCTGCTGGGAGCGAAGGTCCCGTCGATGAAGCGCGCGGCGGCGTGGCGCTGCGCTGATCGGCGCTACCTGATCAGGCGGTATCAGCCAGACGCTGAAGGGCGGCCTTCCCCGCAGCCCGCGGGGCGCAAGACTCGTTGCCTCGATGGCGGATGCTGAGCCAATCGGTCCGCGGGGCGACGCGGACGCGGCGTCAGTTCGCCGCCACAGTTCGGACAGGTGCCGCACAATACCTGTTCCGCGCACGCAGAGCAGAAGGTGCACTCGAACGAGCAGATTCGGGCCTCCGCAGACTCCGGCGGCAGGTCCCTATCACAGCACTCGCAACTCGGCCTGAGTTCCAGCATGGGTCGTTCAACCTCGCAGCATCGGTGGTGGCGGCGGCGTGCTTGGGTTCCCGCCAATATGTCGCCTGTCACGACCGGGGGCGGTTGGAACGCCGATCCACGGCGCTGATCGCATCGAAACCGGCCGTCGGTCACTGTCTGCTCCGGGGCAGCAGACGTATGCTGCCGCGCGCATGGACGCACGTTCATTACTGATAGCGTGCTTCGGGATCGGCGTGGCGCTGGAGGCTCTGGTATTGCAGCGCAGGGATTGGCACCCGTGGAAACTCATGGGATGCGTCGCGCTGTCGCTGGGAGGCGCCCTGCCGGATAAGCATGAAACGGTATACCAGCCTCTGTTCCATGTACTGCTGGTGTTCTCGATGTTCGCGGTCATATTCGCGCTCGCATTCAAGGAGGACATTTTACCCGTCATCAGCGAGAAGCTACTGCTGTCATATTCGTTGATCTTTTGGTTTGCCTTCTTCTCGTATTTTCATCGCGGCACGATTCTGCGCAACGCTCTCCTGGTTGTCATGTTGATCCCGACGATGGCCACGATATTGGTCGCCTGCACCCGGCCCCGTCTGAGCTTTACTCTCAAGCTCATTCTGTACACCTGGTTTCTGTGCATCGTGGTCGGTCTCGGGCTGTTTCAGTTTCCTTTTTATCAGTTAAGACTCTTCTTTCAGAACCAAGAGGTCCCTTGGGTCACACCGCTCGAGTCGCTGTGCGCAGGCATGGCGTTTCTCTATCTGGCGGCCAACGCCACCTACATCTTCTATCTGATTCCGATCCCGGGCAAAAACGAATCATGGGCGGAGAGAATGCAGCACTGGCACGAGTTCACCGACCTGATGACCCAGCGCTTCGACGACGACCCGAACACCAGCCGCGCCACGATCGTCATCCTGGCGGCGGAATTCGCCGTCATGGTGCTCAACTACTTCCTACACTGGCTGCCCGGCAGCTTGCTCATCAATCTCTTGATCGTGCTGCCGGGAGTACTGCTGTTCTTCAGAAGGCGTTCATACCCCGGGACTGAGTCGAATCAGTCTCCCTTTGCGGACGCAGAACCCTGGAGGCGTCTCGACAAAGACCAGGAGCTCTGACCGCGCGACCCGGCTCCGCCCCGTGGCTCAGCTGCGACGCGGCTGCACCGTTCACATCCCCCCTCGCCCGAGCCCCACGCGCATGGCATCAGCCTGCGCGAGCACGGCGTGCGCGAGGCGCTCGCGATCCGCGGGCGTTTGCATCAGCGTCTGCGCCCGTGTCAGCACCATCTGCGGCGTCGCCGCCGCCGGCGGATCGGCCGCGTCGATCACAAAAGCGTCGATCAGCCCGGCGTAGCGCTGCGCCACGCTCACTCCGCTGACCTCGAGGCCAAGCTCGCCGAGCATCTTGGCCGCCGGCCCCTTGATCGCCCGCCCGGCGATGATCGGCGTGACGGCCAGCGCGGGTGCCACCCGATCGCGCAGCGCCACCCTGACCCCCGGCAGCGCCAGGATCGGCTCGATGCTGACCAAGGGGTTGGAGGGACAGATCACGACCGCGCGCAAGTCGTCGCGACGCAGCGCGGCGAGCACTGCGGCACTGGGATGGGCCTGCGCGGCACCGACAAACTCGATGCGCTGCACACGCGGACAGCACTGGCGGTGCACGAAATATTCCTGGAAATCGAGCCAGCCCTCGTCGGTGAGCAGGCGCGTACTGACGCGATCATCGCTCATCGGCAGCACGCGCGCGGCGATTCCCAGAGCCCGACCGAGGTGCGCGGTCACCTCGCTCAGCGTCTCGCCTTGCGCCAGACGCCGCGTGCGCTCGACGTGCAGCGCGAGATCAGCGTCCCCGAGCTGAAACCAATCCGGTGCCTGCAGCTGCCGCAGCGCCGCCATGAAGCTCCAGGTCTCGTCACGCCGTCCCCAGCCGCGCACGGGATCGGCGAGGCCCGCCAATGCGTACAGAACCGAGTCGATATCGGGCGAGATCCACAGCCCGAGGTGACGGAAATCATCCGCGGTATTCACGATGATCGACAGCTCCCCGGCGGGTACCACTCGCGCCAGGCCGTCGGCCAGCTTCGCGCCCCCGACCCCACCACAGAGCGCTACCACGGCGGTGGGTCGCGGTCCGCCGCCGACCGCGAACGCGCGCTGCGCCGCCGTACCGCTCACCGGAACAGGTCCTCGCCGCGCGGCCGCAGCAGCGCCTTGCCATCGCTCGCGCGCCCCTGCGCGCTCAACCCACGCACCCGAACCACCGGCCGTCCCTCATCGGCCTGTCCCATCAGCAGCGATGCCGCCGCCGCGATCTCATCGGCGTGGCCGACCACCGTCACGCGCAGCGTGCGACCGAACAGGTCCGGTCGACCACGCAGATCGAGCGTCGCCGGCCAGCCCGCCACGCCGATCGCTACGCCCACGGTGCCGAGACGCCAGGGGCGCCCGAAGCTGTCATTGATGATGACTCCGACTGCACAGCCGCTGTGGCTGGCGAGCGCCTCCTGCAGACGTGCCGCGCTGGCGTCGGGGTCGCTCGGCAGCAGCAGCGCGTATTCATCGGCCCGCTCGCCGGGCTCGAACGCTCCGACGTTTGATTGGTCGATCCCCGCATTCGCCATGACAAAGCCGAGCCGATGCTCGACGATCAGCACGTCCTTGGCGGCACGCACGATGCGCCTGGACTCAGACAGGATCAATTCGACCAGGCGCGGATCCTTGCACACCTGCTGCGCCAGCGTGCGCGCCCGCGGCGACGGCGCAACGTCGGCCAGCCTGACTCGTCGCCCCTCGGCCTTGGAGACGACTTTCTGCGCGAACACCAGCACGTCACCGTCGTGCAGCGCCTCCTCGCACGCCTTCAGGCAACTCAGCAGCAGCAGTGCCAGATCATCGCCCGGCCGCACCGGCGGAAAGCCGGGTACCGCCGACAGTGTGAGCTCGCCCGAGCCGGCCACGAGCCTATCCGAATGCGCGGCGCAGCCGCGGCAACACCTGCTCGGCGTACAGCTCGATGAAGCGCGCCTGATCGGGTCCCGGCGCGTGGAATATCAGGTGACGAAAGCCGAGCTCGACGTAGGGGCGAATCCTCTCGACCTGCTCGTCCGGATCGCTCGATACGATCCAGCGTTGCACCGTGCGCTCGAGCGGCAGGGCATCGGCGAGCCGCTCGAGCTCGAGCGGGTCGTCCACCCCACTCCTCTCCTCCGGCGACAGCGCGAGGGCGCCCCAGTAGTGCGTATCGGCGCGTGCGCGCGCCACATCGCTGTCGAATGACACCTTCACTTCGATCGTCATCTCGACCGCGCCCGACGCGCGCCCCGCACCCTGTAGCCCGGCGCGCACGTTGGGAACCAGGACCTCACGGTACAGCTCGGTCCCCTTGCCGCTGGTGCAGATAAAGCCGTCAGCCACCTCACCGGCATATTTCGCCAGCACCGGCCCGGCCGCGGCTATGTACAGCGGTGGCGGGGGCGTCGGACGATCATAGAGCGTGGCCCGGAGCGTCCGATAGTAGCGACCCTCGAAGCTGACGCGCTCTTCGGACCAGAGAGTGCGGATGAGTCGCACCGCCTCCTTGAAGCGCGCGGTGCGCTCCTTCTGCTCGGGCCACAGCATGCCGGTGGCAGGCACTTCGTTGAGGGCCTCGCCGGTGCCTATGCCCAGGATCACCCGGCCTGGGTACAGGCACCCCAGCGTCGCAAATGCCTGCGCGACGATGGCCGGATGGTAGCGAAAGGTCGGCGTCAGGACGCTGGTCCCGAGCAACAATCGCGAGCTGCGCTCGCCGAGCGCCCCGAGCCAGACCAGCGAGAACGGCGCATGTCCGCCGTGGTGACGCCACCCCTGAAAGTGGTCGCTGATGAACACCGAATCGAACCCGCGCTGCTCGGCCAGCAGCGCATACTCGAGCAGCCGCGCCGGCGCGAATTGCTCAGCCGAGGCTTTGTAGCCGAGGCGCAGCATCGGCATGACTCCCTGGCTCCGGCAGCCGGCATTCCGGTCGCGCTGATCGCGGTGATCGCGGCGAGAGCAGCGTCGCGGGTGCCGCTTCGTAGAGCGTCGTACGCTGGCGCGCGGGTCGCCCCACCCGCCGCGCGAGCGTCTGCATCTGCGCGGCATCGAGCTGCTGTCCGTGCACTCCTCCCGCCGCGCGCGTGATCGACTCATTCATCAGCGTACCACCCATGTCGTTGGCCCCGGCATTCAGGCATAGCGCGACTCCGTCGGGGCTCATCTTGACCCACGAGGCCTGAATGTTTCTCACCAGCGGATGCAGCGCGAGCCGCGCCACCGCATGCATGAGCAGCGCCTCGCGCAGCGTCGGCCCCGAGCGCGTGCGGCCCCGGCGCCACAGCGGCGCCTCCATGTGCACGAACGGCAACGGCACGAACTCCGTGATGCCCCCCGTCTGCGCCTGCAGGCGTCGAAGGCGCAGCAGGTGCCGCGCCCAATGGCGCGGCTGATCGACGTGACCGAACATGATCGTGGCCGTGGTGCGCAGGCCGATGCGGTGCGCGGTGCCGATGACGGTCAGCCATTCCTCGGTGCGCAGCTTGTCGGGACAGATCACCGCGCGCACCTCGTCGTCCAGAATCTCAGCCGCAGTGCCCGGCAAGGTCGAGAGTCCAGCGGCGCGCAGGCGCTCGAGGTAGTCGCGCAGCGGCAGCCCCAGCGTCGCGGCCCCGTGCTGAATCTCCAGTGGCGAGAACGCGTGCACGTGCATGTCGGGCACCGCATCCTTGACCGCGGCGACGATGCTCAGATACGTCTCACCGGTGAAGCTCGGATGGATTCCGCCCTGCAGGCACACCTCGGTCGCTCCCGCCGTCGCCGCCTCACGCACGCGCTGCGCGATCTCGTCCAGGTCGAGGTTATAGCCCGGCCCGCGCAGGCTCGCCGCCGTCCGACCCTTCGAGAACGCGCAGAAGCCACAGTGGTACTGGCAGATGTTGGTGTAGTTGATGTTGCGGTTGACGACGTACGTGACCTCGGCACCGACCGTGCGCGCGCGCAGCTCGTCGGCGGCCTGGAGCACCGTCCGCAAATCCTCGCCATCGGCGGCAAACAGGCGTGCGAGCGCGTCCTCGCTGAGCTCCTCCCCCTGCGCGGCCGCGGCCAGGGCGTCGCCGAGGGAGGTGCTCCCGCGAATCCTGCCGGAGGCCCCGCCGGGGGTCCTGCCGGGGGTCCCACCGCCCGTCCTGACGCCGACCTCACCCGTCCAGTGCCAGGCAGCGGCGGGTAGCGGGGTGCCCGAGCCCGCAAACCAGTCGTCGGTGCGGGCACAGCCGCGCCCGTCGATCAGGCGGCGGATGCGCGTCGTCACCGCGCCGTCGGTCCAGCGCTCAGCCCGCAGCGCAAACTCCGGCACCAGCGCCAGTCGCTCGGCCAGCTGCCGTCCGGCAGCCGCGGTGCGCTCTGCCAGTATCCCGAGCTGCGGCCAGGGCGCCTCGGGGTTGACGTGGTCGGGCGTCACCGGCGAGACGCCACCCCAGTCGTTGATGCCGGCGCCAATCAGGCTCGCGAGCGCATCCGGCTGCAGATTCGGCGGCGCCTGGATCGACATGCCGGCTCCGAACAGCAGCCGCGCGACCGCGATGGTCCACAGTTGCTCGGCGAGCGGCGGCTCCGGCGCCATGGCCATGCGGGTAGCGGGCTTGGGCTTGAAATTCTGGATGATGAGTTCCTGCAGATGCCCGTGCTGCTCGTGCAGATCACGCAACAGCAGCAACGCTTCGATGCGCTCGCGACGCGACTCACCGATGCCGATCAGCAGCCCCGTGGTCATGGCGATGCCGAGCTCGCCCGCCTCGCGCAGCGTCTGCAGGCGCCGCTCCGGCAGCTTGTCCGGCGACCCGAAATGCGGCCCACCGCGCTGGCACAGACGCGCGGCGCTCGACTCGAGCATCAGCCCCAGGGAGGCGGCGAGCGGTCGCAGCCGCTCGAGCTGCGCGCGGCCGAGCACGCCGGGATTGAGATGCGGCAGCAGCCCGGTCTGCTCCAGCACCAGACGCGCGGCATCCGCGAGGTAGTCGATGGTGGTCGCGAACCCGGCCTGCGCGAGCTCCACGCGGGCGGCCCGATAGCGCAGCTCCGGCTTATCCCCGAGCGTGAACAGCGCCTCCTTGCAACCCGCCCGTTCGCCCGCGCGCGCGATCGCCAGCACCTGCTCGGACGTGAGGTAGGCCGCGGGCAGCTCGCGTGGCTGGTGCGCGAAGGTACAGTAGTGGCAGACATCCCGACAAAGCTGGGTGAGCGGGATGAATACCTTGCGCGAGTAGGTTACGCGCTCAGCGAAGCCGGCTCGCGTCAATGTCTCGGCGCTCACCATCAAGGGAGCCAGCGGCGCCGATGGAAGAATGCGCAGCGCATCGATTCCCTCGATGCGCGCACCGCGAGCGGCATCCTGCAGCAGAGCGTCCAGGTTTGAATTGACTGCCGCCATGGCGAGGCGGCGGAGCATAACCTACTGGCCGCGGGAGTGGGCAGCGCGCCCCGGGCCCGCTACCGGGACCTGCGGCCCGAGCGCCGCGACCTGCGGCCTGAGCCCCGCCTCGCGACTAGGGGCCGAGCGCCTCGCGCAGGGCCGCCAGCTCCACGGCCGACTCGCTCAACAGCACCTTGCCGGCCTCCTCATCGACCCCCAGTCTCGCGGCCGCCTTGCGCTCCCGCAGGCGCTCGCGCAGCAGCTCGGGGGCATCCTTGCACAGCGACAGCAGCTCGGCGATCTCGAGCACGTCGGCCAGCACCGCGGTCGCGCCGCGCACGTCGCGCGCTTCGTCCTGATAGCAGTGCACCGCCTCGACGATCTCCTCGCTGAGGTGCCAGCTCTCCAGTAACGCCTTGGCGATATTGGCGTGCCAATCGCGCACGATGCGCTGGTACATGATCTGGTTGGCGAACAGGGCCTGGTGACTGGTCGTGTGCGTCAGGATGTAAAGCTTGCCGACGCCGTGCACCAGCCCGGTCAGCATGGCCGTATCGGGATTGGCCTTGCCCTGGCGGCGGGCGATGGTCAGAGCGAGCGCCGCGACCAGCACCGTGTGATGCCACAGCGCGTTCAGATGCCGCTCGATGCCCTTGAAGCCGCTCGCTCGACGCAGCTGCGCGACCGCAAAACCAATCACCGCGGAACGCAGCGCATCCATGCCGAGCCGCACCACCGCCGCGCGCATATCGGCCACCGGCTTGCCCTGCGGGTTGAGCGCGGCCGAATTGGCCATCGACAGCACGCGGGTTGCGATCATCGGCTCGGCGCCGATCACGCGCACGATGCGATCGGCGTCGGCGCGCTCGTTCGCGAGGACCTTCTGTATCCGCACCGCGACGTCGGGAAAGCTCGGCAATTCGATCACGCCCTGCGACAGCTCGGTCGCCAGCTCGCGGACGAACTCGAACGCATCGGTGCTCGCATCCCGCTGCAGCGGGCCCTGCGGCACCGGATCAGTTCCGGCGGTGCTCATGGAGGGTGCTCGTGCTGCGCCTCAGAAC
>JASHTF010000296.1 GCA_030040715.1 Gammaproteobacteria bacterium | reverse complement strand
ACGCGCGCGGTAACGACCCAGGTGCTGCTCAGTGACGGCGAGACCGTGGTGCTCGGCGGCATCCTCGAAACCACTCAATCGAAGGCCGCGACCAAGGTACCGTGGCTCGGCGATATTCCGATACTCGGCACGCTGTTCCGGACCACGACTGACACCAACGACAAGGACGAGATGCTGATCTTCGTTACGCCGAAGATACTGCGCGAAGACGCGCGCTGAGCTGACGGCCGGCTGGCAGCGCGCGAGCTGGCGCGCGCTGTGCCGCGGCCAGGCCCGGTTCGCGGTGTTCATGCGCAGACACCCATGCGCATACTGCTAGTTGAGGACGATGAGATGGTCGCCGACGCGGTCATCCGCGGCCTGTCGCTGGCCGGCTTTACGGTCGATCGCGTGGCGAGCGGCGAGCTGGCGCGCGCGGCGATGCAACGCGAGCACTTCGACCTCTCCATAGTGGATATTGGGCTACCGGGCATCGACGGGCTGAGCCTGCTCAAGAGCATGCGCGCCGACGGGCGCGTCACTCCGGTGCTGATCCTCACGGCACGCTACACGCTGCAGGACAAGGTACGAGCGTTCGAGCTCGGCGCCGATGACTTTCTCATGAAGCCGTTCGAGCAGGCCGAGCTGGCAGCACGCTGCCGCGCGCTGATCCGCCGCGCGAGCCAGCTGCCGACCGGTACGGTGCAGCTGGCGCGGCTGTCGATCGACCTGAACGGTCATCAACTGCTGCTGGATGGACAGGTGGTCGAACTGACGCGGCGCGAGTGGGCGGTGCTCGAGAGCCTGGCGCTGAATCTGGGTCGGGTCGTGGGCAAAGAGCGCCTGCTGCAGGCGTTGGCCGGATGGGAGCAGGACCTGACGCCGAACGCGCTGGAGACGCAAGTCTCGCGGCTGCGTTCCAAGCTCGGCACGGGAGCGGTGATCCGCACCATCCGCGGCCTGGGCTACCGCCTGGAAGAGGCGGGGTCGAGCCCGTGATGACCATCCGCAGGCGTCTGCTGCTGTTCCTGCTGCCGGCGCTGGCGCTGCTGATGCTGGGCGGTGGCGTGGTCGACTACAAGATCGCCGTCGCGACGACGCAGGACGCGCTCGATCGCGCGCTCGCCAGCCGCGCGCTGGTCGCGGCGGCGTTCCTGGCGGCGCAGGAGGGCGCCGGCGGCGTGAGCATCGCGGCGCGTGCGAGCGAGTTCCTGCGCGCGGAGGCCGCCGATGGTGACCACTCGTACGCGGTCACTGGACCGAGCGGATTGGTGCTGGGCGGTGAGCCGGCGCTCGCGCGCCTGCAGCCGGCCTCGCCGACTGCGACGGTGACGGTCACTCGGAGCGCAACCGCGGCGCCGGCCGCGGCCGTGGCTCCCGCGGCGATGCGCCGGGTCGCGCCGATGTTCGCCGACGCCACGCTCGCGGGTCGACGCGTGCGCGTCGCACGCATCAGCATCCCGGTGAGCGGCGGCAGCGCCACGGTCACGGTCGCCGAAACCCGCGAGCGCCGTCTGCAGACCCAGCGCGTCATGTTGTTCGGGAAGCTGCTGGTGGATTTTGCCGAGCTCGACCTCACGCTGCTGCTGATCTGGTTCGGGGTGTACTTCGGCCTGCGTCCACTCGGGTGGTTGCGTGATCAGGCTGAGGCCTACTCGCTGCGCGAGCTGCAGCGTTTCGACGAACAGCGCGTACCCGGAGAGCTGCGACCGCTGATCGTCGCCTTCAATCGTCTGCTCGAGCTGCTGCATGAGGCGGCGCGCGCGCAGCGCCGCTTCGTCGCCGATGCCGCGCATCAGATGCGTACTCCGGTCGCGGGGTTGCTGGCACAGATCGAGCTGCTGATCGGCGAGCCGCGCGCGCGTGCCGTCGGCGACGAGTTGCTCAAGCTGCAGCGCGCCGCACAGTCGATGGCGCATTCGGCCAACCAATTGCTCGCGCTGGCACGCGCCGAGCCGCTGTCAGCGCTGCAGGCGGAGATGAAGCCGGTCGCGCTCGATCATCTGGTACGCGAGCTGGTGGAGCGACACCTCGAGCGCGCGGACCGGGCCGGCATCGATCTGGGCGCTGACACTGCGGCCGCGTGCGTGCAGGCGGACCCGTGGCTGCTGGAGGATCTGCTCGGCAACCTGATCGACAACGCACTCAAGTACACGCCGCGGGACGGTCGTGTCACGGTGCGCTGCGGCCTGGATGGGGCACAGCCGTTCCTCGAGGTCGAGGACGATGGGCCGGGTATCCCGGAGGGCGAGCGCCAGCGTGTGCGCGAGCGCTTCTATCGCTCACCCGGATCGCCGGGCATGGGAGCGGGCCTTGGGCTGGCGATCGTCGAGGAGATCGCGCGCGTGCATGCCGCGACGCTGGGCATCGGCGCCGGACCCCGTGGCCAGGGAGCGCGCTTGCGGGTGCGCTTTGCTGCACTCGCGCCGGGTCCGGCGACGGCTTGCCCACCGTTGGCGCATGGGGTACCCGCCAGATCCGCCGCGCACGCCTGAAAGGCCGGGCCGCGGACGGCGCGCTCGCCTTGAACGAGATCACAGTCGCGACCAAACGCGCTGTGTTATGCGACCGGTGTCGCAGATTCGTGCCCCCACCGGCTCCAGCCAGCTTGCTGCAAGGTCGGCCCGCTAAGGTGGCGGCATGAGGACTCGCGCCATCAGTCTGCCTGCCGTGATCACCGGGCCGCCGCGCACACGCGGCTTCACCCTCATTGAGCTGATCGTCACCATGACGGTCGCGGGCATTCTGCTCGGCATCGCGATGCCCTCGTTCCGCAGCTTCATGCAGAATAGCCGGCTCGCGACCCAGGCGAACACGCTGGTCTACAGCCTGAATCTGGCGCGCTCCGAGGCGATCCGGCTCGACACGCAGGTCGAGGTGTGCGCCTCAGCCGACGCTGCCACCTGCAGTGGTGCGACCTGGGCGAATGGCTGGATCGTCTGCTACCCCGCCGCCAACTGTGGTCCAGGGGCACCGGGAGCGTCCACGCTGCTGCAGGTGTCACCGGCATTGGGGGGCGGTAATACCGCCACCGAGCAGCTCAATGGGGCGCTCGCCGTGACCTATCTCACCAGCGGACAGACCAACACCGGCGCGAACGGGTCGGCCTTTCGGTTCGTGTTCTGCGACAACCGCGGTCCGGCGTTCGGACAGGACGTCGAGATCAGTTTCATCGGTCGGATCGAGTCCGCGCAGACGCAAGGCGAGACGGTGTCGAATCAGCCGCTGGCCGCCTGCTGACGCAGCTGTCTTAAGAGTGCTTTGCATGAACAATCTCTACATCACTCGGCAGCGCACGCGTCGCGTGCCGTACGCGGCCGCGCCGCGCGGCCTCACGCCGGGCTTCACGCTGATCGAGACGCTGGTCGCGCTGGTGATCCTCAGCGTCGGCCTGCTCGGCGTCGCCAAGCTCGTGCTCGGCTCGGTGCACGCCGATGACAGCGCCTACATGCGCGGACAGGCGACGCAGCTTGCCTACGAAATGCTCGATCTGATGCGCGCCAACCGTCAGGGCGCTTTCAACGGTTATTACCTGTTGGCTCCGGTCAACAACAACTGCAGCGCTGCGGTTTGTACCCAACAACAGCTGGCGGAGCTCGATCTGTACAACTGGCAGAACCGGGTCGCCCAGGCGCTGCCGACGGGTGTCGGCACCGTCGCGACGGCCCAGGTCCTGAACGATGTCAGCGCCACGATCACCGTCACCTGGGACGACAGCCTGGCGCAGGCGGCGTTCGGGGCCGGCGCGGTCGCGGCCGTACCGATGAGCGTCACGCTGGAGTCGATGCTATGAGGCTCGCGGCTCCACACGGTGCGCGGGGCGCGCGCGTGCGCGGCTTCTCCATGGTCGAGCTCATGGTGGCGATCGTGCTCGGGCTGCTGGTCACCAATGCGCTCGTGGCCATGTTTGTCGGTGTGCGCTCCGCCGGGCGCATGTCCTCAGGGGTTTCGGCGCTGTCGGACAGCGGGCGATTTGCGCTCGATACCATCGAGCAGAACGTGCGCGGCGCCGGAGTTTTCGCCTGCAACGCCACCGCGCCGGTGGATATAGGGACCAATCCGATTACCCGACAGATATCGTTGCTCAATGCCGGAGCAAGTCCGCTGGTCAGCGACTTCGGCGAACCGCTCGCAGGTTACGAGGCGCAAGCGGCCGGAGGCGACACCGGCCCGGGCGCGACGATCACGATCGCCAACAACCCGGGGCCGGTGGCCGATCCCAACCCCGGTGATTGGGCGACCACCAACGCGCTCGCCAATGTGCTCGATGCCTCGCTGATCGCTCCGCCGGTGCCGGCTGGGCAGCTCGCGCCGGTCGGCAGCCTGATCGCGGGCAGCGATGTGTTGGTGATGCGCGAGACGGTACCCGGCACCCCGCCCTCCTACACGCTCAACGTCGCTACCGGCGCGGGGGCGTTCACCATCAGCAGCGCCACCGCATTCTCGGCCGGTGGTGGTCAGATCGGTGCGATCACCAACTGCGTGCAGACGGAGGTGTTCGAGGTCGGCGGGTTCGCTCCGGGCGCCGGCAGCGGCATCGTGTCGCTCACCGGAGTCGGGCTCGCCCCCGGCAACACCGCGGGCAACCTCTCCAACAACATCATCTTCACCATCGGCGCCCAGGTCGTGCCCGCGGACACCACCGTGTTCTACATCGGGGTCGGGGCCGACGGCGACGGGGCACTGTTCCGCTGGGAGAGCAATGGCGGCGTCATCGGTAGAGCCGGCGATCCCTACGTCGTCAACGACGAGCTGGTGCCGGACGTGGAAAACATGCAGATCCTCTACGGCATCGAGGCAGGCGCGGCGGACACCTCGGAATCGGTCGTCCAGTACGTGACCGCCGATAAGGTCCGTACCGCCGTCCAAGCGGGGGGCGGGAGCCCCTGCAACTACACGGCCGCCGGAGAGAGTCCGCCGCCTGGCCCGTCGGAGGATTTCAATTGCGTCATCAGCGTGCGCATCGCGCTGCTGGTGGCGAGCCCGCCGGGTGCGGTGGTGAAAGGCACCGGACTCGCGGCCTCGCCGCCGACGCTGCTCGGGACCAACTGGGCGCTCGCGACCACAGATGGGCGCCTGCGCCAGGTCTACGAGCAGACGATGTTCCTGCGAAATATGAGTCAGTGAGTGGATCAGTGCCGACGGATTCTGGAGCGAGACAGCGATGAGCCGAACGAACCTGAGGGTCCCCAAGCGACAACGCGGCGTGGTGCTGTTCACCGCGTTGGTGTTGCTCGTGATCCTGACCTTGGTAGGCGTGATGCTGTCGCGCCTGCAGACGGTCGAGGAGCGCATCTCGCAAAACGACCAGGATCACCAGCTCGCGGTGCAAGCAGCAGAGGCGACGCTGCGCTACGCCGAGTACTGTCTCTTTAACCAACTTCCCGGAACCAACTGCGTGCCGGGGGCGTTCGCGAACAACACCGGCGGCGCGTACACCTGGGAGAGCGGCATACCGGACGCGTGGCAAGCCAACAACCCCTTCCCACCCACCAACAGCCCGGCAGCCGCGTTCATGGCATACGGTGGTCCGGCACTACCGGTCGTCGGCGTACCTCAATTCCTGATCGAGCAACTGCCCGCGACCGCGGCGCCGGGCATGAATCTCGGGATGGGAGGCTACAGCAGCGGCGGCCAGATCGGGGTGTTTCGCATTACTGCCTACAGCTACGGCGGCGATACCAACGCCACCGCCGAACTGCAGGAAATCGATTGGAACTAGGAGCCGCTGGCAGATCAGCGGGAGCGACTATGAGCTCAGCCTTAGCAGCAATGTTTCGACGCCTCGGAGCGGTGGCGGGCGCGAGCCTGCTCATCGCGGCAGCGCTGCTGCAGGATGCCTCGGTGCGGGCCAACGTGGTCGCCGCGCCGATTACGATATCCCAGCTGCCGCTGACCATCGACATACCGGCGCACCCGCAGGTGCTGATCGCGATGGGCAACTCGGAGTCGATGGACGGTGATATGGATACCAGCCTGCCGGGCGGCGGCGGTGCCATCATGACCGGGTCGGGCGCTTTGACCATCAGCGGCGCCTCCTACCTGGCGTCCTCCACCTCGCCGGTCAACTATACGGTGCCCGCCAACTTCACGCCGCCGGTGAACGTGGGCGCGGGCGGCGTCGCGCCGTACACCGTCACGTCTGGAGGTGTGCAATACGATAACTCGCCGAGTCGACTCAACGTCGCCAAGGCCGGCATCAGTGCGATCCTCACCGACTTCATGGAATACGCCGACTTCGGGCTGATCGATTACTCGACGACCTATGACAACTGCTGCGGCACCAACCCGTACACGACCTGGGTCTATTACATGAGCAACCCAGGCGGCTTCACGTTCACCAATTCCGTGCCCGCCGGAGAATACGTCGCCAATCCTTGCTACAACGTTCCGCTCACCGCCGCCACCACCGTCGGCAGCGACTGCACCTCCATCAATACCCATTACGGCAACATCGGCGTCAACACCTTTCAGTACATGGCGATCGGTGCCAGCAGCGACGATCCCGACATCAACGACATCCTGTACGCGAGCGGATTGCCTCCCGGATGGGTGAACTACGACGGCCCCTCCAACGGCGATCCGTACACTCACTTCAGCCTGGCAAACTACGAGGACGGCGGGGTCTCCGAATGCTATTACGACAGCTCGCCGGGCGGCATCGGGCTATGCGAGACCCCTACCAATGCCGGCTACGTGCCTTACTCGACCGAGGTCATGCAGTTTGAGCGTGGATTTGGCTATATCTCGACCCAGTCTGCGACCAGTGGCGCGACGGTGGTCGGCATGCAAAGCTCGGGCGCGTCGCCGACGGCCGCCTCCACCGCTGCCGCGATCGCGCACTTCACGGCCTACCTGCAGCCAGAGACCAATTCCACCGCCAGCACCGAGATCAAGGCGGTAGCGATTCAGTCGCCGACCGCGGGGCTGCTGACGTATGCCAAGAACTACTACACCAACGTCAATCCGCCCTCGAGCAATGGGTGCGCACCGCTGCGTTACGTGGTGCTCGTCACCGATGGTCTACCGACCGAGGACGAAAGCGGCAACGCCTGGCCACCGCTCGGCACCATCTCGGCGACCGGGTACGGCGTCACCGCAACCTTCAACGCCAACGGCTCGCTTGCCTCTACCAACGATACGGCGCTGAATCAATCCATCAATGAGATCAGCGCGATGTACACCGCGGGTATCAAGACCTACGTTATCGGTCTCGGTGCCGGCGTCGAGCCGTCGGTAAATCCTGCCGCGGCCAGCACGCTGACCGCGATGGCGGTTGCGGGAGGCACGGGCAGCTACTTCCCTGCGACCAGTCCTGCGAGCCTGACCAACGCCATGCAGGTGATCCTGGCGCAGATCCTGGCGGCCACGCAGTCGACCGCCTCGTCCACGGTGAACACGGCGGGACTCAACACCAACTCGCTCATATTTCAGCCGAGCTTCGATACTTCGGACGTCGATCAGGACTGGACCGGCGACATCAAGGCCTACCCGATCAATCCCGTGAACGGTGTCGTCAACACCGCCTCGCTCGATTGGAGCGCGCAGGCGCAGCTCGATCTGCAGAGCGCCGGCACCGGCTGGGACACGGACCGCCTCATCGCCACGTGGGATCCGGTGGCCGGCGCCGGGATTCCGTTCCGCTGGACCGCCGGTACTCCGGCGACCGGCATCGCGACCAGCACCGTGCTCGGCCAGGAGCTCGAGACCAACACCTCTGATACCGACGGGGACCACGCACTCAGATACCTGCGCGGGGATGACTATTGGGAGCTGGCCCAGTCGGGTCAGTACCGCAATCGCTCGCACATCCTCGCCGATATCGTCGATAGCGCGCCGCTCTACATCGGTGCGGCGAGCGGCCCGTACCAGAGCGCCAGCTACTATGCCTTCGAAGCGCAGTATGCCAATCGCCAGGCGGTGATCTACGCCGGCGCCGACGACGGCATGCTGCACGCCTTCAATGCGACCACGGGGCAGGAGATGTTCGCCTACATCCCCAACGGGGTCTTCGCGAACCTCATCAACCTCACGAGTCCGTTCTACAACGAACAGCATCATTTCTACGTGGACGGATCGCCCCAGGCCTCGGACGTGCAGTTCAGTGACGGCAGCTGGCACACGCTGCTGGTCAGCGGCGAGCGTGCCGGTGGCAACACGGTCTTTGCGCTGGACGTGAGCAACCCGGTCGGGATCACCACCGAGGCGGCGCTGGCCTCGGATGTCATGTGGGAGTTCAGCGACCCCAATATGGGTCTGAGCTTCAGCACCCCGGCGATCGTGCAGACCGCGGCGGGCGCGAATGCCGCCACGGGCTATCTCGGCTTTACGGTGTTCTTCGGCAACGGCTACAACAGTCCTGCGCAGCAGCCGTATCTATACGCCGTCAACGCGCAGACGGGCGCCTCATTGCCGGGTACGCCGATCAATCTGTGCGCGCAGGTTGCCGGTGCCTGCAACAGCTCGCTGCCGAACGGGCTCTCGAGCGTCGTCGCCGTCAATGATCTCGGCGGCTTCGGGGCACCCGCGACCACGATCTACGCCGGCGACCTGCAGGGTAACGTCTGGCGCGTCAACGTCAGCAGCGCGAGTTCCACGAGCTGGACGGTCACGCTGCTGTTTCAGGCGACTGACCCGACGGGCAACCCCCAGCCCATTACGACCGAGCCGCTGGTGTCGCTCAATCCGGACTTCCCGCGTCTGGGCGGCACGATGGTCTATGTCGGCACCGGTCAGATGCTCGGCATTCCCGATCTCGCCTCGACGCAGGTGCAGACCATGTATGGGGTCTACGACTCCGGCACCAATCCCGCGCCGCTCACGCGCGCGAGTCTGGTCGCGCAGACCATGTCCGCGTCCGTCGTAGGCGGTCAGACGCTGCGCTTCATCAGCGGGACTGCGGTCCCGCTGCCGACGGACAACGGCTGGGACGTGAACTTTTCGTTGCTCAGCGGCGAGCGCGTCGTCACCGATCCGCAGCTCTTTGGCGGCGCGGTCATCGTTACCAGCGTGCAGCCGTCTTCGAATACCTGCACCGGTGGAGATCTGGCCTACCTGATGGAATTCAACTTCGCCGGCGGAGCCTTCAACAACCCGCAGTTCAATTACACCGGAACCGGTGTGATCCCTCCGACCATGGCCGCGGCCAACGGCGTCCTGCTCGGGACCGTCTACGCCTCGGCTCCGGTCTTCAGCAACTATGAG
>JASHTF010000295.1 GCA_030040715.1 Gammaproteobacteria bacterium | reverse complement strand
TTGCCATCATTGATGCTTCCGGACTCGGCACGACGACACGCTTCTTGCAGATCCAGCCAGTGAACCTCGATCAGCTCGCTTGGTTCGTGCGCCATTTTGACCGAATCCAGGTCCTGTGCCAGGTACAGGTGCACTATTTCGGTAAAAACTCCGGGAGAGCTCACATATCCACCGAGATATTGCCACGACCGTGCGCTGATTCCGGCCTCCTCGACCAGCTCACGGCGCGCGGTCTCCGCCGGTGGCTCGGCGGGCTCGAGCTTTCCAGCGGGCAGCTCCCAGACCCAACCGCCGACCGCATGACGGAATTGACGCAACAAGCACACGCGCGCGGAGTTGTCGACTGCGACGATTGCCGCCCCGCCCGGATGACGGATAATCTCGAGTTCGGCCACGTGGCCGTTAGGCAGCCGAACGGTTTCTAGGTTGACCCGGATGATGCGCCCTGCAAATACGGTGCGAACCTCGAGCGTGCTCACGGTCGCAGAGCCTAGCGGTTTGTGCGCTGGGGCGCTGCGCTATTTCCCCCCGCTGCTCGCCTGCACGCGCCGGCGCCGCTGATGGCCGTGACCTCACATCTCGACAGCCTCAACTCGGCGCAGCGCCGAGCCGTCACCCATGGAGAGGCGATGGCGGAGAACGGCTGGCGCTCGGGGCCGCTGCTGATCGTCGCCGGGGCGGGTACCGGCAAGACCAGCACGCTGGCACATCGCGTCGCGCAGCTGGTACTGCACGGCGTCGACCCATCGCGGCTGCTGCTGCTGACCTTCACCTGCCGAGCTGCCATCGAGATGCGGCGGCGCGTGCACACCATCGTGCGCGAGGCGCTCGCCGACACCCTCGGCAGCAAGTCGCAGGCGCTGCTCTCGAGGCTGCAATGGTCGGGGACGTTTCACTCGATCGGCAACCGGCTGCTGCGGCTGTACGCGCGTCACCTGAAGCTCGATCCGAGCTTCACCGTGGTCGATCGCGCCGACTCGGCGGATCTGCTCGATGAGCTGCGTACCGAGCTTGGTCTGGCGGAGAAGGCGCAGCGCTTCCCACGCAAGGACACCTGCCTGGCGGTGTACTCCTGGCGCGTCAATACTCAGAAGGCACTGCGCGACACGCTCGAGGAGCAGTTCCCCTGGTGCAAGGGCTGGGAGGAGGACCTGACGCGGCTGTTCCGCAGCTACGTGGAGCGCAAGCAGCGCTACGGGCTGCTCGACTACGACGATCTGCTGCTGTACTGGCACATGATGATGAGCGAGGGGCGGCTGGCGCAGCACGTCAGCGGGCACTTCGATCACGTGCTGGTCGATGAGTACCAGGACACCAACAAGCTGCAAGCCGATATCCTGCACGCGCTGCGGCCCGACGGTTCCGGTGTCACCGTCGTGGGCGACGACGCGCAGGCGATCTATTCCTTCCGCGCGGCCGCGGTCGACAACATCCTCAACTTCCCCGGGCGCTACCGTCCCAAGGCTGAAATCGTCACGCTGGCACAGAACTACCGCTCGACCCAGTCGCTGCTCGATGCCTCGAATGCGCTGATGGCGGAGGCTCCGCGCCAGTTTCGCAAGCACCTGCTGGCGGCACGCAGCGGCAGTGGACGGGCGCTGTACGTGACGGTGGAGGACCTGGCGGCTCAAGCCGACTACGTCTGCGGCGAGATCCTCAAGCGACGCGAGTCCGGCGTGCTGCTGCGGCGCCAGGCGGTGCTGTTTCGCCACGCGAGCGCGAGCGACGTGCTCGAGGTGGAGCTGGCGCGGCGAAATATCCCGTTCGTGAAATACGGCGGGCTGAAATTTCTCGAGGCCGCGCATATCAAGGACCTGCTGGCGGTGCTGCGCTGGGCCGATAACCCGCGCAATACGCTGGCGGCGTTTCGCGTGCTGCAGCTGCTGCCCGGCATGGGGCCGGTGAACGCGCGCAAATGCATCGAGCTGCTGGAGAAGGAGGCCGGCTCTCTCGAGGCACTGAAGCAGTATCAGGCGCCGCAGGCCGCGCAGTCTGACTACGGCAAGCTGCAGGAGCTGCTGCGCACGCTGGCGAAGCCCGAACAACCGTGGCCGGGCCAGATCCGCCAGGTGCGCGAGTGGTACCGCCCGCATCTCGAGCGCATCTACGAGTCGATACACACGCGTCTGGCGGATTTAGATCAGCTCGAGCAGCTGTCGACCAACTATCCCTCGCGCGAGCGCTTCATCACCGAGCTCACGCTCGACCCGCCCCACGCCACCAGCGACGTCGCCGGCTCGGCGCTGCACGATGAGGACTACCTGGTGCTGTCCACCGTGCACTCGGCCAAAGGCATGGAGTGGGACACGGTGTTCGTGCTCAACGTCGTCGACGGCAGTTTTCCGTCGGAGTTCGCCGCCGCGCAGGCCGAGCGGCTCGAAGAGGAGCGGCGGCTGCTCTACGTCGCCATGACACGCGCGCGCAACGAGCTGCAGCTGTGCGTGCCGCTCAAGTTTCCGCTGACGCAGCAGCCCAAGAACGGCGATGCCCACGTCTATGGCGGCCGCAGCCGCTTCATCAGCGACAAGGTGCTCAAGACGATGGTGCAGACCGGCTTTCAGCCGCAGGCGCTCACGGCAGCCGTGCCGCTCGGCGATGAACAGGCGGCGACGCTCGACGTGGCCGGGCGCCTGAAGCAGATGTGGTAGCGGGCTGAGAGACGGCAGCGGCGCCGGGCCGGCCCTACGGCTCGAGATAGGCGTAGCCGTTGAGCTCGTTCTCGTAGAAGCGCTTCAGCGCCTGGCTCTCGGCGACCGTGAGGCGTCCCTCGCGTACCGCCCGCTCGCAGTCGCGCGCCAGCGCCGGAGCGAGCTGCGCCACGTCGTACTCCATGTACTCGAGCACGCGATTGGCGGTGTCGCCCTTGACGATCTCCTCGATCCACCAACCGCCCTCGTCGTGCAGCTTGATGTGCACCACGTGGGTATCGCCGAA
>JASHTF010000294.1 GCA_030040715.1 Gammaproteobacteria bacterium | reverse complement strand
CTCCTCCGATCCCAGCTGCCTTTAGTCTCACCATGCTCGCGGGCACCCCAAGTGGCGACGCCTACACGTTGGCGGAGTTGCGACAACAACTAGAGAACGCAGGGTTCAGGAACGTCGCGGCGCATCCGTTGCCAACGCCGCAGACGGTTCTACTGGCGGAGAAATAGCGCTCGCGACTCGGGGGCTCCGGGCCGAGGCTAGCCATCCATGTCGGTTCTCGTGACGGGAAGTGCCGGCCATCTGGGCGAGGCGCTGATGAGGCGCTTTCGAGCCCTCGGAAGGCACGCGATCGGCGTCGACCAGAAGGCGTCGCTGTGTACCGATCGCGTCGGCTCGATTGGCGAGCGGACCTTCATCGAAAGCGGCATGCGGCAGGCGAGCTGCGTCGTTCACGCGGCGACCCTCCATAAGCCCCATGTCGTCACTCACAGCTGGCAGGACTTCATCGACACCAACGTCACTGGAACGCTTAACTTGCTGGAGACGGCGGTTGCCGCAGGCGTCAGGAGCTTCGTCTATCTGAGAGCTCGGCTGGAGCCCTTGCTACGATTTCGCGTACGTTCTCGAATGCCTGCGGTGTAATCGGGATTTCCGCAGTCCGCTGGCGCGGGAAGTCGGGCGCAAGGGCTATCACGACAGGTCATTCAGACAAGGACCGTATCCGGTCGAGTAGTGATCGGATCATGAGGGTGCCAATGGACACGAATGGTCTCAGCGGACAGGTTGCGGTCGTAACGGGAGCCAGCAGCGGGATCGGCTTGGCGGTTGCAAGACAACTGCACACCCTGGGGCTGCGGTTGGTATTGACCGCGCGATCTGAGGATCGCCTCAGTCGGGTTTGCTCGGAGTTGGGGGCGGAGAGGATGGTCGCCGACATTACCGATCGCGATGTCCCTGAACGGCTGTTAGCCGTGGCGCTGGCGCGATTCGCGCGCTGCGACGTGGTGATCAACAACGCGGGCGCCATCGAGGTGGGTCCGATCGGGTCGATTGACATCGACAAGGTCTGCGCGATGGTGCGTGTGAATGTCGAGGCCGCGTACCGTGTTGCCTATACGTTCATCCGCCACTTTCTGCGACAGGGATACGGGCACGTCATCAATGTATCGAGCGTGCTGGGCACGAAGGTGCGCCCGACCGCCGGTGCCTACGCGGGAACGAAGTTCGCGCTGGAGGCCCTGTCGGAGGCGCTGCGCATGGAGGTCGCCGGGACCCAGGTGTCCGTCACCTGCATCGAACCGGGTCTGGTCCTGACGGAGCTGCATCGCGATTGGCCCGTGCATCCGACCGCGGGAATGAACATTCCGCATCCGCTGATGCCCGAGGATATTGCTCGGTGCGTCAGTTTCGTATTGGCGCAGCCCCGGCACGTGAAAATTCCGCGTCTCATGATTGTGCCCGCAGAGCACCAGATCTAGTGACCGACGGCCGCGCCCGCCGCGGTCTGTTTGCGCAGCATGAATGCGAGCGGTGCAAGCACAAAAGCGCAGATCGCCAGCACCTTCAGATCGTCGAGCAGCGCCAGCATGGTTGCCTGCTGTACCACCGTGTCGTACAGCGTGCTGTGAGCGCGCGCCAGCGCGACCGCCGCTCCGTTGGAAATGCCACTGTAGAGGTGCGACAGCTGGTCGATGTTGCTGCGATAGACCGGATTGAGTTGGTTCAAGCCCTGCACCAGCACGCTCTGGTGGTACTGAGAGCGGCGCTGCAGCCACGCGGCGCATAGCGATATTCCGATGCTCCCGCCGAGGTTGCGCGACATGTTGATGATGGCGGACGCGTTGCTCGATTTTCCGGGCGGCAGATGGGTAAACGCGGTCGTGTTGATCGGAATGAACAGAAAGGCGAGAGCGGAGGAGAACATGATGCGGTTCACCACGATCGCACCGTAGGGCGTGTTGACGTCGAAGTTCATCGCGGACAGGGTGGCGACACCGGCCAACGCAAACCCGAAGGCGATCAGCAGGCGCAGATCCACGCGGGTCACCAGTTGGCCCATGATCGGCATGATCGCTACCAGCGCGAGTCCTCCGGGGGTCAATACCAGGCCGGCGTCCTGTGCGGTGTAACCGAGCAGTTCCTGGACGAATATCGGCACGAGCACCACGCTCGACAGCAGCACTGCCCCGAGCGCGAACATCTGCACGTTAGCGATGGCGAAATTGCGATTTCGCAGCAGCTGCAGATCCACCAGCGGATCGGGATCCTTCAGCTCCCAGATGACAAACGCCACGAGTGCGACGGCGCTCGCGACCGCGAGGATCGAGATCAGATTGGATCCGAACCAGTCGTCCTGCTGTCCGCGGTCCAACACGATCTGCATGGACGCCAGGCCGACGGCCAGCAGGCTGAAGCCAACGTAATCCACCCTGAAGCCTTGACGCTGGCGCGCCGCGCGCTCCTGGACCAGATACTCTGGATCGCGCACCAACGCGCCGGATAAAGCGAACACCACCACTCCGACTGGGACGTTAATGAGAAAGACCCAGCGCCAATCGAAGTGATCGGTGATCCATCCTCCCAGCGTCGGACCAATAGCGGGTGCGAACACGACCGCCAGGCCGTACATGGCGATCGCCATGCCGCGCTTCGCGGGCGGGAAGGCGTCGGACAGAATCGCCTGAGATGCCGGCTGTAGCCCCCCACCGCACATCCCCTGGAGGGCCCGAAACCCCACGAGCGCCGCCAGTGTCGGTGCCAGTCCGCACAGCATCGAGCTCACGGCGAAGCCCCCAATGCTGGCCAGGAAGAACCGACGCCGCCCCATGACGCTCGACAGCCAACCGCTGATGGGAACGACGATCACGTTGGTGATCGTGTACGAGGTCAAGACCCAGGTAGACTCATCCACCGACGCGGACAACGACCCAGCGATATTGCGCAACGACACGTTGGCGATGGAGATGTCGAGCACCTCCATGAACGCCGCCATCGCCACCACCGGTGCGATCAGCCACGGGCTCACGGCCTTGGGCGTGGCGGGCAGGGCATCCGACGTGGCGCGAACGCTCGCTGATGTCACGGGCGCGCTCGGGCGAGAACCTTGCCGCCGGCGTTACTGCGGATGATCTCGTCGATCAGGGCTTCGACCCCTGCGCTCTGATCACCGTAGACGGGCGTGATGTAGTCCACGTGATGAGTGGCCGTCGGCTGTAGCGACAGGCCGCTGCGATCGTGGGTGTCGACAACCACGTTCATCGAGAGCCCGATCCGAAGTGGGTGGTCGGCGATCGAGGCGGGATCGAGCGCGATGCGTACCGGCAAACGCTGCACCACCTTGATCCAGTTGCCGGTGGCATTTTGCGGCGGCAGCAGGTCAAACGCGCTGCCCGTGCCCGGCGCCAGCCCGATCACGTGCCCGTGATAGATCGTGTGTCGACCGTACAGATCGGACTGCATGCGCACGCTCTGTCCGATCCTGACGTTGGCGAGCTCGGTCTCCTTGAAGTTCGCGTCCACCCACAATTCGTTGAGAGGAACGACCGCCAACAGCGCCGTCCCCGTCGTCACCTGCTGACCGACCTGCACAGTGCGGTTGGCCACGTAGCCGCTCACGGGTGAGAGCACCTTCGTGCGTTGCAGGGCAAGATATGCGTCTCGCAACTGCGCTTCGGCCTGAAGCACGGCCGGGTGTGTCGCGATGGTCGTGTTGGCGACGGCCGCCTCGGCTGCGGCGAGCTGCTGCTGGGCTTGAATCAGTCCCGCCTGCTCGGTGCTATGGGCCAGCTCGGCATGCTGATAGTTTTCAGTCGAGATTCCCCGGATCTTCTGCAGATTCTGGGCACGCACATAGTCAATCTGGGTCTGCGCGAGCTGCAGTTGATGTTGCTGTACCGCGGCACTCAACTGGCTGACCGTGGCGAACATCTCACGGACCTGGCGTACGGCCTGCGCGAGGTTGGCCTCGTCCTTTTGTAACGCGTCGCGCGCGTCCGTGGGATCCAGCTCCACCAGGGGTTCGCCGCGCTCGACGCGCTGGGTGTTGTCGGCGTCGATTTCCACCACGGTGCCCGAGGTCTGCGGTACGACGGTGACGATGTTGCCGTTCACGTAGGCGTCGTCGGTGCTGGCCTCGAACCGGCCGTAGAGCCGCCACCAGACCAGGAGCCCGAGCACGCCGACGAGCACGATCGTCGCAAGAATCAACAGCGGCGTGCGCCGCTGTCCGCCCGAGGCGGGGGTCGGGTTGCTGTTAGGTTTTGGCATGACTGACTCCTACCATACTCACTCAGCGTCGCATCGACGACGGGTAGCCTCGTGCGCTCGCCTCGGCGGCTGCCGGTGCATTCCACCAGCCGCCGCCGAGAGCCTGGTAGAGGCTCGCGGTGTCCACGAACCGCTGACCGAGAGCGCTCAGATAGCTCAATTCGGCCTGATCGGACTGCTGTTCCGCCACCAGTACGTCGAGGTAGGTGGCCGCACCTTGGCGATACTGGCCTTGCACGAGCTCACGGCTGGCCCTGGCGGAATCCAGCGTAGCGTATTGGGCTTGCAGGCCATCGGCGTCGTTGTCGATGGCACTCAGCACATTGCTCACCTGGCCGAAGGCCTCGAGCACCGTCTGTCGATATTCGGCGAAGGACTCGTTGTAAGCCTCTACGGCGCTGTCCCTTTCCGCGTGTAACGCTCCACCACGAAACAGTGGAGCCAGCAGCGATCCGCCAAACGACCAAATTCTTGCCGGGGGATTGAACAGCGAGCTGAGCTCATTTCCCTGCACGCCGTAGTACGCGCTCAAAGTCAGCTGCGGATAGAGATTGGCCGTCGCCACGCCCACCTGGGCGCTGGCAACGTGCAGGGCACTTTCGGCCGCCAGAATGTCGGGCCGCTGGCGAACCAGCTCGGAGGGCAGACTGAAGGGTAGGTCCTCGGGAAGCTTGAAGTCGACCAGGGTCAGCGGCAGGGCGTGAAACCGTCCGGGATCGATGCCCGACAGGATCGCGAGCTGCGTTTGCTGCAGCGTCAGTTGCTGTCGCAGAGCGGGCAGCGTGGCCTTGACGGTCTCGAGCTGCGTCTGCGCGCGCAGTGTATCCGCGTGGGAGACGCTGCCGGCCTGCTCGAGGCCCTCGACCAGCGTGAGCTGATCCTGCTCATCGGCGATGATCTTGTTGGTCGCCGTGATGCGGTCCTGCAGGTCGGCGGCGTTCAAAGCAGTGACCACGAGGTTGCTCACCAGCGTGAGGTACGTGCCTCGCAATTGGAAGCGCTGCGCATCGAGGTTTGCCCGCTGCGCCTCAATTCCGCGCCGATTGGCACCAAATAAATCGAGGTCATAGCTCACCGACGCCTGCGCCGTGTAGAGAGCAAAGGTATTGACGAACAGGGGGGAGTTAAGCCCCAACTGTGCGGCGTTGAGATGGTCGCGAGACACTCCCAGCCCGGCGGTCGCGCTCGGATAACGACTGCTGTCGGCGAGCTGCAGCTGCGAGCGCGCTTGCCGCAGCCGCGCCTGCGCCGCTTCGAGCGACGGGTTGTCCTTGAGCGCAGCGGCAATGATCGCATTGAGCTGTACCGACCCAAACACCTGGTACCAATCCGCCGCGATGCGATTGCCGGTCGAGAATCGTTGTGCCGCTCCGCCCGGGACCGGGGTGGCGCTCGTTGGCGCGGCGTTGGGTGCGGCGTAGGCGCCGGCTGATGGGCGCGGCGGTGCCTTGAAATCAGGTCCGACGACGCATGCGCCGAGGAGCAGGGCGGCGATTGCCGCGCACACGGCCTGGCCGGCACGCACCTCGAGTCTATGCGTCTGGCTCCGCTGCTCCATTGACCCTCCTCCGCCGGCCGCTATCCCGCCAGCATCCGATTGACACTCGATCGGGGGCTGCTATATTAGTCATACGAATGAGTAAGTCAAGTGTATGAAACAGATCAAGCACTCCTCTGATAGAGCTCGCTCCACACCCCAGGCCATTAGCCCCGGGCCCCGCGGCAGGTCGTCCGCGGTAGATCTACGCGGCGAGAAGACCCGCGCCCGGCTGGTGGAGGCGGGCTTGCGTCTGTTCGGACGTCACGGCCCCGATGGAGTTACCACGCGCGAACTGGCGAGCGAAGCCGGGGTCAATCTCGCCGCCATTCCTTACCACTTCCGCTCCAAGGAAGGCGTCTATGTCGCCGTGGCGCAAAGCATCGTCGAGCGGCTGGGCGGCGAGCTGGTGCGCGTGGCAGAGCGGGTCAACGCCAGTCTGTCGCAGTCGCAGCGCCGGCCGCGCTCGGAGCTCATCGGTTTGCTGCTCGAGCTCATGACCAGCATGTTGCGCACCATATGTCTCTCCCAGGAGAGAACACTGGTAGGAATGTTCGTCATCCGCGAGCAGATGCAGCCGAGCGACGCCTTCAACGTCCTGTACGACGGCTTCATGCGCCCGGTGGGCGCAGCCTATGCCAACGCCATAGCGGCTTTGCGCGGCCTACCCGCCGATGATACGCGCGTCGGCATCGAGGTGCAGATGCTCGTCGGACAGGTGCTGATGTTCTGCATCGGACGCGAGACGCTGCTGCGACGATTGCGCTGGAAGCAGTTGGACGAGAATCACATCCGCGAGATTGAGCGTGTCATGGAGCAAGTGGTGGGGCAACAATTCGCCGGCGCGCGCTAGCGGCGGGCGCGACTCTGTCGCCATGATGGCAACGGAATGAAGAAAAGACTGGTAGCGCCGCGGCCTGGGAGTCGCTGGCTCTTCGATCAGGCGGCGTTGTAGGGCACCTTGAAAAATCCGGTCCTGACCCCTTGGTACTCAGCCGAGCCGGCAAAGACGACGCAGTTGCGGCCGGAACTCTTGGCTCGATACAGGGCCTGATCGGCAAACTGTAGCGCCCCGTCGAGCGTCCGACCTACGGTGGGCTCCACCACACCGCCGCCAATACTGATGGTGACCCCCGGGACTTCGGACTCCCGGTACTTCAGCGACACGGCACGTTGTACCGCGTAGCGCAGGCGTTCAGCGGTTTCCCGGCTCTGTTGCACGGTCATGTCGTAGAACACCACGACAAATTCTTCACCGCCAAAGCGGGCAGCGATGTCGAGCGGGCGGCGGGTGAATTCTCTAATGAGCCGCGCAACGCTGCGCAGCGCGACGTCGCCGGCTTGATGACCGTGCGAATCGTTGTACGACTTGAAGTGGTCGATATCAATCATCAGCAGAGTCAGCGCCCGATGATCGCGTTGCGCCTGAAACCACAGGCGCGGCAGCTGCTCATCGAGCGCCCGCCGATTCATGAGTCCGGTGAGTCCGTCTCGGGTTACCAGTTCAGAGATCAGGGCGCCCTCGAGGAAGCTGCGCCGATGGGAACGCTCTACGTCGCGATAGACGATGGTTCCCATCACCGTAGTCACCAGCAGCAGGATAAAGCCCTTGAGCTCCAGCGTGCTGGTGAGTCCAAAGCTCAGAGCCGTGGCCGCGTAAGACACGACGATGGCGGCGGCTGCCGTGACGGCCGCGCGAAACAGCAGCCCGGAGAAGAAGAAGGCTGCCACCACATAGATGGCCAACATGCCAAGTTCTTCGTCGTAGCCCTTGCCGATGAGCTGGGCGATGAAGTAGGCCGCGAAGGCTCCCTTGGCGGTCACCAACACGGGGGCGACGCGCATGTAATAGCGATCGTAGTAGCTGCCGCTCCACGCGAGCCAGGCGAGCACGGCCGCGCAGGGGACCACGATGAGAAACTCCATCGCGAAGCCGGCGCTGAAGATTCCGGTGCGGATCGCCTGAACCACCGAATACACGAGCGATACGACTATTCCAATGGTGAACCACACTCGCACGCTCACGCGGACACGCTGCAAATGGGCCGCGACGTATTGGGATTCAAGAGCACCCGCGAACTGCAGCCGCGCGACCCCGTCTCTCAGCTCTTGCGCATGCACCGAGTCGGGTAGTTCTTCAAAGTTCATGGATCAGCCACATCGGGTGGGGTCGGGCGCCCAAGGCGTGTCGTGTGAATGTGTCAAATTCGGCTCTTTGGCAGATGCATCCGATAACTCGAGACCTATTTTGATCTGGGGGATGCAGTGCAACTGCGACTCAGGTCACTGAAGGCACCGGCAATCGACGATTTGTGGCATGTTTCCTCCGCCGCAGCGGGTACTGCCCCGCAGCGCCGGCAGCGCCGGCAGCGCCGGAGGCACGTCCTCAAACTCAGTGCCCGAGAGGGTGCAGGGGTCAGGCGCGCCAAGAGCCAAGGAGCCAACGAGCCAAGAAGCGTATCCGCTTCGCATGCGCAAAGGCCCGCGATCATGCCGCCCAGGTGAAGTGCCGTTCAGTCGCCGTTTAGGTGCGACTCAATCACGAGCGCGCGACGGCCGCCGAGTGTCAACTTGACCATCACTGGCACGTTCAGTACGGGGCGTAGATGATTGGGTGATCGATCCACGGCACGCCGCCAAATTGCGACAGCTGTCGCGGCCCGGTACCTGCCGCCTAGACTATTTTCCGCCAGGGAGGACGAACGCCATGAAACGATCACGGACGAGAACAGCGGCACGCTTGAGCCGAATGCTGTTGATTATTGCTGCGGCAGGGGTGCTGCCGGTCGCATGTGTGGTGCGGGTGGCGGAACCGGTCTATGTACCGCCGCCGGCTCCGGCCTATGTGCCGCCACCGGCCCCAGCAGATGAGGCGCCGCCGGCTGACGTCGTGAGCGCTGATGAGGCGCCCCCGCCCCTGCCCGTCTACGATCAGCCGCCGTGCCCGAGTGACGGCTACCTCTGGACACCCGGATATTGGGCCTGGGCTCCCGGTGGCTACTATTGGGTGCCGGGTACCTGGGTGCAGCCGCCCGGTTTCGGGCTGCTGTGGACGCCCGCATACTGGGGCTTTGTCGGCGGCGCCTATGTGTTCCACGCAGGCTACTGGGGCCCACACGTCGGTTTCTATGGCGGTATCAACTACGGCTTCGGCTATGTCGGCGTCGGTTTTGCTGGTGGACGCTGGGTCGGCAACTCGTTCGCCTACAACCGCTCGGTCACGAATATCAACGTGACGGTGGTGCATAACACCTACAACGAGACGGTGGTCAACAACGTCACGATCAACAAGGTGAGCTACAACGGCGGAGCCGGCGGCACGGCGGCCGTGCCGACGCCGCAGGAGCGCCAGGCGATGCAGGAGCCCCACGTCGCGCCTACCGCGCTCCAGCAGCAGCACGTCCAGCAAGCAGCCCACAATCCGGCGCTGTTTGCGCGTGCCAACGGCGGACATCCCGCGATCGCGGCGACGCCGCGGCCGGGTGCGTTCCAAGCCCCAGGCGCGGTCGCCTCACGCGGAACCTCACCGGCTCTGATACAGCAGCAGCGGCAGCAGCAAGGCGTGTCCCAGCAGTCACACCCGCGATCGGCGTATACCGCCAATCGCCCCCAGGGTCAGCAACCCGCCAAGAACCTGAAGCCGAAGCAGAAGCCAAAGCCAAAGCCGAAGAGCCAGCCGCCGGTCTAAGGCGCGCAGCTGCCGGTGGCAAGGGTGCCTGGGGCGTCTGGAGTTCGTAACGGCTCAACGGAGTCATAGCTCGGAGGTCGAATACGGGCTCATGCGCTCACGCAGAGCCATCCGGATTCGAATCTCACGGACGGCAACGGCAGCAGCGATCAGCGCGGCACCGATCGAGACGCTTATCGCAATTATTAAGCTCGCTTCCGACTTAGTCAGCGGCGTCCGGCCGACCAATAACGCAGTACATATAGCTAGTTGAATAAATCCGCACGCGCCCAGCACGATCCACAGAACCACGTCGCAAATATATGCCGCGCATTGCGCTGCCGGCGCGTGGGTTTCTGCAGCAGTGACGAGGTGACCGACGGCGTGTGCACGAACGGCGCCCAGTGTCTGCCGCCAATACCACCAGCCACCGCGCTGCTCATATTGCTCCATCAGATCGCCTACGAAGGACTCACGCCAGCTACTGGCGCTATAGCGCGTCAATAGCCGAGTCGCGAATCGATGTGGTCCTGCGCTCATGCGCACTTACCCGTCACGGTCGCAGCGCCGTCCGATAGCTGATCCAGCCTAATGCAGGTAAGGCGAGCTTCACCTAGGCCCGATGCAGTGAGGTACGTACCCGCCCTCAAGCGCCCAAGATACTCCCGTGGTCGGCACATTTAATTTATAATAGCAATATTATCAGATCCGACCAATGCTCCAAGAGTCACGTTTGCCTGGGGTACCCGTCATGCGCAAGCTGACTGCTACGTTGCTTACCTCGCTAAGTCTTCTCGCCTCGACGACGACCGGTGTGCGGGCGGCAGGCATGCACCTGCCGCTCGACTCGAGCCCGCACAAGATCCAATTCGTTACCGTCGAGCAGGGTATCAGGCTGGAAGTCCTCGATTGGGGCGGCTCGGGACGCCCCGTCATTCTGCTGGCCGGGCTGGGCAACGATGCCCACGTGTTCGATCGGTTCGCACCTAAACTGGCCGCTGGGTACCACGTATACGGAATCACACGCCGAGGATTCGGCGCCTCCAGCGCGCCGGCCACGGGGTACTCCGCTGAACGACTCGGTGAAGACGTGTTGGCCGTTATGGATGAGCTCAAGATCGAGCACCCGGTGCTGATCGGCCACTCCCTGGCGGGCGAGGAGTTGAGCTACGTAGGCTCTCGGTATCCGCAAAAGGTCGCTGGGCTGGTCTATCTCGATGCCGGCTACGCTTACGCATTCTATGACACCACGGGAAAGGCGCTCAGCGACTTTCCGTCCAGTTCCCTGCAGATCAGCGCAGTCGACATCGACGACGCGCAGCGCAAGTTCATCGAGTTACTCCAAATGGTGTTTACGGGAAACCGGCAGAGGGCCGACGCGCTGATCGATGAGCTCATGGACGCTGACCTGCCGCGGATCAGAAGAGATCTGCCCAGCCTGAAACGTGTCGCGCAATCGGGGCCCCCCGGCCGGTTCCCGCCGATAGCCCAAGCCATCTTTTCCGGTCTTGAAGAGTTCACCATGGTTAGGGTCCCGATTCTTGCCATCTTCGCCGACCCGCCTGCGGATACGACACCCCCGACCGCGGCCCGACGAACTGCGGCGCAGGTAGCGGCGGACGACGCGCTCGCAAAGGAATTCGTGGAAGCGCAGATCGCGGCGACCAAACGCGCTGCTCCGGGAGCGCACATCGTGCGATTAGCCCACGCAAACCACTACGTATTCCTCTCCAACGAAGACCAGGTACTGAATGACATCCGCGGATTTATCCAGGCGCTACCGCCGCCGTGACCTGCCGACCGGAACATGCGACAAAATGTCGCCGTCACACCAGTTGTGTGTACGGCGCGGCACTGGTCGCCTGCGCGGCGACCGCCGCCCTCGCGCGAGATTTTCAAGGTACCTGGCAGGGCTACATCCACCTTGAACAGGTCGATAGGCCATATCGGTTCGAGATCGCGCAGGATCCTCAAGGCCATTGGGCTGCCCGTGTGATCATCGATAACGACTGGGGAGATGTTTGGAAGTCCGATTCGATATCCGTAAATGGCGGGGTGCTCAGATTTTCTATCCCGTTTCTTGGCTATTCTCATGGCTCTACCTACGAGGGGCACCTTATCGAGGATGGAACCGCAATGGATGGTATGTGGACGGCGGGAATGCCAGCTCCACTTCGAATGGTACGCGCCACGCCGGCTACCCTGTGGCGCGAGACCGCTCACCAAACGCGGTTCGTAACAGTTGACCGCAACGTCAAACTTGAGGTCCTCGATTGGGGCGGAATAGGCCGGCCGGTAGTGATGCTAGCGGGCGCGAGGCTCACCGCGCACCTCTTCAGCCAGTTTGCCGCCCATCTCACGCCGCACTATCACGTCTATGGCGTTACCCGACGCGGCTGCGGGGCTTCGACTGCGCCGGCGGTCCCCGTAATCCCGGCGTCCGCGCTTACCCTCGTCGCACCTAACACCTACGATGTCAGACCTTTGCCCAATAACCCATATGATGCGAATCGACTGGGCGATGACATCATCGAGGTGCTCGACGCGCTGCACATCCAGCGGCCGGTGCTGGTGGGGCACTCCATAGCGGGCGAAGAGCTGACCTCGGTGGCATCTCGGTATCCAGACCGAGTAGCCGGATTGGTCTACCTGGACGCGTTTGCCGAATTCGCGTTCTCCGACGGCAAACGGTATGACGCTTTATTTACCGACGAGCATCCAATGCGGATAACACTCTTGCCAGGCCAGACACCGCAATCGTATCTAGATGTTGACAGCGCGTTGCTGCTCGGAATGCACGAGTTTCGCTCCTTCCCGAATGTTCCGGCGCTCGCGATCTTCGCGCTACCGCATCGGATTTCGGGTCTGACCGGAAAAGCCCTGTTCAACTTCAATGCCGGTCAGCGCAGAGCTATTGATC
>JASHTF010000293.1 GCA_030040715.1 Gammaproteobacteria bacterium | reverse complement strand
AGCTCTGCAGTGCCTCCTCGAGGCGCCCCAGCTCCTGCAGCGCGCTGCCGCGATTGCTGTGCGCCTCGGCGTAGTCGGCCTTCAGCTTCACCGCCTGCTCGTAGCTCTGTAGCGCCTCCTCCAGACGCCCCAGCTGCTGCAGCACGCTGCCGCGATTGTTGTGTGCCTCGGCGTAGTCGCTGTTCAGCTGCAGGGCGCGCTCACTGCCGCGCAGCGCCTCTTCCAGGCGCCCGAGCTGCTGCAGCACGCTGGCGCGACTACTGTGCGCCTCGGCATAGTCCACCTTCAGCTGCAGCGCCCGCTCATAGCTCGTTAGCGCCTGCTCAAGCCGCCCGAGCTCCTGCAGCGTGACCCCGGAGTAGTAGTGCGCCTCCACGAAGGCCGGCCTGATCTGCAGCGCCCGTTCATAGCTCGCCAGCGCCTCCTCAAAGCGTCTCAGATCCATCAGCACGACGCCGCGGTTGTAATGGCCCTCGGCGAGGTTGGGCGCCACGGTGATCGCGCGCTCGAAACTCGCCAGAGCCTCCTCGAGTCGACCGAGCGCGCGCAGGGTCGAGGCGCGATTGCAATGCGCGACGGCGTAGTCCGGGTTGAGGCGGATCGCCGCGTCATAGCTGAGCAGCGCTTCGCCGGAGCGCCGCAGGGCCTGGAGGGTATTGCCGTGGTTGTTATGGGCCTCGAAATAGTTTGGATTCAGGTGCAGTGCACGTGCAAAGCACGCGAGTGCTTGTTCGTGCTGACCGAGATCTCTGAGAACGTTGCCGAGATTATTGCTCGCCGAGGCGGCATCGGGTCTGGAGGCCACGGCGCGGCGCAGCAGCCGCTCAGCTTCGGCGCTACGATTCGTTTGGGCCGCGATGATGCCTAGCAGGTCGAGTGCGTCGAACTGTTCGGGTCGAGAGTCGAGTACGGATCTGCAAAGCATCTCTGCCTGGGCCCACTCGCCAAGCTCGTACATAACGTCGGCTCGGCGCAGGAGTTGCGCGAGCGCCTCCATCCCATTGTCGATACGGGCCTGCTCAGGCGCCCGCGCAGTGGCCAGCGGCTCTGGATCATCGGTGTTGATGGCGGACACCTGCGCGCACCCCTCCCGTCGGGAGCCTACCCTAATCGTGCGGCCGGTTTCGTGACGGTAATGTGGCAAGGAGTGCCGCGGCGGCATCTCCCGGGGCTGACATCAGAGCGCAAAGTTTCTGTCCCATATTGGTTGATCGTCCCGTTGGCTCCGAAAGATCATGAACGAATCGCGAGCAGACGCGCGGGCGGGCGTGCAACGCGGGCTGCAACTCTTCTATGAGCAACGCTTCGGCGACGCTGAGGCGTTGCTGCGGGCGGCCCAGCGCTTGGATCAGAGCAACGCGGAGGTCGCTTATCACCTGGGCAATACGCTCGCGCGCCTGGGGCGCGTGCGCGAAGCCGCGATCGAGTATGAGCGCTGCATCGCCGCGCGGCCCAATTTCGCTCCGGCACTCAGCAATCTCGGCAGCGTGCGGCGTGACCTGGGCGATCTGCGCGGAGCGCTGTGCGCCTTCGAAGCAGCGATCGCTCTACGCCCCGACGCGGTCATCCCGATCGCCAACTGCGGCCTGCTGCTGCACACGCTCGGCCGGCTTGACGAGGCCGAGCAGATGCTACGCCGGGGCCTGGCGGCCGATGCGGGCTACGCCACGCTGCACGTGAATCTGGGGCTCGTCCTCAAAGACAGCGGTGATGCCGCGGGCGCACTCGATTGCTTGCGCACCGCGTGTGCACTCGCGCCGCAGTCGGCGCACGCTCACAGCGTACTGCTCTACACGTTGAGCTTCGTCGCCGAAGATCCAGCCGAAATCCTCGCGGAAGCGCGCCGCTGGCAGCAACGCCATGGCGCGGTGCCGGCGTCGCGGCCAGCGGCCCGTAGCGAGCGGCGGCGGCCGCGAATCGGTTACCTATCGCCCGATTTCCGTGAGCATTGTCAGGCGTTGTTCATGCTGCCACTCCTCGAGCAGCACGATCGCAACGCCTTCGAGATCACTTGCTACTCGCTGGTCGCGCAGCCCGATGACTACACGCGCCGCATGCAGGGGCTGGTCGAGCACTGGGTCGATGTAGCTCGCGCCGATGATGCAACGCTGGAAGAGCGCATCCGCGGCGACCGACTCGATGTTCTGGTCGATCTGACGATGCACATGGGCGGCGGGCGCTCGCCAGTGCTCACGCGCAAGCCCGCGCCGGTGCAGATCGCCTGGTTGGCCTATCCCGGCACCACGGGTCTGGCGGCCATTGATTACCGACTGTCGGATCCCCGACTCGATCCGCCCGGCAGTGATGAGTGCTACAGCGAGCGGACGCTGCGTTTGCCGGATGCCTTCTGGTGTTACGACCCGCTCGACAGCGAGCCGCGGCCGAACGCGCTGCCGGCGTTGTCGCAGACGCATCTGACGCTGGGCTGCCTGAACAACCCCTGCAAGCTCACCGAGCGGACATTGCGCCTATGGGCGCCGGTGCTACAGGCCTTGCCGCAAGCACGCCTGGTGCTGCTACTACCCGCTGGCGCCGCGCGAGCACGGTTCGAGGTGCGTCTGGCGCGGGCCGGTATCGCCCCCGA
Source organism: Gammaproteobacteria bacterium (assembly GCA_030040715.1). GTDB lineage: Bacteria > Pseudomonadota > Gammaproteobacteria > Steroidobacterales > Steroidobacteraceae > FEN-1191. The sequence continues at coordinate 21,869 of JASHTF010000293.1, read as the reverse complement.
GCGCGTGAGCTTCGTCGCTCATCAGACGCGGCCCCAATATCTGCGCTACTACCATCAGCTCGACCTGTGCCTCGACACGCTCCCGTACAACGGCCATACGACCAGCCTCGATGCCTTCTGGATGGGTGTGCCCGTAGTCACGCGCATCGGCGCGACCTGCGCCGGTCGCGCTGGCTTGAGCCAGCTGCACCAGCTCGGCCTGACGGAGTTGGCGGCGGACAGCGACGCCGCGTTCCTCAGCATCGTGGTTGCACTCGCGCGTGACCTGCCGCGCCTGGCGGCGCTGCGTGCGCAGCTGCGTGCACGCCTGGCGAGCTCAGCGCTGATGGACGCCGCGCGCTTCGCTCGTAACCTTGAGGCTATCTATCGCTCGGTGTTGGCACCACCTAGCCGCGAATGACACCTGCCTGTCACGCGCTCCGCATAGCCTTTACGGCCACGGGATTTCGGCTCGGATTTGCATGGCTAAATATTCGCCCTCCAGCTACGACGACTACTTCTGCCTGAAGCCACCGCTGTTGCTGTGGGCTGCGGTCCTGTATCTATCGAGGGCCATCTCGCTGCCGCTGGCGCTCGGTATCGGACACGCCGCCGGCGTGAGCCAGGATGCAACCAAGATACTGCATAGCATGGTGAGCTTGGATACGGTACTGCCATCCGCGCTGGCGGTGGCGGTGCTGTATGCGATGTGTCGCCGCCAACCGCAGGCATCTTCGGCCGTACGCTGGGTCTGGGCCCACGGTCGCAGCCTGCTGGCTGCCGCCGCTGTAATCGATGGCGCCCTGTCGACCTATGCGCTTGCGCGCAACGGCGACATCACCGACCAGTCGCTCGCGTCGCTGCTAGAGGTTGGCTTCGACCTCTACTTTCTGCTCTATGTTCTGGCGGCCAGGCGCGTACGCGATACCTTCGCCGACTTTCCGCTGCCGCTGACATCGCACTGACGGCAATCAGTGCGGTCGCTCGCGTCGAGCGGCGGCTGTCGACAAATCATCATGCGAGCTTCGCGGCCCTGTCATTCGTCAGGAGCAGCCTTGAGCGGGCTGACTTGGGAGGGAGCGCAATGTCTTTCGATATGGAGCTCGAGGAATATGTGGAGCACCGCCTGCGCCGCCTGGAGCTGCGATATCGCAGCGCGCAGAGCTCGCTGGCGGAGGCGCGGGCCGTCTATGCGTCGCTGCATGAGGCGCTGGATGCGACCGACCTGCAGCGCCATCAGGCGCAGCTGCGGGTGCAACGTGCCGCGCGACAGCTGGCGGACATTCAGTCGGCGATCGAGCTCGTCGAGGACGAGGGATGCGACACACGCGCCCGGCGATAGGCGTCCGCCGACGCAGAACACCGGTGCGAGAGCTGTGGCCGCTGGTCGGCGATGATTCGCTGCGCACGCGCTACTCGGCGCTGATCCGCGGCGGTTCGGTCAAGGGCCGAGGCAAACCCACGGTGCGCGCCAACGCCGACCGCGGCGCGTACCGGACACGCCCGGACAAGGGTTAACTGACGCTGTCCGCATTCGGCTCGTGGCGTCACCGGGCCGCAGGCTCCAGGAAGCCGATGCTCTGAAGGTAGCGCGCGAGCCTGAGCAACGAGTCGTCGTCGAGGCCCTGGGGCAGGTCCAGTAGCCGAAACCGCACGCGGTCGCACATCGCAGTCAGGATCGGCCAAATCGTTGCTGTGAATCCGTATCTTCGTCCCTCGAAGTCGAGGAGAAAGTGGTCGTCACGTCGGGCAAAGGTGTAGCGCTCGTGCGACGGAGTCTGCAGCAGCAGGTCAGGTGAGATCACGGTCACGTCGGCACGAAAGTGCGGTGGCAAGCGGCGCTTCGACACCGAGAGCTGACGCACGAACTCCTCGAACAGTTGCTTTGGATCGCGGTCGACGCGCAGAGCGGCGAGCGTGGACTTGAGCTGCTCGATCAGCGCAGGCCAATGCTCACGGCGACTCGCGAACCCGACCGGCAGCGCGCGACGCAGTGGCGCGGTTGCGACGGCCGAGGGTACGCACGCCCGCACGAGATCAAGCCAGGTGCAGACGGTGATGCCGATCGTCACGTGAGCGGAGTGGCTCTGCGACGTGCTGGTCGAGTGCACGTATCCCCGCGGTAGGTACAGCAGGTCACCGGCTTGCAGTTCGATCTCCATCAGGAGCGGACCGGGACGGAAGCCATCGGGCTTGAAGAGCTCGTCGGGCTGCGGCAGCGTGATGGACGGTTCATTGATGTACCAACGTTTCTTGCCCGCGATCTGCAGCACCAGCACTTCATGGGCGTCGTAGTGCGGAGGAAATCCGGCTGTTTGGCCCGGCGTGATGTAGGCGTTGGCGTGGATCGAGTGATCGAGCTCCTGCTCCAGGCGCGCGCAGAGCGCGTTCAGCGGTTTCCAGGTCCGGTGCAGCGCCGGCAGTGTGATGCTGGCGCCCTTGCCGTACTCCTCGCAGATCCTGACCACGTCCGGCACGCCGCTGAACAGACATTGGCCGACTTCGACGTCGGTGGTGTAGGCCTCGGGCGGATAGAACCGGCCCTCCTTGGCGAGCTTGATGGCCGGGTAGCGCGTTTCCGGGCTCGAGATGATGTCTTCGAGGTCCCGCGTCGTGATCAACCGTTGGTAGAAGTCGGGGCCGCGATGGATCAGTAGCGGCCGGCGCTCCCAGTAGTCGGCGAAAAAGCTGGGCAAGGGCTGAGGGTCGAGTAGCGCAGCGAAGTCGGCAATCCCTGGCCCCATTTTCTAATGTTATTTTAATCGCGTTCTAATTTTGTGAAGGAGGTCTGCACCGGTTGTTGCGATGCGCCAAATGCTCGCACGAGGCGCTTCCCTACGCGAAAATCCGCTGCTCCGTTCTCCGGCGTCGTTGGAGGTGCGACGCTGTCCTAGGAGCCGCGCGCGGACAGGCGATAGCCGACTGCCCTGACGGTCTGCAGGTAGTCGCCACAACCGTGGCGCGCAAGCGCCTTGCGCGCGCGCTGGACGTTCACATCGACGGCCCGGCCATCGACACGCGCGTCGCGTGGCCAGACTTCGTTGATCACGTGCGCGCGCGAGAACACGCGCTCCGGATGGCGCATGAGGAATTCGAGCAGCCGATACTCCATGGGCCGCAGCGGGACGATCTGGATGCCCACCATCAGACGGCGGTCGGTCAGATCCAGCCGCAGCCGGTGAAACTCGAGCACGTCCGGCTCCTCGGGCGTGAGCCGTCCGGCGCGCAGGATCGCGCGCACGCGCGCCAGCAGCACCGGCAGCGAGTAGGGTCGCACGACGTAATCATCCACGCCGAGCTCGAATCCGGACACGATTTGCTCCTCGCTCGAGGACAGCGACAGCGCGATCAGGCGCGCGCGCTTGGACGGCTCATCGCGTTGCAGGTGTCGGATCAGGCTGTGTGCGGGTACCGCGGGGTGTTCCCAGTCGAGCATGACCAGATGCGGTTGACTGCGGTCGATCGCTTCGAGGGCATCCTCGCCTCCGTCCAGCACCGTGACCGCAAAGCCGGCCTCGGCCAGGCTGCCTCGCAGCGCGTGCACCGATTCGGGGTCGCGCTCGACGATCAGGACCCGCCGCAGGGCCTGCGGCGCCCATGCATCCTGCTCCTGGATGTTGACCGACATCTGCGGGGATCCGGCGCGCGAGCGCGGATGAGAATGAGTTGGAATGTCTCCCTTCGGCGCGCTATTGCAGCGGCACGATTTGACAAAGTAATTAAGGTTTCGTGAATTCGACCCCCGCGCGGGGCGATTGCTCGTGTACACATGTAGTGAGTTCGTGCTGCGACCGGCGCCGCGTCAACCACCGGGGAGCCGCGGGTCGCGTCCGGCGTTCAGTCGGAGCGCGGCGCGACGCTGAAGCTGACCGGCGGCCTGCCGTCTTCTGCGTGCTGCCACATTCGTATGAACGCGCTCTCGAGATGGCGACAGTATCGCCGGATGTTGAACAGCGGCTGCGTGCGGCGCTCGGCCGTAAGCCGCGCTTTGAGCGCGTGGAGCCGCTCGCGATCGCGCACCAGCTCGAGGGCTCGCTCCCGGTACTCGGCCAGGCTGAAGGTGATGAGCTCGGGTACGTCAGCGGCGCGGAGCAGACTGCCGGCCATACGGGCGGCGAAGGCTTCGCCGACGCAGGTGAGAATCGGGACACCGGCGCGCACGGCATCGCTGGCGCTGGCGCCGGCATTGAAGGGCAGCGTGTCGAGGAACAGGTCGGCCAGGCGCAGACGAGCGAGGTGCTTCGCATACGGTGCCCGATGGGCGAAGATCAGGCGCCGCGGATCGACGCCGCGGGCGGCGATCTCGGAACGCAGGTTCCTCGACACTGACGCCTGATCGGCGACCAGCCACAGCACACTGTCGGCGGCGCTGAGCATCACCGTCGCCCAGATGTCCAATAGGGTCGGATTGAGCTTGTAACTGGCGTTGAAGCAGCAGAGCACCAAGGCCGATTCCGGTAGCCCTACGGCGTCTCGGCTGAGCGTGCCGTCGAGGGCAAGCGACGAGGGCCGAGCGTCGTTGACCTGAAAGGTCTCGGGGAGCCTCACGACACGCTCCGCATAATGGGGCTCGCTCGGCGGCGGAATCACGAACGCGTCGGCGATGATGTAGTCGATCCACGTGGCGCCCATGGTCCCGGGAAATCCGAGGAAGTTGACCTGGACCGGTGCCGGTCGGCGAGCGAGTATCCCGGGCCTGCAGCCCTGGGTGAAGCCGTTGACGTCCACCGCGATGTCGATCTCGCGCGCCCGTAACAGTGCGGCGACCTCACCATCCGTGAGTCTGGAAACATCGATGAATTCACCCAGAGAGCGTTTGGCTCTCCGGACCACCTCGCTGGAGTCGGCAGCGTTGAGGCAGACGCCGATGGTGTGAAATCGCTGCGCGTCATGGTGCTCGTAGAGTCCGGCCATCATCTGCGCCACGATGTGGTTGCGGAAGTCGCTCGATATGTAGGCGACGCGGATGCGGTCGTGACCATAGCGCTCGCCGGTCCACAGCGGCGGCCCCGGGTTGGGGCAGACCCGCGCGCTATAGGCTTGCGCGCACTTCAGCTGCAGAGCCGCCGAATCGGATACGGAGAGAAATGAGAACGGGCTGTCAGCGGCAGAGCCCTCCGCTACCACCGCGAGCAAGTCGCTGACGCAGCGCTGAAAGTCCCGCCAGTCACAGCAATAACGCTGCGACTCGAAAAGATTGCCGAGCCCAAGCTCCGAGCCCGGGAGGAGCTCCAACAGCCGACGAAACGATGCCGCCGCCTCCTCATGCCGGCCGAGCAGCTGCAAGGCACGGCCGTGGTTGTGCAGCAGAGCGGCCACTCCGGGATCGAGCTGCAGAGCCCGGTCGTAGTGTCGTAACGCGTCTTCGATCCGATGGGCCCGAAGCAGTGCGCTACCGAGGTTCGCGAGCGCCGGCGCATTGTTCGGCTCGAATCGCAGCGCCTGCGCGATCAGCCGGACGGCGCGCTGCGGGTCGCCCGAGTGCAGCGCGATGACGCCGAGCATGTGCATGGCCTCGAAGGCCTTGGGCTGACGGCGCAGCACCTGTTGATACAGATGTTCTGCGGCCTCCATCTCACCCTGTTTCAGCAGCGCCGCCGCTTGCTGCATCTGGATGGTGATCGTTTCTGGCGTCTGCGCAGACGTGGCGGCAAGTGGGCGCTGCATGGGCGAGGGTCCGACAGTCGTTGTAATCGGGCGCTGAAGGCCACGAGTCTATGACCCGTATGTGACACTTCTCCGCCGGGAGCCGTGCGCTCGGCAGGGGCGCCCCCGAGGCGCCCGTCGGATTCAGGCGCCAACCGTATGACGATCGTCATACTGCAACCAATTCTTAATGAGAAGGCGGTTTGCTATGCAGCGGCCAAAGCTGCGGGCGGGGAGGAGGGGCTCGGATGCCGTTTGGGCATATCACGCTTGTCAACGTCGACGGTCGCGCCGGCGATTTGCTCGGCGCGCAGCTGGCGCTCGCGCACAGCGCCCGCCAACTGCCGGGCGCCTCTGCGCTGCTGTTGTCGCCGCAGTGCCCGTCACGATTGCTGCCGGGAATCAAGCACATCGCCATTCAGCCTTTGAGCTACTTCGAATATGGGCTGTTCGTGATCTACGCGCTGCATCACTTCATCGCCACGGATTTCGCGCTGATCGTTCAGGACGATGGCTGGGTGCTGGACGGGAGCCAGTGGCGCGACAGTTACTGTGACTACGATTACATCGGGGCTCCGGTCAACTTCGCGCGCGTGCGGGAGGCCGAGCAGACCCGCTACATCCGCGGATCGGAGTGGGCGGGATCGTTGCGCGACGCGGCCAGCGAGGTTCATTTCGTGATGAATGGGGGTATGAGCCTGCGGAGCCGGCGGTTGCTGGAAGCGCCCGCAAGTCTGAAGCTTCCCTACGTGATCCAGCCCGTGAGCGGCGTGCAGGGGCCGCCGTATGGCATGCGGTGGGACCTGGGTTGTCAGCTCGAGGACGTCCAGCTGTGCATTGATATGCGCACGCGCTTGGAAGGCGCCGGTATGAAGTTCGCGCCCATCAGCGTCGCCCGGCAGTTCGCCTTTGAGCACCTGCACCCGGGAGTGCACGATGGACTCAACCTCATGGAAGTCTTCGGTCATCACAGCAAGATCCGCAAGCTCACCTCCATCGATCCGCTCACCGTGCGCTATCAGCTACCGCGTGACCAGCTCGCGCGCATCTACGGCGAAGGTCTGATCGCCCGGGTCTACCAAATGCGGGGATACCACGTCGACTTCCCGTCGAATTAGCAGGGCCGTATGCAGCGCAAATCCGAACACCGAGCCCAAGCCGCGTCCGCAGAGATCGGCGAGCTCATCGGCCTGCTGAATGCCGGCCGCCTGGTCGAGCTCGAGGGAAGGGCGCGTGAGCTGCTGGCGCGGCGGCCGGATTCCGCGATGCTGTGGAAGGTATTGGGGGCATCGCTCGGGATGCAGGGCAAGGATGCGGTGCAGGCGCTGGAGACCGCCACGACGCTGCTGCCCAATGATGCGGAAGCGCATCTCAACCTGGCCAACGCGCTGCGAGCGAGCGGGCGACTCGAAGCGGCCGTAGCCGGCTACCGTCGCGCGATCGAGCTGCAGCCGCGATTCGCCCTGGCGCACTGTAACCTCGGCAACGCGCTGCGCGAGCTCGGGCAGCTCGAGCCTGCGGTTCACAGCTGTCGGCGGGCGCTCGAGATCAAGCCCGATTACGCCGTCGCGTACTGCCATTTGGGAAACGCTCTGCGCGACCTCGGCAGGCATCAGGAGGCGATCAGCAGCTACCAGCACGCCGTCGCCAACAAGCCCGATTACCACCAAGCGCACGGCGCTCTGGGGTGCCTGCTGCTGCAAGCCGGTCAGATTGAGCGCGCCGTGGCGAGCTGCCGGCGCGCCACCGAGCTCAAGCCCGATTTCGCGGAGGCGCACCTGAACCTGGGTCACGGCCAGCTCGCAGCCAAGCGGTTCGAGGAAGCGGCGGCGAGCTACCGTCGCGCCCTGGAGATTGAGGCTGCTTGCGCCGCTGCGCACGTGGGGCTCGGCAATGCGCTGCGATTCCTCGGGCAGTCCGAGGCGGCCCTCGCGAGCTATCAGCGGGCGCTCGCGATCGAGCCCACCTACGCCGAAGCCTTCGGCAATCAGGGCAACGCCCTGCACGATCTCGGTCGGTTTGAGGAGGCGGTCGCGAGCTACCGACGAGCACTCGAGACCCGGCCCGACTTTGCCGAGGCGCACTGCAATTTGGGCAACACCCTGCGCGCACTCGGCCAATTCGAAGCCGCGGTAGCGAGTTGCCGACGGGCGGTTGAGCTTCAGCCCGACTTCGCCGAGGCACACAACAACCTCGGCAATGCCCTGCGGGATCTGGGACGCCTGGCGGAAGCCGATGCGAGCTACCGCAGAGCTCTCGCGATCGATCCGAACCTGGCCGAAGCCTACAACAATCTGGGTGACATGCTCAGAGATCGCAGCGCGATCGAGGCCGCCGAAGCCAGCCTACGACGAGCCGTCGCGCTCGCCCCCAATTACGCGGACGCTCACAACAACCTGGGACTCGTCTTGAGAGCACAGAGCCGCACGGCGGAAGCCGAGGAGAGCTTTCGTACCGCGCTCGCGCTCGAGCCCGACTCGAGCGCCACCATTGCGAGCATCGCCGAGCTACGCGCCGACGTGGGAGCGTTTGCCGAAGCCGAGGAGCTGCTCAGACGCGCCATAGCGCTCGATGCGGATGCACCGGAAGCCTGGGCGCAACTTGCCGGCCTGCGCAGGATGACGGCGGCTGATCAGGAGTGGCTGGCGCAAGCCGAGCGCATCGTGGCGCAGCCGTTACCGGCCCGGCGCGAGGTGCCGCTGCGCTTCGCGCTCGGCAAGTACTACGACGACGTGAAGGATTTCCGGCAGGCCTTCGCGCACTATCAGCGCGCCAATGAGCTCAGCAAAGCCTATACGCCGCGCTATGACCGGCAGAGGCAGTCACGCATCGTCGATCAAGTCATCAGCTGCTACGACAGAGAATGGATCAGCCGGACGCAGACCTCTCACAGTGCGTCGGCCAGACCGATATTCGTCATCGGCATGCCGCGCTCGGGTACCACGCTGGTGGAGCAAATCCTGGCGGCACACCCGGAGGCGTTCGGTGCGGGGGAGCTGCACTTCTGGCACGACGCGGTCCCGATCGGCAGACCCGAGGCCAGCACGCTGCGCAAATGCGCGGACGACTATTTGCAGCTGCTGCGCAGGCTCTCGCCCCGTGCGCAAAGAGTGATCGACAAGATGCCTTCGAACTTCATGCATGTAGGAGCGATTCATGCAGCGCTGCCCAACGCGCGCATCATCCACATGCGGCGTAACCCCATCGATACCTGCCTGTCGATTTACTTCCAGAACTTCTCCGCGGCGCATCCGCACGCGAATGATCTGGACGATCTGGCGCATTTCTACCGCGAGTATCTACGGCTGATGAAGCATTGGCGGGCCACGGTACCGCAGAGCGCGCTGCTGGAGGTGCCGTACGAGGAGCTGGTCGACCAGAAGGAGCTCTGGATCCGCAAGCTGCTGGAATTTACCGGCCTGTCATGGGCTGCCGCGTGTGTCGATTTCCATGCCTCTGGCCGAACGGTGGTCACGGCGAGCCGCTGGCAGGTGCGGCAGCCGATCAACAAGTCGTCCGTTGCGCGCTGGCGAAACTATGAACAGTTCCTGGGGGCGCTCGTGCCCCTGCTGAGACATGAGGTCGATGATGGAACCGGCGCCACCGCAACCACCGAGCGCGCCAGCGGAAGCTGAGGCGGCATTTCAGCAGGCGGTGGCGCTGCACCGGCAACGGCGAGTCGATGAGGCACGGGCGCTGTATGAGCGCGCGCTGCACCTCGAGCCGCATCATGTTCCAGCGCTGATCTGTCTTAGCACTATCGAGCTGCAATCGACGCAGCCGGAGCGCGCCGGCGAATTGACGGCGCTGGCCGCGCGGTTGGCGCCCGACAGTGGAGCGGTGCACTTCGCCCACGCTCGGGCGCAGCACCTGCTGGGTCGCACCGCGGCAGCGGTGGCGAGCTACGAACGCGCCATCGCACTGAACGCCGGCTTGGCGGATGCCCATTTCCATCGTGGCAACGCCCTGCACGCGCTCGAGCGTTACGATGCGGCGCTCGCGAGTTACGAGCAGGCGCTCGCGTGTAGGCCGGGCACCGCAGAGCTGTTCACCAATCGGGGTAATACGCTGCGGTGTCTGCAGCGCTACGGCGCGGCGCTCGACAGCTACGCGCAGGCCATCGCCGCCGCACCCAACTGCGCCGAGGCGCACTACAACCGCGGCATCACGCTCGCGGGGCTCGGCCGGAGCATCGATGCGATCGCGAGCTACGAGCGCGCGATCGCGTGCAGGCCGCAGTACGCCGAAGCATATTTCAATCGCGGCAACGCACTCAGGGAGCTGGGGCGCCTGGAAGCCGCGAGCGCGAGCTACCAGCAGGCGCTTGCGGTCAGGCCGGGATACGCCGAAGTCTATTCAAATCTCGGTAACCTGCTGGTCGAGCTGGGGCGGCGCGCGGACGCGCTCGAGAGCTACGAGCGCGCCCTTACCCTCAAGCCCGATTTCGCCGAGGCTCATTACAATCGCGGCGCGCTTCTGGGCTCGCTGCAGCAGCTCGATGCGGCGTTGGACAGTCTCAACGATGCCATTCGCGCCGACCCGCACTACGCCGTCGCCTATCTCGGCAGGGCGTTCTTCTCGCTGCTGCGCGGAGATCTGGTGAATGGATGGATCGACTATGAGTGGCGCTGGAAGGTCAAGGGCAGCCTGATCTTCCAGGAGCGCAGGAGCTTTCCGCAACCGCGCTGGCACGGAGAGAAGGCGATCGCTGGCAAGGTGATTTTGATTCACCAGGAGCAGGGGCTCGGCGATGCGCTGCAGTTTTGTCGCTACGTCCAGCAGGTGGCCGACCTCGGTGCGAAAGTGATTCTCGAGATCCACAGGCCGCTCATGGACTTGCTCGCTCAACTGGCCGGAGTATGGCGAATCATCGAACGCGGGAGCGCCTTACCCGCCTTTGACTATTGGTGTCCGCTACTCAGCCTGCCGGGGGTGTTCAACACCTCGCTCGATACGATTCCGGCGGCGGTGAGGTACCTCAGCGCCGATCCGATCCTCTTGACGCAGTGGCAAAGCAGACTGGGTGACAAGACCAAGCCATGCATCGGCATCGTTTGGAGCGGCGGCAAGGTGCATCCGAACGACCACAATCGCAGCATGCGCCTGGCCCAGCTGCTGCAAGGTCTACCGGACGGTCTGGAGTACGTGAGCCTGCAGAACGAGGTGCGTGACAGCGACGCGCAGCTGCTCGCGCAGAGCCCGAAGGTACGCAGCTTTGCCCAGCATCTGAGCGACTTCAGCGATACGGCGGCATTGTGCGAATGCATGGACCTGGTCATCAGTGTGGATACGAGCGTGGCGCATCTGGCCGGCGCGCTCGGAAAGTCGACTTGGATCCTGTTGCCGTTCAGCCCCGACTGGCGCTGGCTGTTGAACCGAGTCGATAGCCCCTGGTACCCGACCGTCAGGCTCTACCGGCAGCGCTCCGCCGGCGATTGGGATGCAGTGCTGGCGCAGGTGCGCGCCGACCTCGAGCGAGCCTTTCTCGGAGGCGAGACGACTACGGTCGAGGCTCGGGCTGAACCCACAACGTAGCCGGCGGCTCACCGCGCTGGTGTCGCGCCCAGATTGCGAGGTAGGCGACCTCCAGGTGGCGACAGAAGCGCGCCGGATCGAATAGCGGCGTGCGCGCGCGCATCTCTTGCAGGTGGGCGCGAAGCTGCGCGAGCGCTCCGGGACTGCGGGCGAGATCCACCGCGAGGCTCTCATAAGCTTCCAGAGTGTCGACCGACAGCTGCCCGAGGCCCAGGGTGTGCAACAGGCTCGTGGCGGCGCGCGAAGCAAACGAATCCCCGCGCAGAGTCATTACGGGAACGCCCGCCGCGAGCGCATCGAGCGCCGTCGAGTGGGCGTTGTAGGGATAGGTATCGAGGAGCAGGTCCGCCAACTGCAGCCGCGCAGAGTGAGCGGCAGGCGCGGACACACTGGGCGCAAACACCAGACGCGAGCGCGCGATGCCACGCTCGTCGGCCTCACGCTGCAAATGTTGCCGCGCGACCTCGGCATCCAGGCGCAGCCAGAGCACGCTGTCCGGTACTTGCTCGAGGATTCGCGCCCAGGCATCGAACAGGGGTGGCAGGATCTTGCCGGGGGTGTTGAAGCAACAGAACACCACGCCGCGCTCGGGCAATCCGACGGCGCCGCGCGGCGGCGGTGAAGCCGCGGGTGCCGCCCAGTCGGCGGGCAGGCAGGTATCGGGCAGGTAGATCGCCTGCTCGCTGTAGTGCGCACGCGCATGCTCTGGAATCACGTGGCGGTCGGCCACGATGTAGTCCATATAGTCGACTCCGAGCGTGCCCGGAAACCCGAGCCACGTGAGCTGCAGAGGCGCGAGCCGAGCCGCCAGCAGGCGCCCGCGTCCGCCGGCGGTGTGGCCATTGAGATCGACGGCGATATCAGGCGTCAGCTCGGCGAGGCGTGCTGCGACCTGCGCGTCCTCGGCTCCGGAAAAATCCAGGAAGTGCTCGAAGGCGCCCTGCAGACGCCGCCGCGTGTCGCTGCCATCATCAACGCCGAAGGAGAGCGCATAGGTCTCGAAGCGCGATCGGTCATGGCACTCCATTGCAGCTACGATGAGTCGGCCAACCGGATGCGAACCGAAGTCGGAGGACAAATAGGCCACGCGCACTCGTTCGTGGGCCCGAGAAGCAAGCGCCACTCGCTTCACGGGCGAAGCAGGCTGCATCTCTGTCACGTAGCTGCGCGCGCAGCGCAGCTGCGCCGCGGGCGATGCGCTGATCGCGAGGAATCGCAGCGGCACGTCCGCCGGCTGACCCCGATCAACTGCTTCAGTGATGCGGGCGGCACAAACCTCGTAGTCGCGCCAGCAGCAATGCATGAGCCGTGCGTGCAACAGGCAGCCGCGCACGAAGGCCCTATCGGGGGCCAGGAGTGCAAGCTGCTCAAAACTCTCCCAGGCTTCGGCGTGGCGCCCGAGTTCGTACAGCGCGCTGCCGCGGTTGAAACGGGCGTCGAGCTGCAATGGCGGCGGCTCGGCTGATCCGGGGGTCAGCTCCAGGCAGCGCTCGAAGCATGCCAGCGCGAGCTCATGGTCGCCGAGCGCTACGAGCGCCGTGCCACGGCTGTGCCAGGCGTTGGCCAGCGACGGATCGAGCTCCATGGCGCTGCTGAACGCGTCGAGGGCCTCCATCGCATAGCCGAGATCCAACAGCGCGTTACCTTCCACGAGATGCAGCTGCGCGCTGCGACAGCCGAGCTCGCGCGCGCGCCGGCAATCGGCCAACGCGGCGGACGGACGCTGCAGGCGCGCCTGGGCGAGCGCCCGGTTCAAATGGAAGTCGGCGACGCGCGGCGCGCGCTCGATGGCCCGCGAGAAGTACTGCAAGGCCTGTTCGGTCTCATTCAAATCCAACAGCGCGTTACCGACGCCGTTCAGGGCATGCGGCTCATCGGGATTCACCTCGAGAGCGCGCTCCATGCTGACGAGGGCCTCCGCCGGACGCTTCGAGTCGAGCAGCAGGTTGGCACGATCGACCCATGCGCCGACCAGGCGCGGATCGAGCGCGAGGGCACGATCGATGCTCAATAGCGCCTCGTCGAGTCGGCCGGAATTCTTGAGCGCGCGTGCGTAGTTGGCGTGAATGGCGCCGTCGGTGTCGAGTGCTGCCAGCGCCGTCTGCAGCAGCTCGATGGCGCTGCTCGTCTGGCCTCTTTGGAGCGCGAGAACGCCGAGGTGGTGGGTCGCTTGCGCATGCGTAGGCGCCTTCGCCAACACCTGTCGATATAATGAGTCCGCTTCGGCAAGCCGGGCCTGCTTATGCAGCGCGACAGCGGTCTTGAACAGCGGCTCGACCACGGTCAGCCCCGGGTCTGCATCTGCATCCCGCACTTCCATATGAGAGCGGGCGGAAGTGGCAACATCTGCAGCGGTAGGCATCGGATTATCTTGCCGTCCACTTCGTGACAACGACATGACGCCGTTGAATGCGTAATGAGTCCGAAATAATCGCGCAGGCTTGGCAATTGCATCAGCAGGGCGACGCCCGTCGGGCCGAGCAACTCTGCCTCGAGCTGCTGCGCACGCATCCCGCGAACTACGCGGCGCTGCATCTGCGCGGCCTGATCGCCTTGGGGCGTGGCGAGGATGAGTGTGGTATCGAGCTCATCGGACGCTCACTGCAGATCGCGCCCAACCAGCCGGCGGCTCACTCCAACATCGGCAATGCGCTGCTGGAACGCAAGCAGCCATCTCAGGCGCTGCAGCGCTTCGAGCGCGCCTTGAGCCTGAAGCCCGACTATTTGGTCGCGTGGTACAACCGCGGCAATGCCCTGCTGCAGCTCGGTCGATTTGCCGATGCGGTCGCGAGCTATGACCGGGCATTGCAGCTGAAGGCCGATTACGCCGCGGCGCTGCGGAATCGGGGCCAGGCGTTGCTCGCGCTGAAGCGCCACGCCGAGGCGCTCGCGAGTCTCGACCGGGCGCGGGAGCTTTCCGGCGCCGAGCCGGATCTCGACGTTTCACGAGGGCAGGCGCTGATGGCCCTCGGACGGCTCGAGGAAGCGTTGCTCGCCCTCGAGAGCTCGCTCAGCCGTCGTCCGCAGGATACCGCAGCCTTGATCAGCCATGGCGATGCGCTGCAAGCATTGCGTCGGCCGGAAGAAGCAGTCGCTAGTTACCAGCGCGCGCTTCGGCTCGAGCCGCGCTCGAGACTGGCGCTCAACAATCTCGGTAACACCTGGTTGACGCTGAAGCGCGCTCCTCAGGCGCTGCACTGCTTCGACCAGGCGCTCATCATCGAGCCCGACAACGCCGATGCCCTCAGCAATCGCGGGATCGCCCTCCTCGAGCTGCAGCGCGTGGCAGAGGCGCTGGAGGCGTTCGAAGCCGCCCTGCGGGGCACGCTCACTTCACCTGCCGCGGCGCTGGTGGGAAAGGCTCATGCGCTCGAGACGCTCGAGCGCTACGCGGACGCGGCGCCGTGCTTTGCACAGTTGGTGGAGATCGCGCCGGAGCACGAGTTCGCTCTCGGCGGCTTGATCTACGCCAAACTGACCTGCTGCGACTGGTCGGCTTACGGGTACGACGTCAGGCGCGTGCAGACAGCGGTTGGTGCGGGCAAGCGCGTCGCCCACCCACTGTCGTTTCTCGCTCTGTCGGACTCCCCGGCGGAGCAGCTGCAGTGCGCGCGCGCTTGTGGAGAGGCGACCATCGCTCGCCCGGCAGAGCGGCTCTACTCCGGAGCGGGCTATCGGCACGAAAGAATCCGCATCGCCTATGTATCGGCGGATCTGCGGGAACACGCCGTCTCCTACCTCATGGCGGGCGTGCTCGAGCAACACGATCGGCGGCGATTTGAAGTCACTGGCATATCGTTGCAACCGGCCGGGTCGAGTGCGTTTGGCCGGCGCATGCGAGCCGCCTTCGATCGGTTCGAAGAGGTCTGCGGGTGGACCGAAGAGCGCATTGCGCGCCGGATGCGGGAGCTGGAGGTCGACATCGCGGTGGATTTGATGGGCTATACGCGTGGGGCCAGGCCCGGGATCTTCGCGTACCGCGCCGCGCCGGTTCAGGTCAACTATCTCGGATATCCGGGCTCGATGGGCGCCACGTGCATCGATTACCTGATTGCCGATGAAATCGTGATTCCCCGCGCGCAGCAGCTGCACTTCAGCGAGCAGGTCGTGTACTTGCCCGGTTGCTTTCAGGCCAACGATGCGCACCGCATACGCGGCCACTGTCCAGCCAGAGAACAGGTCGGACTGCCGAGCGCAGGACTGGTGCTGTGCTCGCTGAGCGGTAACTATAAGATCAATCCGCACGTGTTCGACGTGTGGTGTCGCCTGCTGCGAGCGACCTCCGGCGGCGTGCTGTGGCTGCTGGCCGAGAATGAGACGGCGCAGAGAAATCTCAGACGCGAGGCGCATGGGCGCGGAATTGCGCCGGAGCGAGTCATCTTCGCCGGCCGGCTGCCGTATCGGGAGCACCTTGGGCGGCTCGGTTTGGCGGACTTGTTCCTGGATACCTGGCCGTTCGGAGCCGGTGCGACGGCGAGCGATGCCCTGTGGTCGGGAGTGCCGGTGCTTACCTGCACGGGTGAGGCCTTTGCCGCGCGGATGGCCGCCAGCCTGTTGCAGTCCCTCGGTCTGAGCGAACTGGTTACGGGCAACCTGGAGCACTACGAGCGGCGCGCAGTGGAATTGGCGCATGCCCCCGAGCGGCTCGCACAGCTCAAGACGCAGCTGCTGCGGCAGCGGGACAGCTGCGCGCTATTTGATACACCGCGCTTTACGCGCCGCCTGGAGTCGGCCTATCGGCAGATGTGGGAGCGCGCCGAGCGTCAGGCGCCGCCGCTCGGCTTTACGGTCGGCGCCGCGGCGGACGTCTGAGCACTTGGGGCGGGCGCGCCTTCTCAGGCGAGCGGCGGTACCGCGAAGCTCTCGGGTCGGTCGCCGCGGCGATGGCGCTGCCACATCAACGCGTAGGCGGATTCGAGCTGCCGTCGGAAAAGATCCGTACCGAAGGCGGGGCTGGAAAGGCGCTGCTCGAGCAATCGGGCGCGCAGGGTGGCGAGCTCCCCAGGTGATGCCGCCAGTCGCAATGCGACCGATTCGTACTCGTGTAACTGGCCCGTGACGAGATCTCCGAGTCCCAGCGCAGTCAGCAGACTGCCCGCCACCCGGCTCGCGAACGCCTGACCGGTACAGGTCAACACCGGCAGTCCCACCCATAGAGCATCGCGGGCGGTGGCATGAGCCCCGTAGGGAACGGTGTCGAGAAACAGGTCGGCGGCGCGATAGCGTGCGAGGTGGTGCTCCATCGCGGGGACGGGCGGAGCGAACATCAGCCTCTCCGCAGAGACTCCGCGTACTTCCGCCTCGCGGCATAGATTGGCGCGCATGCTACGGGTTCCGTCGCGCAGCCACAGCACGCTGCCCGGTGTTGCCGTGAGAATGCGCATCCAGACGTCGAAGATGAGCGGATTGAGCTTGTAGGCGTTATTGAACGCACAGAACACGAAGCTCTTCTCCGGTAGACCCAGGTCGCGTCGACGCGGTGTCGCTGCGGCGATCGACTGCCCGTCGTCGTTCGGGAGGAATGTGTACGGCAGGTAAGCGATGCGCTCGGCATAGTGGCCGGCGCTCTCGGGCGGGATCACGAACCGGTCGGCAATCAGATAATCGACGTAGTCCGCGCCCGACGTGCCGGTATAGCCAAGAAAGCTTACCTGGAGGGGAGCGGGCCTGGATGCGAGGATGCCGAGACGGCCTCCGCGCGTGTGTCCGGTCAGATCGACGGCGATATCGATCTGCCCCGCGCTCAGCCGTTGCGCGACCTCCTCATCGCTCAGCCCGGAGACGTCCTCGAACTGATCAAAAGCGCGCCGCATGCGCTGATGTAGCGCGCTCTCATGCCCCTGGCGGCGCAACCACACGCCGTAGGTCTCGTACGCGGTACGGTCATGCCGCTCGATCACGCCTGCGAGCAGATACGATACCGGATGATCGTGGAAGTCCGCCGAGAGGTAGGCGACGCGAACACGCGCATGCGTAGCGCGTGCGCGGCGCGCTAGCGGCGCTGCCGCCGGGTAGCGATCGGCGACGAAGCGACGCGCGCATTGCAGCTGCAGGGCCGCGGAGTCGGATATGCTCAGCAATGCCAGCGGCTGGCATACGCGCTCCTGGCTGATGATCTTCGCCGTGAGGGTCGCGATTTGCGCTGCCCTGCCGCTCCAGTCGCACGCTCCCGCTCGAGCAAACAAATGGTTACCGAGCGCGTACTCGTAGCCGGGCGCGATCGCGAGCAGGCGTGCGTAGGTGTCGGCCGCCTCCTCCAGGCGGTTGAGGGCACGCAAAGCGGTGGCACGGCAGTTCAACGCCGCAGTCAGGTCCGGACATAGCGCGAGCGCGCGGTCACAACAATCCAACGCTTCATCGAAGCGCCCGAGACTCAGGCAGGCGTTGGCCATGTTGGCGAATGCAGCGGCAAAGTCAGGACGGAGACGCAGCGCCCCGCGAAAATCCTCCAGTGCCTCCAGAGACCGGTGCAGAGACTGCAGTGCGCTGCCGCGATTGTTGAGGGCCTCAGCGAACTCGGGCGATAGCGCCAGCGCCTGCTCGAGCGCGGCGAGCGCCTCCGCGGGTCGTTGCAGCTGCAGGAGCGCGTTGGCCTTGTTGTTCAGAGCGGCCGCAACGTGGGGAGCGAAGTGCAGCGCGCGTTCATAGCTCGCCAAAGCCTCCTCAAACCGGTGTAGCTCCAGCAAGGTATTGCCGCGACCGAAATGCGCGTCGTGCAACGTCGGGGCGAGCTCGATCGAGCGCTCGAAGCTCACCAGCGCCTGCTCGGCCCGGCCGAGTGCGAGCAGCGCACTGCCGTGGTTTGACCAGGCCTCGGCAAGGTTGGGCGCGAGTCTGAGTGCCGTCTCGCACGAGGCCAGAGACTCCTGCGGCTTGCGGAGCGCCAGCAGCGCGGCGGCAAGATTGGAATGCGCAGGTCCGGCGGCCGGGTTCGCGGCAACGGCGGCGCTCAGCCACCTGGCCGCGCGGGAATGGTCCGAGCGCTGTAGAGCGGCGATACCGCGCAACTGCAGCGCCGGAAAGTGGTTCGGCTGCAGCGTGAGTATTTGATCACACGCCTGCTCGCAACGGTCGAGATCTCCCCGGCGCAACAGCGCCAGGGCGTTCTCGACAAGCGCCGCCAGCGGCTGGTTGCAGGTAGACATTTTTGAATAATGAACCAATGATAACTTGGCGCGAGCCGTAGCCACGACGACATCGAGGCACTCCAGGACGCCGATTGCCGCTATGAGATCCGATATCGCTGCGACACTTCAACGGGCGGTCGAACTGCACGTTCGGGGCGCGGCCGCCGAAGCGGTGCAATTGTATGCCACGATTCTGGAGCAACAGCCCGGGCATGCCGACGCGCTGCACTTGCTGGGAGTGGCCGAGACGCAGCTCGGTCGCGCGCAGCTCGGCGCCGACCTGATCACCAGATCCCTGGCGATCAATCCCGACCAGCCCGCGGCGGTCGCCAATCTCGGCAATGCGCTGCTGGCGCTGAGCCGGTCCGAAGAAGCTCTGGTGGCATACGAGTGGGCTCTGAGGTTGTCGCCCGATTACGCGCCGGCGCACGTTGGACGAGGTAATGCGTTGGCGCAGTTGGGCAGGGCCGAAGCAGCACTGTCGAGCTACGAGGCAGCGCTGCAGCGGGCGCCGAACCTGGTCGAGGCGCTGAGCGGGCGGGGGATTGCGCTTGCGCGGCTGGGCCGCCTGGACGAAGCCCTCGTCAGCTATGAGCGCGCGCTATCATCGAAGCCCTCATACGTGAAGGCGCTGATCAATCGAGGCGCAGCATATCTTCAGCTCGAGCGTCACGCAGAGGCCTTGGATGACTACGACCGCGCCCTCGCGCTGCATCCCGACAGCGCCGAGTCGCATTACGGTCGCGGGGTCGCCTTGCTCGGGCTGCAAAGGCCGGCGGACGCGCTGATCAGCTTCGACGCCGCTTTGAGGTTGACGCCCGCGGATGCCAAGGCATTCACGGGGCGTGGCCATGCGCTCGGCGAGCTCGGGCAAATGGAAGCGGCGATCGTCGCCTATGACCGGGCGCTCGAGATCGATCCGGAGCTGGCTCCCGCCCTCTGCAGCCGTGGCATCGCCGTATCCATCCGAGGTCGCTACGAGGAGGCACTGACCTCATTTGCGCGGCTGGCGCGCGTGGCGCCGCAATTCGACCACGCGCTCGGCGCGCGTCTACACGCGCAACTGCAACTGGGTGACTGGCGCGATTACCGGGAAACGGTCGACGAGGTCGTCAGACTGCTCGAGGCTGACCATCGCGCTGACTTTCCGTTCTCATTGCTCGCGGTGTGCGACTCACCGCCGCTGCAGCTGCGCTGCGGACGCCAATTCGCCCAAAAATTCCGCTCGGCATCGCAGCCGCTGTGGAGGGGCGAGTGCTACCAGCATGAGCGCATCCGCGTCGCCTACGTCTGCGCCGATTTTCTGGAGCATCCGACCGCGTATCTGACGGCGGGTCTGTTCGAGGCGCACGACCGTACTCGATTTGAGACGATTGCGATCTCACTGCGCGAGGATCTGCATTCGCCGACCGCACGGCGGGTGCGGGCGGCTTTTGAGCGCTACCTGGCGGCGCCGGGAGCAGCGGACGCCGAGCTCGCGCGGCTGATCCGCCAGCTGGAAGTGGACATCGCGGTAGATCTGATGGGGTACACGGGAGAGCACCGCGCTAATGCATTCGCTTATCGACCGGCGCCGATCCAGATCAATTACCTTGGCTTTCCGGCGACCACCGCGGCGCCCCATATGGACTATATCCTCGCCGATGATTTCCTGATTCCGCAGCACGAGCAGATCCACTACAGCGAGCAGGTGGTCTATCTGCCCGATTGCTTTCAAGCCAATGACAATCGTAAGCCAGCGGCCGATAGGCGCCCCACGCGCTCCGCGGTGGGACTGCCGGAGTCGGCATTCGTCTGGTGCTCGTTCCACAGCCGCTACAAGATCAACCCGGTCGTATTCGACGTCTGGATGCGCCTGCTGCAGGCGGTTCCAGACAGCGTGCTGTGGCTCGTCGGCGGCAATCGCCGCGCCGAGGACAATCTGTCTCGTGAAGCCTCCGCGCGGGGTGTCGATCCGACGCGGCTGGTATTTGGCGAGCGGTTAGCCTATCCGTTGCATCTCGCGCGCCTGAGTCTGGCGGATCTGTGCCTGGATACCCTCCCGTTCAACGGCGGGGCGACCACGAGCGATGCCCTGTGGTCGGGGGTCCCGGTCGTGACCTGCGCCGGTAGGGGATATGCGGCGCGCATGTCCGGGAGCCTGCTGCGTGCCTCAGGTCTGATGGAACTGGTGACGACCCGCCTGCAGGACTACGAGCGGCTCGCGCTCGAGCTGGCGCGCTCGCCGCAGCGCCTCGCGGAGCTGCGCGCGCGACTCGGTCGTAGCCGGCTAGAGAGCCCGCTGTTCGACACCGTGCGATTCTGTCGTCATCTGGAAGCGGCCTACGTCACGATGCGCGAGCGCGCTGAGCGCCGCTTGCGACCCGCCAGCTTTCGCGTTGCACCCCTGGGGTGCGGTTGTCATGGGCCGGTCACGGGGCGCCGCGATCATCGTGATGTGTCGCAGAACGCTGGCGACGCGCTGTTGGCAGTCGATCCGCGGACCGCTGCGGGCGCGCAGGTTGAGAATCCGTGACGGTGTGACGGCTCATTGAGCGATGCTCCACAAACGAACGGTTGACTTGGCGCCAACGTTGGTCTGCGGCGTGCTCGCCGTAGCGCTGATCGTCGATGGCTTTCTGACCTTCGGCGGTGAGCGGCTGAGCCGCAACGATGCGAGCGCCGCGGCTGAGCTGCAGCGAAGCCGGATGCTCGAGGCGCGGCCGAACGCTGCTGGCAGCGCTCTTCGGACCGTCATCGCCGCCCACGTGTTTGGCGTCGCGCCCCCTGAGCTCAGCCCTTCTGCAGCGACGACGCCAACAGAAATGACTCTGGCGTTGACGGGCATCATCGCCTTGCACGACCCGCATCAGGGGTTCGCGATCATCGGCGACAAGCCGAGTGGCTCGCGTACCTACGTAGTCGGCGCACCGCTGCCCACCGGCGCACGTGTGAGCGCGATCTATCCGGACCGAGTCGTGATTGAGCGCGACGGCGTCTTCGAGTCCCTGCGGCTGCCAAAGGGTACGCGAGCGATGCTGCAAGCGGCAGGGCGCCGGCGCCTCCCCGCTATCGCCGCCCCGGTCGAGGTATCAGACGACAGCGTTCCCAGCGATCCGCGCGAGTTTTCCAAGGCACGCTCGTGGTTCGGAGGCTTTATGGCGGAGCCATACGCGCCGCACGGTACCATCGTCGGCTATCAGGCACTACCCCGGCAGGGCTATGCGCGCGACTATGGCGTGCAGAGGGGCGACCTGATTACCGCGATCAACGGCGTCGCACTCGATAGCCTGGACTCCGCAGCGACCGTGCTGCAGCACGTAACCGGGGATACGGTGACCCTTACGGTCCTGCGCAACGGCGTCTCGCAGGACTTGAACCTGCAGCTGGATAACTAGGACTTGAATCTGCAGGTGGATAACTAAGGCGAGCTCAGGCGCATAGGGTCGCGAGCGCCTGGTCGAAAAAGCGCTCGAATTCGCGCACGGTGCGCGGGTCCTCGAATAGCACCGTGCTGCGCTCGACGATGCTGCGACTCAATGCGCGCCGATAGTCCGGATCGGTGCCGATGCGGACCGCGATCTCGACATAGTCGCTCGCATC
>JASHTF010000292.1 GCA_030040715.1 Gammaproteobacteria bacterium | reverse complement strand
GATGACGGACGATCAGCGCGAAGCCTCGGGACGCACCGACGTGGTCTCTTTTACGTCCGCCATCCTCACTCAGCCCTTGAAGATCAGCGGTGAGCCGGTGGTCCATCTGGTTGCCTCCACCAGTGGCACGGACAGCGACTGGGTAGTCAAGCTCATCGATGTCTACCCGGACGAAGTCTACGATCAACCCGAGATGGGCGGCTATCAGCTCCCCGTGGGCATGGACATCTTTCGCGGGCGTTATCGCACGGGCCTGGACACCCCACGGCCGCTCACGGCTAATCAGCCGCTGGCGTATGAGTTC
This sequence comes from Gammaproteobacteria bacterium, assembly GCA_030040715.1. Lineage (GTDB taxonomy): Bacteria > Pseudomonadota > Gammaproteobacteria > Steroidobacterales > Steroidobacteraceae > FEN-1191. The sequence continues at coordinate 14,414 of JASHTF010000292.1, read as the reverse complement.
AAGCTCCCGCTCGCCAATCACGTGTTCCTGCCCGGCCACCGTATCATGGTACAGGTGCAGTCGAGCTGGTTTCCGCTGTACGACCGCAATCCGCAGACCTTCGTCCCGAATATCTTTCTGGCCAAGCCGAGCGACTATCGGCAGGCTACGCAGCGCGTGTTTCATTCGGCTGCACATGCCTCGTATATTTCTTTGCCCGTGGTAGCGAACTGAAGCAGGGGGTGTCGCGATGACTGGATTACTGACCGCGGAAGAAAGGCGTCGACTGCGACCGGCCGAGACCTGCTCGTTCGCGAGTCCGGTGCCGACCCAGATCGTCTCGAGCGATGAATATCTGCCCGAGCCGCAGACCGCGCAGCAGCGCGCCGTCGAGCAGCGCATCAGGCAGTTCGGCACGCACATGGCGCGCAAACTCGGTATCACCCGCCGCGCGTTCTTCGCCAGCTCAGCGGGCATGGCGGCCTCGTTCCTCGCGATGAACGAGGTCTACGGTACCTTGTTCGCGGTATCGCCGGCGGAGGCAAGTACACCCGAGCTGGCAGATGAGCGCGCTCGGGCGCTCAAGGGTCAGCTCGTGCTCGATGGCCACACGCACTTCCTGCGCGACGATACCCGGCTCACCTCATTTGTGCAGATGCGGCAGGCCATCGGCGCCACCGGCTGGAATCCGCAGCTATCCGGAAAGCCGCAGACGCTCGATGATCTGAAGTTCAACAACTATTACAAGGAGATCTACCTCGACAGCGACACCCACGCGGCGCTGATCTCGAGCGCGCCCTCGGACATCCCGCGCGATTGGTTCCTCACCAACGACATGATGGCCGAGGCACGCGCCCGCGTGAATCGCGCCGCCGGCTCGAGGCGCATGCTGGCGCACGCGATTTTCACTCCCGGGCAGCCTGCGTGGCTCGACAGCATCGATCACGCCATCACGCTGCATCCCGATTCGTGGAAGGGCTACACCATCGGCGACAACACGCACAAGGAGCTGTCGCACTACCCCTGGCTGATGGATGATGAGAAATTGGCCTATCGCGGCTATGAGAAATTCGACCGCGCCGGCATTCGCATCGTCTGCGTACACAAGGGATTGTTTCCGCCTTCGACCGAGCGGCAGTTTCCGCGCCTGCGTCCCTACGTCGACGTGCACGATGTCGGCAAGGCGGCGCGCGACTGGCCACAGCTGACCTTCGCGATCTATCACTCCGGCTACCGTCACATCGGCGAGCTCACCTCGCCGGATGCGGCGCTGGCGCAGCTCGAGCGCACCGGGCGGGTCGAGTGGGTCACCGATCTGGCCGAGATCCCGGAGAAATACGGTGTCAGCAATGTCTATGGTGATCTCGGTCAGCTGTTCGCATACTCGGTCGTGTCGCACCCGCGGCTCGCGGCCTATATGCTCGGGACGCTGATCAAGGGGCTCGGTGTCGATCACGTGCTCTGGGGGACGGATGCGCTCTGGACCGGCTCGCCGCAGTGGCAGATTGAGGGCCTGCGGCGCCTCGAGATCCCGCAGGACATGCAGCGGAAATTCGGCTTCGCGCCGCTCGGGTCCGCGGACGGTCCCGTCAAGAGCGCCATCCTCGGCGGCAACAGCGCGCGGCTGTACCGCTACGACCTGCACGCCGAGCTCGACCGGCCGGACCACTTTGCGGCGCATAAGGAACAATATCTTGCCGCCGGCGGCCAGCGCAGCAACCTGCGTTACGGCTACGTCGCCCGCGGCGCCTGAGCGGCCCGCTCGAGGGTAGCGCGCGCCCGGATCCTCGGGGGCGGGTCCAATCTTGCGTCCGCGCTCGGAAGGGGCGATTCTTGGCCGAGCCGACCCGTTCGGCTCGCGATCGAAATCGGGGCGCCCGTTGTGATGAAAGTAGAAAAGCCGAGCGTCTGTCCGCTCGATTGTCCCGACACCTGCAGTCTGGCGGTCACCGTCTCTGCCGGTGAAGTGATCGCGGTCAAAGGCTCCAAGGCGAACCCGATCACGCATGGGGCGATCTGCGCCAAGGTCGCTCACTCATACCCGGAGTTCGTACACGGGCCGAATCGCCTGCGTTATCCGCTGCGACGCGTAGGCTCGAAGGGCGAGGGGCGGTTCGAGCGCATCTCCTGGCCGAGCGCGCTCGAACTGGTGCGCGAGCGGGTCGGGGAGGTGATCAAGCGCCACGGGCCGCAGGCTGTGGTTCCGTTCAACTACGCCGGACCGCACGGGATGCTGGCCGGCGACTCGATGTCGCTGCGCTTCTTCCACCGCCTCGGCGCCTCGCGGCTCAGCCGCACACCGCTGTGCGGTGGCATCCGCTCCACGGCCTATGCCGCCACGTTCGGTGCCACCCCGGGAACGCCACTGCAGCAGGTGAGTCTGGCCAAGCTCATCATCGTCTGGGGTAACAACGCCACCGCGTGCAATCTGCACCTCGTGCGTCAGATCAATCAGGCCAAGCGCGCCGGTGCCAAGCTGGTGGTGATCGATCCGCGCCGCGTGCGCATCGCCGAGCAGGCGCAGCTGCATGTGCCGCTGCGCCCCGGGACGGACGTCGTGCTGGCCTTCGCGCTTGCGGTCGAGCTCGAGCGACTCGGTGCCCTCGACCAGGCGTTCATCAGCCGGCACGTCGTCGGCTTCGAGCCCTACATGAGCGCCGCGCGGGCCTTTCCGCCCGCACGCGCCGCGCAGATCTGCGGTGTGGAGGAGGGCGACATCCGTACCCTCGCCCGCTGGTACCAGGAATCATCGCCGGCCGTCATCGCCTGGGGCAACGGCCTCGAGCGCAACCGCAACGGTGGCTCGGGGTTGCGCGCGATCGCCGCCCTGCCGGCGCTGGCCGGCAAGTTCGGTGTCGAAGGCGGCGGGCTCATGGGCGGTGCCGGACACGCCTTTCCGAAGACTCTGGAGCGCCTGACGTTGCCGGAGCTCGCGCCCGCGGGCACGCGGACGATCAACATTCTCGACGTCAGCCGGATGATTCTGGACTCCGAAGTCGATCCCCCGATCCGGGCACTGTTTGTCTACAACCACAATCCCCTCATCGTGCATCCGAACCAAAACCTCATGCGCCGAGCGCTCGCGCGCGAGGACGTGTTCGTGGTGGGAATCGAAGTGGCGATGACCGACACCATGGCGTACGCAGACGTGGTACTGCCGGCGAGCACGCACTTCGAGCATGCCGATCTGTATCCCGCTTACGGGCAGCAATATCTGCAGCGCGCCGAGCCGGTGATCGCGCCGGTCGCCGAAAGCCTGCCGAACACGGAGATCTTTCGTCGTCTCGCGGCCGCCTTCGGCTTCACGGAGCCGGCACTCAGCGCCACCGATCCTGAGCTCATGGACGCAGCCCTCGACCCGAAGGATCCGCGTCTGCAGGGGATCCGACCGAGCGCGCTGCCGACCGATCGCGCGCTCAAGATGGAATACGCGGGAGCAGAGCCGGTGCTATTCAAGACGGTGTGGCCACGAACGCCGAGCGGCAAGATCGAGCTGTGGTCAGCCGACCTCGATGCGCGCTTCGGGATGCCGCTGCCGGCCTACCGGCGGCTGGTATCGAGTTACCCGCTCACGTTGATCACGCCGTCCTCGGAACGGCGCATCACCTCGACGTTCGGCGGTCTCCCGGCAAGCGACGGGACGCCGCTGCTCGAGATGCACCCCGAGGATGCCGCGGTCCGCGGTCTCGCTGACGGCGCGCGGGTCAGAGTCTGGAACGAGCAGGGCGAGGTATTCCTGCTGCTGCAGATTACCGGCGCGGTGCGCCCCGGGGTGGTATGCACCGAGAAGGGCGCCTGGATGCGCACCAGCTCCAATGGTCAGACCGTCTCGGCGCTGGCCCCGGCCCACAAGGCCGATCTCGCCGAAGGCGCCTGCTTCAACGATGCGCGAGTGGAGGTCAGCTCGCTCTAACTACAAGGCTGCTGATGCCATGAAAACAATTCCCCTGTTGGTCGTGTTCGTCACCGCCGCGGCCGCTGCGCATACGGTAACCGCCGCCCCGGCACCCGCTGACCGGGGCGAATACATGGCGCGCGCGGCCAACTGCATCTCGTGCCATTCGATTCCGAATGCGCCGCCGTTCTCCGGGGGCCTGAAGATGGCGACGCCACTCGGAGCGATCTATACGACCAACATCACCCCCGATCCGCAAACCGGCATCGGGCGCTATACATTGCAGGACTTCGATCGCGCGGTCCGCCTGGGTGTTGCCCGGGACGGCCACCGGCTATATCCCGCGATGCCCTATCCGTCCTACGCCAAGATGTCACCCGATGACGTGGCGGCGCTGTATCACTTCTTCATGACGTCGGTGGCGCCGGCCAATGTCCCCGACAAGCCGAGCGAGATCCGGTTTCCGTTGAACTGGCGCTGGCCACTGGCGATCTGGAATGTCTTTTTTGCGAACACGGATCGATATCGCGATGATCCGCAGCACGACGCGGCGTGGAATCGCGGTGCCTATCTGGTTCAAGGCCCGGGTCATTGCGGCGCGTGCCACACGCCGCGCGGCATGTTCTTCAACGAGCACGGCTACGATCAACGCAGTGCTCAATTCCTGATGGGAGCACCGCTGGATAACTGGTCGGCTGCGGATCTACGACCGGACGTGAATAGCGGGCTCGGCCGTTGGTCGCACGAAGATCTGGTCAGTTTCCTCGAGAACGGCCACAGCAGCTTCGGCACGGCCTTCGGCACCATGACCGAGGTGATCAACTTTTCGACCGAATACCTGACCGCTGCCGATATCGACGCCATGGCCCGCTATCTCGAGTCACTGCCGCCGGCGCGCGAGGGCCGATCGCAGCCCTACACGTATGACCCATCGACCGCACGTAAACTCGCCAACGAGCAGCTCGACAGTCCGGGTGCCGTCGTCTACCTGCAGTGGTGCATGTCGTGCCATCAGTCCGATGGCAAAGGCTTCGAGCCCTATCTGCCGCCGCTCGCCGGCAACCCCACCGTGCTCGATCCCAGCCCGGCTTCCGTGGTCAATGTCGTGCTGAACGGCTCGCACGTCATCGTCCTTGGCGAGGTCCCCGACGCCTACCGCATGCCCCTGTATCGCATCTTGCTCAGCGATCAGGACATCGCCGCGGTGGTCGATTTCATTCGCTCCGGTTGGGGCAATCGCGCCGATGGCGTGACGGCGCGCGCGGTGACGGACATGCGCGCGGTCACCGACCCAACCCGCGAGGCGGTGCAGATACTGCGGATGAAGTAGCCGGCGGCCGGTTGGAGGCGAGTGGAAACGACTCCGCCTCAAGCCCGGGCGTTGCCATGCTCACCTCTAAGGCGGTCTTGGGGCGGGGGCGGTGCGCCAGGTATGCACTGCGGCAACTCGTGGCCTCGATCAGAGTTTTTTAGCATCGAATCTGGTAGTAGATTGTGTGTCGGCAAGAGCTCGGCTCGCGATAGGCGGGCCGGGATGACGGGCGTTCGCGGGAGTGAGTACATGGCGACGGGTTGGGCAGGCGAGGGCGCGGTTCAGGAGCAGATCGATGCCACCGTGAAGGACGCAATCGCGCGCGTCCAAAGCCGCCTGCCCCAGGGGCCGGGGGTGTCGCGCTGCGAGGGGTGCGGAGGCGAGATTCCGCCAGCGCGGCGTGAGGCGGTCCCAGGCGTGCGCCTGTGCGTCGCCTGTCAGGACCAACACGATCGCAGCTCCACGCCCTACAGCGGCTACAACCGCCGCGGCAGCAAGGACAGTCAGCTGCGCTAGTCCGACTGCTCCGAGATCGCGCTCTCCCGCACCACGCGCCTGCGCTCGTGCGCGCTCAGGTGACGCTTGCGCAGACGGATCGACCGCGGCGTGACCTCGATCAGCTCGTCCTCGGCGATGAACTCAGCGGCCCATTCCAGCGTCACGGGCAACGGCGGAGTCAACAACACGTTCTCGTCCTTGCCGGCGGCACGAATATTGGTGAGTTTCTTGGTGCGTGTCGGGTTAACCACCAGATCGTTGTCGCGGCTGTGAATGCCGATGATCATGCCCTCGTAGACCTTCTCGCCAGGACCGACCAGCAGCCGGCCGCGCTCCTGCAATCCAAACAAGGCATATGCAACCGTCTCGCCCTGCTCATTACTGACCAGGACGCCCTGGTGCCGCCCGGGAATATCGCCCTTGACGGGGCCGTAGCCGTCAAACACGTGGCTCTGTAACCCGGTACCACGCGTCTGCGTCATGAACTCACTCTGAAAACCGATCAACCCGCGGGCCGGGACGCGATAGTCGAGGCGCGTGCGACCACTGCCCGAGGGCTCCATGTGCAGCAGCTCCGCGCGCCGCTGCCCGAGCAGCTCCATGACCGTGCCCTGATGCGCCTCCTCGAGGTCGACCGTGAGGGCCTCGAATGGCTCATGCCACTCGCTTTCGACCCGCTTCCTGAGCACCTGGGGCTTGCCGACCGCGAGCTCGTAGCCCTCGCGCCGCATTTGCTCGATCAGGATCGTGAGATGCAACTCTCCCCGTCCGAGAACGCGAAAAATATCCGGGTCGCCGGTATCCTCGACCCGCAGCGCCACGTTGCTGCGCTGCTCGCGATAGAGCCGCTCACGCAAGTGACGACTGGTCAGAAAACGACCTTCGCGTCCCGCGAGCGGCGAGGTGTTGACCTGAAAGGTCATGGTGAGCGTCGGTTCATCGACCTGAATCGGCGCCAGGCCATCGGGATGCTCGGGATCGCACAGCGTCATACCGATGGTGATGTCCTCAACGCCCGAGACGGCGACGATGTCGCCGGCGGTGGCCTGCTCGACCGGCGCGCGTCGCAAGCCGCTGAAGGCGAGGATCTGGCCGACCCTGGCACCGCCGCGATCCTCGCCGCCGTAGCGCAGTGCGACCGCTTGACCGGCGTGCACGGTGCCGCGTCGGATGCGACCGATGCCGATGCGACCCACGTAGGAGTTGTAGTCGAGCGTCGAGATCTGCAGCTGCAGCGGCGCGGCCAGCTCTGCCTGAGGCGGCGGTACGTACTGCAGGATGGCCTCGAACAGTGCGGTCATGTCCGGCTCGCGCCGCGTCGCATCGGTGCTCGCCCAGCCTTGCAGTGCCGAGGCATACAGCACCGGAAAGTCGAGCTGCGCGTCGCTGGCACCGAGCTTGTCGAACAGCTCGAAGGTGCGATCCACCACCCAGCCGGGACGGGCATTGGTGCGGTCGATCTTGTTGACCACCACGATGGCTCGCAGCCCCAGTGCCAGCGCCTTGCGCGTCACGAAGCGCGTCTGCGGCATCGGCCCCTCGACCGCGTCCACCAGCAGCAGCACGCCGTCGACCATGGACAGCACGCGCTCGACCTCGCCGCCGAAGTCGGCGTGGCCGGGCGTATCCACGATGTTGATGCGCGTGCCGAGGTACTCGATGGCGCAGTTCTTAGCCAGGATGGTAATGCCACGCTCGCGCTCGATATCGGACGAGTCGAGCACGCGCTCATCGACATGCTCGTGCGCAGCAAACGTGCCGGACTGCTTGAGCAGACAATCGACCAGAGTGGTCTTACCGTGATCGACGTGAGCGATGAGAGCAATATTGCGAATAGAGCGCTGCATTGGGCACTGCACCAGCCGACAGTCAACAAAAGGTCCGCGAGGGTAGCAGAACTGGGCCCGCGACCGCACTAGCTGGCAGTTGAGCCATAATAGTATCGTCCATGCGCGCGCGGGACAGACACAGCACAAGCCGCGCCCTCAGTCAGATCGGGGAACGTCTGGAACCGACTCGCAAGCCGGCTACCCAACCGCAGTCGCATGCCCCTCATCGTATTCCTGGTGCTGATCTTTGCCGCGCTGCTGCACGCCAGCTGGAATGCGATCGTGAAGTCGGCGAGCGACAAATTCCTGACGACCATTCTGGTCGCGACCTCCGCGGCGGTCATCTCGGCGGTAGCGTTGCCGTTTCTGCCACAGCCGGCGGCGGTGAGCTTGCGGTACGCGGCAGCTTCCGCCTCACTGGAAGTGATCTATTTCCTGCTCCTGGCGCGTGCCTATCAGGTCGCCGACATGAGCCAGGTCTATCCGCTGATGCGCGGGACCGCACCCCTGCTGGTGGCGCTCGTGAGCGTATTCCTATTCGGCCAACAGCTGTCCTCGATGGCCTGGCTCGGGGTGATCGCCATCTGTGCCGGTATCCTCACGGTTGCCGTGGGCGGCATGGAAGATCGCCGGGGTATACCGGTCGCGCTGCTCAACGCGATCGTCATTGCCTCCTACACCTTGATCGATGGGACCGGCGTGCGCCGCTCCGGCGCGCCCGCGGCCTATACGCTGTGGGTGACGCTCTTGACCGGACTACCCCTCGGTATCTGGGTCATGTGGACGAAGCGCACCCACTTCCTTCCCTACATGACCCGCTACTGGCGCATCGGATTCATCGGCGGCTTGAGCACGATCGTGGCCTACGGTCTGGCGCTCTGGGCGATGACCCTGGTACCGGTTGCCATCGTCGCGGCGCTACGCGAGACCTCGATACTGTTCGGGACACTGATCGCAGGCGTGGTACTCAGGGAAAATATCGGCCCCAAGCGCATCATCTCCGCCTGCATCATCGCTGGGGGTGCAATCGCCCTCAGGCTGGCCTGAGACGATCCCGCTCGTCCATCCGTTGCTCAGTGACTCACACGGCAACGACAGCGTGACGTCGCGGACGGGGAGCACCACATGAGACGTTATCTGCTCTACATCGACGGCAGGGAAATCGCGCCGCAGACGCACACCTGGTTCGATAGCTACAACCCGTTCCTGGCTGAACCCTGGGCGCAAATACCGCAGGGCGGTGCAGCCGATGTCGACGTCGCCGTGCAAGCCGCGCATCGCAGCTTTGCGGGCGGCGCCTGGTCGCAGCTCACGGCCACCGAGCGCGGGCAACTGCTGTGCCGCCTGGCGCAGCTGGTAGCCCGCGAAGCGGACCGTCTCGCAGAGGTAGAAGTGCGTGACAACGGCAAACTGCTGGCGGAGATGAGCGCCCAAGTGCGCTATCTGCCCCGTTGGTTTTCCTACTTCGGCGGCCTGGCCGACAAGATCGAGGGGCGCGTGCCGCCGCTGGACAAGAAGGGCTATTTCAACTTCACGCGCCGCGAGCCGCTCGGGGTAGTGGCCGCCATTACACCATGGAACTCGCCGCTGCTGCTGGCAGGTTGGAAGGTCGCGCCGGCGCTGGCTGCAGGGTGCACCGTGGTCATCAAGCCGTCGGAATATGCGTCGGCCTCGACGCTCGAGTTCGCGCGGTTGTTTGCCGAGGCCGGCTTTCCGCCGGGAGTCGTGAACGTGGTCACCGGCCCAGGCCACGACACCGGAGCGGCACTGGTGCGACATCCGCTGGTCAAGAAAATCTCCTTCACCGGCAGCGACCGCAGCGGCCGCGCCCTCAACGAGGTCGCCGCACAGTCCTTCAAGCACGTCAGCCTGGAGCTCGGCGGCAAATCTCCACAGATCGTATTCGATGATGCCGATCTGGGGGATGCGATCAACGGCGCGGTGTCGGGCATTTTCGCCGCAACCGGCCAAACCTGTATCGCTGGATCACGGCTGCTGCTGCAGGACTCCATTTATGAGGAGGTCGTCGGGCGGTTGGTGGCGATGGCGAGCTCGGCACGCATGGGCGACCCCATGTCTCTGGACACTCAGGTCGGTCCGATCGCCACGCAGGCGCAGTACGAAAAAGTGCTGCACTACATCCAGACCGCGCAGCAAGAGGGCGCGAGGTTGCTGCTCGGCGGAGCGCGGGCGCTGCGTCCTGAATGCGGCCGGGGCTGGTTCATCGAGCCCACCGTGTTCGGCGAAGTGGCGGCGACGATGCGCATCGCCCAGGAGGAGGTGTTCGGACCGGTACTGTCGGTCCTACGCTTCAACAATGAGGATGAGGCGGTGGATATTGCCAACGACGTGCGCTATGGCCTCGGGGCCGGTGTGTGGACCAAGGACATCGGTCGAGCGTTTCGCGTTTCTGAGCAGCTGCAAGCGGGTACCGTCTGGGTCAATACCTATCGAGTCGTGAGCTTCATGTCCCCGTTCGGCGGCTACAAGGACTCGGGCCTGGGTCGGGAGAATGGCATCGAGGCGATCGACGAGTATCTGCAGACGAAGAGCGTTTGGATCAACACCGGCGCCCCGACGACGAACCCGTTCGTGCTGCGCTGACACCCATGAAGCCGGCGTCCAGCGTGTTGCCGATCGCCCTGCTGCTGCTGGCGATGGCCTCGTTTCAGGCAGGCGCCGCCATCGCCAAGACGGTATTCCCCCTGGTCGGACCGATCGGCATGGTGACGGTGAGAATCGTGCTCGGCACCGTCATCCTGGCGATCACGCTCAGGCCGTGGCGCATCCGCATTGCGCCGAGCTCGCGCCACGCGCTGTTGCTTTACGGCCTGTCGCTCGGCGTGATGAATCTATGCTTCTACACCGCCCTCAGTCGCATCCCGCTGGGCCTGGCGGTCGCGGTGGAGTTTTCCGGTCCTCTGGCGGTCGCGGTATTCAACTCACGCCGCGCGGTGGACTTCTGCTGGGTGGTGCTGGCGACCGCAGGGTTGCTGCTGCTGCTCCCGATCGCGCATCTTGGCGGCGGTATCGATCTCGTCGGCATTCTCTACGCCCTCGGGGGCGGCGCCTGCTGGGCGTTCTACATCATCTTCGGGCAGAAGGCGGGAGCAGATCACGGCGCGCAGACCGTGGCGCTCGGCAGCATGATCTCTACTCTGATCATTGCCCCGATCGGGCTCGCAACGGTCGGGCCGGCGATGCTGCTTTCTCGGGCCGTGCTGCTGCCCGGACTGGCCGTTGCGATCCTGTCGACGGCTTTTCCCTACACCCTGGAGATGTTCGCGCTCACGCGCATACCGGCCCGGACGTTCGGCATTCTCATGAGCGCGGAGCCGGCCGTCGCGGCGCTGTTCGGGCTGCTCTATCTGCACGAGCGCCTGTCGGGCACGCAGTGGACGGCGATCGCCCTGATCATCGGCGCCTCGGTCGGGGCGACGGCTACGGTGCAGCAGAAGCTGCCCATGCCCAGCTGACGGGTGGCAGTGCGCTGGCATGATCCGGGGACGAACGCTCAGCGCAATCACACCGCCGCGGTCAGATCTCCGGTAGGCCGGCGCGCTTCTTGCGGGTCCGGGCGGTGTCATCGTCGGCCGACGGCCGCCAGCCGGTGGAATGATGGTGCCGCAGAAGCTTCTCGAAGGCCGCCGGCGGCAGCGGACGGCTGAAGAGAAAACCCTGGTACTGGTCGCAGCCGAGTGCTTCCAGGTAGTTGAGCTGCTCGATGGTCTCGACACCCTCGGCGGTGACCTGCAGCCTGAGACTGTGGGCGAGAGAGACGATCGCCTGCACGATCGATGCATCGTCGGGGCGGGTGGTGAGGTCCTTGATGAAACCGCGATCGATCTTCAGCTTGTCGATCGGCAGTCGCCGCAGATAGCTCATACTCGAGTAGCCGCTGCCGAAATCATCGACCGAGATCAGCACACCCATGGTCCGCAACTGCTCCAGAACGGAGATGGACTCCTCGGGGTTGCTCATCACCACGCTCTCGGTGACCTCTACCTCCAGATGCTGAGGCCCGAGCCCGGCTGCGCGCAGCACACCGCGGATGGTCTCCACCAGCAGCTGCTGCCGCAGGTCATGCGCCGACAGGTTCACACCCACCCGCTGCAACGGCAGATTCTGCTGCAGCCAGGCGTGCATCTGCTGCGTAGCCTCGCCCAATACCCAGGCGCTGATCTCGCCGATCAGACCGCTCTCTTCGGCGAGCGGGATGAAATCCGAGGGTGAGATCAGGCCGCGCTCCGGATGCCGCCAGCGAATCAGCGCTTCGGCGCTGCGTACCGCCGAATTGGCGATTTCGACCTTGGGTTGATAGTACAGCTCGAACTGCCCGAGCGACAGGGCGCGGCGCAGATCACCCTCGAGCTTCACCTTGTTGGAGACCGAGTTGCTCATGCCGCTGGTGAAGCGCTGTACCTTGTTGCGGCCGCTCTGCTTGGCGCAGTACATGGCCGCGTCTGCGTGAGCCATCAACGCCTCGGTGGTCGCGCCGTCCTCCGGGTAGTACGCGATGCCGATGCTCGGCGAGATATGGATGTCCACTCCATCGATCGCCACCGGTGCGTCAAACGCCTCCAGGGCACGCTGCGCCACGGCCTCAGCGTCGACCCGCTCCAACGCCGGACTCAATATGATGACGAATTCATCACCCCCAAGCCGCGCGACGGTGTCGATGGTGCGCACCACGGCGACCAGTCGATGTGCGACCTCCTGCAGCAAGGCATCACCGACCCGATGGCCCATGGAGTCGTTGATGACCTTGAAGCGATCGAGATCACATACCAGGAGCGCAAACAGCTGCCGATCGCGATCGGTGTGCGCGATCGCTTGCTGCACGCGATCCTCGAGCAGCACCCGATTCGGCAGGCCGGTGAGCGCATCGTGCGTGGCCAGGTGACGCAGTTGACGATTGGCCGCCTCCAGACCTTCGGTGCGGCTGGCCACCATGTGCTCGAGCAATTCGATCTGGCTACAGATCTCCCGCTCATTGTGCCACTTGCGGCACAGGGCGCTGGCGCACTGCTGGACTTCAATGGGCTCAAACGGCTTTCTGAGCACGAGCAGGTTATCTGAGCAGCCGAGTCGGCCCACGACCTCGGACCAGTCGTAATCCGATTGTGCCGAGCAGATGACCACCTGGATGTCCGGATCGATCGCCCAGAGGTGCTCGATGGTCTTGACGCCGTCCCAACCGGGGGGCATGCGCATGTCCACGAAGGCGACCGCATAAGGCGAGCCCGCGAGCAGCGCCTCGTGTGCCATGGTGACACCCTGCTCGCCCTGAAGCGCACAGTCGACCTCGAATCTTGACTGCTCGAGTCGCGGGCTCTTGCTCAGGATCAGCGCTTCGACCGCGTCGACCTCGGTAGCCGCCGCGGTCTCCAGCCGCACGCCCAGCACCTTCTGGAAGTCCTGATGGATCGCCGGATTGTCGTCGATGACGAGCACACGACGATTGCCGGGCTGCGCGCTGCTACCCACGACTCGCTCCGGGCGGCGTCGCCGGCAGCACCAGTACGAACTTCGCCCCGCAACCTTCACCGTCACTGTGCGCCGTGAGGCTGCCACCGAGCTCCTGCGCGGTCAGCGCCGCGCTGTGTAGACCGAAGCCGTGACCTGACTTGCGGGTCGTGAATCCATGTTGGAACAGACGCGGAAGATTCTCCGGCTTGATGCCGACGCCGTTGTCGATCACGGCAATGCTGACGCCATCGCCGGCCGGATCGACGCGCACGGTGATCTGCTTGTCCGGGCGCGTCGACTCGTCGCAGGCGTATTTGGCGTTGCGCACCAGATTCACCAGGATCTGCAGCACCTTGTGCTTATCGAGCGTGATCGAGGGCAGCGGCGCGAACTCGCGCTTCAACAACACCTGGTGGCGGGTGAGTGCGCCTGCATTCATGCGCAGGCTGTCTTCCACCAGTTGATGCACATCGACGGACTCCCATACACCGTAGCGCTTGCTGTAGCTCTGTTGCATCGCTACCGCATCCCGGATGTGCTCGATATTGGCGCGCAGCGATGCGAGCTCCTGGAGTGCGGATTGCTGATCGGCCTGCAGCTGCGCGGCGAGCTTGGTCAGGTACCCCGGCAGCAATTGCCCGCGCTCGTCGCCGGCGACGAACTGCCCGAGATCGTCGCCGTGCTCCGTCAGCAGTGCCGCGACCTGAGCCAACCCGACCGCCTTGCTGCGCTTGAGGCATTCACCGACCAGTGCCGCTGACACATTGACACTGTTGAGCACGTTGCCGACGTTGTGCAGCACATTGGTGGCGACTTCCGCCATCCCGGCATGTCGTGACGCGAGCAGCAGCTGCTGGTGTATGCGCTCGACCTCTGCCTCGGTCTCCCGCAGGTGCGTGATGTCCTGAGACACCACCACTGCTCCGAGGCAGGCACCCTTGGGGTCGAGCACGCGACAGGCGCTGCTGAGCAGGGTACGGCGCGCGCCGTTGCGACCGACCAGGACATACTCCTCGTTACTCAGGGTGTCGCCGCGCAGTGCCCGCGCCAGCGGCCGCTCGGCAGGGGGCACGGGAGTAGTGCCGTCGGCCGCGTAGACCTCGAGGGCCGCAGGATAGGAACCCGCGAGCCCGGCCTCGGACCGACTGCTGTCGAGCGGCAGCATCTCGTCGGCGTATCGATTGGTGAGCGTGATCGCTCCGGTGGCGTCGCACGCGATCAGCGAGGCAGGCATGTGGGAGATGATCGCCTCGATCAGGGACAGGCTCTGCTGCGGAGCGAGCTCGGCGTATTTGCGGGTGGAGATGTCCTGGACGAATCCAACGGTGCAGATCGGCTCACCCGCGGCATCACGGACCAACGCCACCGTAACCCGAACCCAGACGGGCGACCCGTCCTTCTTCAGATAGCGTTTCTCGAGTGTGTAGTCGGT
>JASHTF010000291.1 GCA_030040715.1 Gammaproteobacteria bacterium | reverse complement strand
TCATTGTTCAAGGGATTCGGCGCCAATCTGCCCGCCTTCACGCAGGCGGTGATCAATCTATCCAAATTCGTTCAGCACGACGGCTTCTACCTGGCGGTCGTACTGGGCGCCGCCGTTTTCGGGTTCCTGACGATGTACAAACGCTCGCGCGCCCTGCGCCAGTTTCTGGACCGCATGTCGCTGAAGCTGCCGATTATCGGCCCGATCCTCAACAAGGCCGCCGTCGCTCGCTACGCGCGTACCCTCTCGACCATGTTCGCCGCCGGCGTGCCGCTGGTCGAAGCGCTGGAATCGGTCGCCGGCGCGACCGGAAATATCGTCTACGAGGACGCCGTGCTCAAAATGCGCGACGAGGTCGCTACCGGGCAGCGCTTGCAACGGGCGATGGAGACATCGATGCTGTTCCCCAACATGGTGGTGCAGATGATCGCCGTGGGCGAAGAATCGGGCTCTCTCGACGCCATGGCCGGAAAAGTGGCAACCTTCTATGAAGAGGACGTCGATGCCGCCGTGGACAGCATGTCGAGCCTGCTCGAGCCCATGATCATGGTGATCCTCGGTGTGCTGGTTGGTAGCCTCGTGATCGCGATGTATCTACCGATCTTCAAGCTCGGCTCGGTCGTCTAACGGCGGTGCTCGCACTGCTGGCAGGCTCGCCGGCCGCCTTCATCGCGGTCGCTCTGGTGCTCGGGCTCATCGTCGGCAGCTTTCTGAACGTCGTCATCTACCGCCTGCCGATCATGCTCGAGCGGCAGTGGCGGGCTGAGTACGCGCAGGCGCACGCCGCGGCGGCTGGCGACCCGGTAGCTGAACGGCCGGCCGAAAAATTCAACCTCGTCGTTCCGCGCTCCGCCTGCCCTGCCTGCCATGCCCCGATCCGCGCGCTCGACAACATCCCGCTGCTGAGCTACCTGCTGCTGCGCGGCCGCTGCGCTCATTGCCAGGCGCACATCAGCCTGCGCTACCCCGCCGTCGAGCTGCTCAGCGGTGTGCTGACGGCGGCAGTCGCCTGGCGGCTCGGCTACGGCGGCGCGGCCGCCTGTGCGGCGGTCATCACCTGGTTCCTGATCGCGCTCGCGGCGATCGATCTCGAGCACCAACTGCTGCCGGATCTGCTGACACTGCCGCTGCTGTGGCTCGGGCTGCTTGCGAGCCTGAGCGGTTGGGCCACTCGCGGCCACAGCGTCCCGGTCGATCCCGTGAGCGCCATCGCGGGGGCGGCCATCGGGTATCTTGCGCTCTGGGCGGTCTATCATGCGTTCCGGCTGCTGACCGGGAAGGAAGGCATGGGCTACGGTGACTTCAAGCTGTTGGCCGCGCTCGGGGCCTGGATGGGCTGGCAGATGCTGCTGCCCATCGTGCTGATCGGCGCAGGCGTTGGAGCGCTGATCGGACTAGGGCTCATCGCGACGCGACGGCACGAGCGCGGCCATCCGATCCCGTTCGGCCCATTTCTGGCGGCTGCGGGCTGGGTCGCCCTGCTCTGGGGTCCGCAGCTCGTGCGTCAGTATCTCGGGCTCTACGCCCCGCAGCACTGATGTCCACGGGTGTGCCCGCCGCCGATGCGCCGCCACTTCGCGTAGGCCTGACGGGCGGTATCGCCAGCGGCAAAACCCTGATCGCCAGCCAGTTCGCCGCGCTGGGCGCGGCAGTGATTGATGCCGATCAGGTCGCGCGCGAATTGACGGCGCCCGGTGCACCCTTGCTGAGTGAGATCCTGGAGCGTTTTGGCGCCCTCGTCGAACAGCGCTTCGGCTCGAAGCTGTTGCGCGTCGACGGCTCTCTTGATCGCGCGCTGCTCCGTCGGCTGGTGTTCGAAGACGCCGAGCAGCGCCGCTCGCTCGAGGGGCTGCTGCATCCGCGGATTCGTGCGCGCATGGCTGCGTTGTCCGAGCAGCTCGGCGGCATCTACCAGGTCCACATCGTTCCGCTGCTGGTCGAGACCGGATCGACGCGCCGTTACGATCGCGTGCTGCTGGTCGATTGCCCCGAGGCGCTGCAGTTGCAGCGCTTGCAGGCGCGCGACGGGATCGATCCGAAAGAAGCGCAGGCGATGCTCGCAGCCCAGGCGAGTCGCGCCGCGCGGCTCGCAGCGGCCAACGACGTGATCGTCAACGATGCCGAGCCCGAGGCGCTCGGCCCGAAGGTCGCGGCGCTCGACCGCAAGTATCGCGAGCTCGCCCGCGCGGGCCGCAGCTGAGGCCGCTCGGGCCGCGGTGCCGACGCGGCCGTCGCCGATAACTGCGCGGCCGAATGAGCCGCAAGCGCCGCCGTGGCGATCCTGATCGGTCAGAACCGTTTACGTGCCCTGAGCCACTCAAGCACAATAAGGCGATGGGAGAACCCGCCACACGCCCTGCGCCTGCGCCTGCGCCGCAGCCGGCGATCTTCGAGCAGCCGCTCAACGAGCGCATGCGCACCTTCCTGCGGCTCGACTTCCTGTACACGCAGGCCGTCTACCACAGCGAGAAGGACAGTGCCTGGGGCAGTCGCGCGGCCGTGGCCAGTCTGCTCGACATCCTCGCAATCCTCGCGCGCGGGGATGTCCGCGGTGATGTGCTCAAGGAGCTCGAACGTGCCCTGGAGCAGCTGAACGAGTTTCAGCACCGGCCCGGCATTGACGCTACGCGCTTGCGCACGATCATCAGCAACATCGTGCGGCTGCGCACCGATCTGGCCGCGGTCGGCTCGACCTGGCTGCAGCCGCTGCGGGACTCCGAGTTCCTCGCCGCCATCAAGCATCGCAGCGCGATCCCCGGTGGCACCTGTGAGTTCGACCTGCCGGACTACTTCTTCTGGCTGAACCAGCCGGCCCCAAATCGCATCGAGGCGTTTGCCGGCTGGCTGGTGCTGCTGCAACCGCTGTGCGACGCGATCGCTGAGCTGCTGTGGCTCACGCGGCAGAACGGCCGGGCGCGCGAGGAGGTGGCGACCGGCGGGGTGTTCAACGTCAACTTCGATCGGGACAATCCGTTCCAGCTGCTGCGCATTCGCTTGCCGGCGACCAGCCAGCTCTATCCGGAGATCAGCGGCAGCCACTATCGCTGCAATCTGCGCTTTCTCGAATGGCGCGGCCTCGAGCAGCGACCCACCCAGGCCGAGATCGACGTCCCGTTCACGCT
>JASHTF010000290.1 GCA_030040715.1 Gammaproteobacteria bacterium | reverse complement strand
CATCACCGAGGCACAGAGCGCCGCACCGGTGCAGATCTTCAATGTCGAGCAGCTGCGGGCCGCCTCGGGTAATCCGGACATGAACTCGACGCTGGCGCAGATTCTGCCCGCGTTCGTGGCACAAGGCTTCGGCAACGATATGGCCGGCCAAACCCTGCAGGCCAAGCTGCGCGGCCTGAGCTGCAACGACGTGCTGGTGCTGGTCAACGGCAAGCGGCGGCACACGACCGCCAACATCGAGGTCGATAGCGGTCCGTTTCAGGGCTGCGCCGGGGTGGATCTGAATTTCATACCGCTGGCGGCGGTCGACCATATCGAGGTCTTGACCGATGGCGCTGCTGCACAATACGGCAGCGATGCCATTGCCGGCGTGATCAACATCATTCTCAAGCAGCAGCCGAGCGGCGTGACGATCAGCGGCACCTACGGCAATTACTTCGACGGTGGGGGCGAGACCGGCGATGTCTCGGCCAATGCCGGGTTTCAGCCGGTCGATAACAGCTTCTTCAATCTGACCGCGGAGATTCATCACCACGGCAACAGCAACCGCAGCGCGATCGACGAGCGCGTGATCAATCCGGCCAATCTGGCCACCTATCCCGACTCGCTCATGCCCGAGGTCGCCGGCTATCCCTATCTGGGTGCCGAGGAGGGCGATGCCGATTACACGTCGAAGATCTTCGCGCTGAACTCCGGCTTCAATTTCGATGGCGGCACGCAGTTCTATTTCACCGGCACGGTCGGCGACAAGGACGCCGCCTCTTATCAGAAATATCGACTACCGAGTAAGGTTCACTACACCGATCCGCTCACCGACGTCACCACCTACCCGTTTCTGTTCGGCTTCGACCCGCTGGAGGCCAGCGAAGAGCTCGATTACTCCGCCACGGCCGGTTTCAAGGGCGTGGTCGATCAATGGAACTGGGATCTGAGCAGTACCTACGGCGAGGATCATTTCGAAGCCTACACGCTCAACTCCGCCAACGCCGGCGCCTTTGCGCTCAACGGCGAGCCCACGCCCTCGAGCTACTACGACGGCCTGCTGAAGCCGACGCAGTGGACCTCGAATCTGGACGTGAATCGAAATTTCGACGTCGGCCTCGCGGGCCCGCTGAACGCCGCCTGGGGCCTGGAGTATCGGCGCGAGACCTATACCGTCGGCGCCGGCATTCCGATCTCGTACATCGATGGCGGCGCGCAGTCATATCCCGGCTTCACCCCGACGGACGCCGGCGTACACGCTCGCGACAATGAAGCCGTATACCTCGATCTGGCGACCCGGCCGATCAGCCCGCTGCAGCTCGATGCCGCCGGGCGCTACGAGCACTACAGCGATTTCGGCAGCACTACGGTCGGCAAGCTCACGGCGCGCTACGACTTCACGGCGCAATTCGCGCTGCGCGGAACCGTCAGCAGCGGCTTTCGCGCGCCGACGTTGGCGGAGGAGTACTACTCCTCGACCAATGTCACGCCGTCGAGCGCCTTCGTCCAGCTGCCGCCTGATTCGGCCGGCGGCAAGCTCCTGGGCCTGGGCACCGGACTGCAGCCCGAGCACTCGGTGGACTTCAGCGTCGGCCTGGTGTGGCAGCCGTTGCCGGCCGTGATCACCACGCTGGACCTGTACCACATCACGCTCACCAATCGCATCTTCAGCACCGGGGATCTGTACGGCACCGTCAACGGCATCCCCCAGCCCGGGGCGACCGCGATCAACGCCGCCATTGCGGCCAACGGTAATCAGCTCGACCCATCGGTGCTCGCCACCGGCGACACCGGGGTAGTGCTATTCGCCAATGGCATCGATACCAGTACCCAGGGCGCAGATCTGGTGTTCAATTTCCCCGTTCAATACGCCATCGGTCGGATCGACTGGTCGATCGGAGCGAACCTCAACGAGACCACGATCACCAGAATTCCGCCCACGCCGGTCGAGCTCGGTGGCCAGACGCTCTACAACGCGACCGCCATCTCGGACCTGACCACCGCAAATCCGCGCTTCGTGATCAATTTGGATGCGCTCTGGACCCGCGGCGCGGCCTCGATCAACCTGCAGGAGCAGATCTACGGTCCGTCGTCCGAGTGGGAGAACGATGACGGCGACAATCCAACCAATACCCCTGAGTATTTCCTGACCTATATCGGCACGACGCCGATCACCAATCTGGAAATCAGCTACCAATTAATGCAGCACGTACGCCTGGCGATCGGTGCGAAAAATCTGTTTGACCGCTATCCGAATAAGGTCAACGGCACGCTGCTATCGCATTACGACAACTTCGCCTACGGCGATACCCTCGGCGTGTTCCAGTACCCGATGTTTTCGCCGTTCGGTATCGACGGCGGCTTCTACTACGTCCGCGGCACGGTGACGTTCTGACCGTTGATGGTCAGCGCACCGGCGCGGTAGCTGAGGCTGGTGGTGAGCGCAGTGC
The DNA here is from genome assembly GCA_030040715.1 of Gammaproteobacteria bacterium. Taxonomy (GTDB): domain Bacteria; phylum Pseudomonadota; class Gammaproteobacteria; order Steroidobacterales; family Steroidobacteraceae; genus FEN-1191. The sequence goes on along the minus strand of JASHTF010000290.1, from coordinate 1,330 downwards.
CGTCGCGCCGCAGATAGCCCTCGCTCTCGAGCTGCTGCAGTTGTGCGCTGACCAGCGCGCGCTTGCCGCTCGCGTCGAGAAGCTTATCCAACAAGGCTGCGTCGACGCGCAGGTCGGCGCTCGCATCCAGATGCTGCAGCAGCGCCAAGGCGGCCATCGGTCCCTGTAGCTCCTCGCGGCGCAGCCCCGGCACCGCCAGCTTCGCCGACAGACGAAACTCGCCTTCGGGCGTGACAAACCCGAGCCGCTGAATCTCGAGCACCGGTTGGTGCAACGCCATCTCGAAGCCGTAGCGACGCAGGATGTCGAGATTGGCGCGCACCGCGGCGCTGCGTCCCGCGCCTGCGGTCGGTATGTCGCGCTGTACCGCCCGCATCTCGCTGATCAACCCCGCGAACGATTCGGCATGCAGATGGTTGAGGCTTTGCTCGTAACCGATTCGCGTCACTGAGAACTGTGCCGCATCGACACGGTCGGCGCTGACGGTGGCATGCTCGTCCAGATAGCCGGCGTTCATCGCGGTGTCACCCTGCAGCGATATCCCCTGGATGGAGAGTGGCGTACCGGTCGTCGGACGCAGCGTGATGGTTGCGAGGTGAAAAGCGCTCTGGCCGACGTAAACAGTGTCGAGGGCGCGCTGCATGTTCGCGCTGACGTCGAAGCCGAGCAGCTCCAGGCGGCCGCTCGGGCCGTCGAGCGTCAGTCCGGGCGCAGTCAACGTTCCCGACCAGGTACTGACGGCGCGGGTGGCGCGCACGCTGCCGCTGACGCCGCGCCAGGTCACGCTCGCTCCGTCCGCAGTGCGGTACTGGAAGGCCGGGCTCACGAGCTCGGCCGTGCTCGCCCCAGAGAATCCGAGCGTCGTGTGCACCGCCAAGATCGGCCTTCCCTGCAGCACGGTGCTCACTTGCTGGCGTATTCCCGGTGGCAGCAGCAGCTCCGAGTCGATCGTGGCGAGCGCAGCGGTCCGTAACCCCGGAAACGGGCCATGATGGATGGTGTTGTGCACCGTCCAGTGCAGCGCGCTCAGGTCGCGGCCCGCGGGCGATGCCTGCAGTAACTGACTCAAAGAACCGCCGGGAGCGTAGGTGACATCCTCAGTGGAGCTGAAGACGCCGCGTTGGTAGTCGCGCGACAGCAGTGCGATATAGCTGTAGGTGTCGACCAGCTGCTCCTCGGTCTGCCGCAGCTGCCGCTCAGCGGACACTCCGATCCACCAGGCGGCGCTGGTGTAGCCACCGGCCACCACCAGGAGGACGAGCAGCAGCACTTCGAATTTGGTCCTCATGAGCACCCCCAGTCGCGGCGCGGACGGGAGTGTAGCCGAGCT
>JASHTF010000289.1 GCA_030040715.1 Gammaproteobacteria bacterium | reverse complement strand
GGAGTAGCAACGGCGCCCCGCAACGCATCGAAGCGGGCGGCCTCCTCCTCTACGAGCACCGTCAGGTGCCGCTCGAGCAGCGCCGGGATCAACGCCCGTGTGCATTCCGCGACCGAAGTATCTTGAAATCTGCCCACCAGCGCACACGTTCGTATGGGATTGCTCATGATGGGCCGACCTAGCTGCGGCCGCTGTTGTAGCATGCTCCCAGAGGCGGAGCCAATGCGATTGCGTCATTATTGACGGCTGTTCGGCAGAAATAACGCGGGGTGCGACTTGACCGCCACAGGGACGGCTGATTAGCTGCTGTGAGCGGCCGCGAACGGTGGGGTCGTATCCGGCGATTGTGGCCGCGTGCAGGTCGAACCATGACTCAGGAGAATAGGGACGAGGCTCTGAACGAGCGTGCGCAGCGCTTGCTGCGGGTATTGGTGCAGAGCTACATCCGCGACGGCCAACCGGTCGGCTCGCGCGTGCTGTCACGCGAATCGGGGTTGGTGCTGAGCTCGGCGACGGTGCGCAACGTGATGGCGGATCTCGAGGAGCTCGGTTTCGTCACCTCGCCGCACACCTCCGCCGGCCGAGTACCTACCGACAAGGCCTATCGCTTCTTCGTCGATTCGTTGCTGCGCGCGCAGCTGTCGACCGATGACGCCAGCGTCGAGGAGATCCGTCGGCATCTGGACGTGCCGGCCGAGAGCGGCAAGTCACTGGCCGCGGCCGCCTCGCAGCTGCTTTCGAGCATCACGCACCTGGCCGGCGTCGTGACGCTGCCGATGGCTCAGGTCTCGGTGTTGACCCAGATCGAATTTCTGCCGCTGTCCGAGAACCGTGTGCTGGTGGTATTGGTGCTGGACGACCGTGAAGTGCAAAACCGCATCGTACAGCTGCGGCGGCGCTATACGGCCGAGGAGCTGCGCGGCGCGACCAGCTTCCTGAATGAGCATTTCAGCGGCATGTCGCTCACCCAGATGCGCCAGGAGTTGGTGCGGCAGCTCAACGAGACGCGCGAGGTACTCAATCAGGTCATGCTCGATGCGATCGAGGTTACCCAGGGCTGCATCGACGATAGCGCCGGCAAGGACGACATCGACTACGTGATCGCCGGCGAGACCAACCTGCTCGACGTGACCGAGATCTCGCGCGTCGACAAGCTCAAGCGGCTATTCGAGGCATTCAACGAGAAGCGCGATCTGCTGCATCTGATTGATCAGAGCCTGCGCGCGCAGGGGGTGCAGATCTTCATCGGGCAGGGGTCCGGGTATCAGATCCTGGATGACTACAGTCTGGTGATCTCCCCTTACAGCTCCGACAAGGGAGTGATCGGCGTGGTCGGGGTCATCGGTCCGACGCGCATGGCCTACGAGCGCGTGATTCCGATCGTCGAGCTTACGGCGAAGGTGCTTGGGTCGGCGCTGAATTCGCGCCGCTGAGCGTCCCGCAGGTGCAGGAGTTGTAGCCCTCGAAGCTTGAATTCCGACGCCGGGACGCCATGTAGGCTGTGGACGGGGCGCCCGCCAGAATGCTGCGCGTCCCGTGGGTGTCAGAAGTCTTTGTATTATATGGTTTTTCGGAGAATTGTTCCGTGAGCCGAGAGTCCCGAACGCACTTTCAGCCTGATCCCGATCACGAAGCTCCGGTGGAGCTCGGAGGACGAGCCGCTGCGGTGCCCGACCCCGCCCCGGGAGGTGCGACGGCAGGGGGGGGTAACGGCGGTGGGCAGGGCGCTCGCGTCGCGCCGGAAGAGATCGAGAATCTGCGCAAGGCGGTCGCGCAGGCAGAAGAAAACGCGCGCGCGCAGCGCGACCTGTACCTGCGGGCTGCCGCCGAGCTCGATAACGTGCGCAAACGCGCGCAGCGCGACATCGACCAGGCGCATCGCTACGCCGTGGAGGCATTCGCCGCGGAGCTACTGCCGGTACGCGACAGCCTGGAGCTGGCGTTGCGCAATGCCGCCAACGCCGACACCGAGACGCTGCTGGCCGGTGAGAGAGCGACCTTGAAGCTGCTCGAGCACGCGTTCGAGAAGTTCTCGATCAAGCCGCTCGATCCCCAGGGCGAGCCGTTCGATCCGAACCAACACGAGGCGGTGCTGATGCAGGAGACGGACCGTGCAGCACCGAACTCGGTGCTGCAGGTAGTGCAGTCGGGCTACGAGCTGAATGGGCGGCTGCTGCGACCGGCGCGGGTTATTGTGGCGAAGAGCCCCCAGGGAACCGCGGCCGAATGAGCCGGGTGCGATGCGACGCGGGCGCACCGCTGGGGTTCGGTACTTGAAAGTGCACTCTGAAGCCCCAGACTGAGGTTGCGGGGTGCGCATAGCGGTCCGAACCGTTGGGGCCATGCGGACCGCGCAGAGCATGGGCACGGGTGGGCATGAATTTGTGGAGTAAGGATTATGAGTAAGACCATCGGCATCGATCTGGGCACGACCTACTCGTGCGTGGCGATCATGGAAGGCGGTAAGCCGCGCGTGATCGAGAACAGCGAAGGGGACCGTACCACCCCGTCGATGGTCGCCTTCACCAAGGACGGTGAGGTACTGGTCGGCCAGTCGGCCAAGCGCCAGGCGGTCACCAATCCACAGAACACCCTGTTCGCGGTCAAGCGCCTGATCGGGCGCAAGTTCGACGACGACGTCGTGCAAAAGGACATCAAGATGGTGCCCTACAAGATCGTGCGGGCCGACAACGGCGACGCATGGGTCGAGGTGCGCGGCCAGAAGATGGCGCCGCCCGAGATCTCCGCGCGCGTGCTGATGAAAATGAAGAAGACCGCCGAGGACTATCTCGGCGAGCCTGTCAGCGAGGCGGTGATCACCGTACCGGCCTACTTCAATGACTCGCAGCGTCAGGCGACCAAGGACGCCGGCCGCATCGCCGGCCTGACCGTCAAGCGCATCATCAACGAGCCCACGGCCGCCTCGCTCGCCTACGGCCTCGACAAGCAGGGCGGTGACCGCAAGATCGCCGTCTACGATTTGGGCGGCGGCACGTTCGACATCTCCATCATCGAGATTGCCGAGGTCGATGGCGAGCGCCAGTTCGAGGTGCTCTCGACCAACGGGGACACCTTCCTCGGTGGCGAGGACTTCGACCTGCGCATCATCAATTATCTGGCTGATGAGTTTCAGAAGTCTTCGGGCGTCGATGTGCGACGCGACCCGTTGGCGATGCAACGCCTCAAGGAGGCCGCAGAAAAGGCCAAGATCGAGTTGTCCTCGAGTCAGCAGACCGAGGTTAACCTGCCCTATATCACCGCCGATGCCGCCGGACCGAAGCACCTGAACGTCAAGCTCACGCGTGCCAAGCTCGAAGCGCTGGTCGAGGACCTGGTGCAGAAGACCATTGGCCCCTGCCGCATGGCGCTCAAGGATGCCGGGCTCGACACCAAGGATGTCGCCGAGGTGATCCTGGTGGGCGGTCAGACGCGCATGCCGCTGGTGCAGAAA
>JASHTF010000288.1 GCA_030040715.1 Gammaproteobacteria bacterium | reverse complement strand
GGACTGGTGGACGAAGTGCGTCGCCTGTTCGAGCGCGGTGACCTGACGGCACAGCACCCCGCCATGCGCGCGGTCGGCTACCGGCAACTGTGGCAAATATTCGCCGCCGGTGTCGCGCCGCAGGAGGCCGAGAGGCAGGCGCTGCGGGCGACCGCGCAACTTGCCAAGCGCCAGCTCACCTGGCTGCGACGCGATGCGGAGCTGACGCGCCTGCCGACGGGGGATGTAGGACGTGTCGGGGCTTTGAGCGCGCAGATCTTGTGCGCTCGTGCGCATGACCGCCCCGGCGGGGGGTGCTAAAATGCCGCTTAGCGCTATTACTTTGAGGAATTGAAGTCAGCGAAGCCTTGCGACCTGGCGGCGCGCGGCTGCCGGTCAGGCAGACAAAATATTGAAAAATAAGGAGAACTCTATGGCCAAAGGCCAATCACTACAAGACCCCTTCTTGAACGCCCTGCGCAAGGAACACGTCCCCGTTTCGATCTATCTGGTCAACGGCATCAAACTCCAAGGCCAGATCGATTCGTTCGATCAGTTCGTCGTGCTGCTGAAAAACACCGTCAGTCAGATGGTGTACAAGCATGCCATCTCGACCGTGGTCCCGGCACGTGCCGTGCGTCTGGCAGTCGAGGAGAGCGCCGCCGCCGAATCCACGGCGGATTGACCTATCAACACCGCCAAGAGCATGTTGGAACACGGCCGTGCGCCTCAGCGCGTCGTGTTGGTACGTCTGGGTCTGGGTGGTGCAGTCAAGCCGCTTGACCTCGAGGAATTCGAGCAGCTCGCGCGCTCCGCGGGTACCGAGCCGGTGGCGGTGATCACCGGGCGGCGCGAACGTCCCGATCCGCGTTATTTCGTCGGCAGCGGCAAGGCGCAGGAAATCGCCGCTGCGGTGCGTGCGGCGAACGCCGAGCTCATCCTGATCGATCATCCGCTGTCGCCTAGCCAGGAGCGCAATCTCGAGCAGCTCGCGGGTCGCCGTGTGCTCGATCGCAGCGGACTGATCCTCGATATCTTTGCGCAGCGCGCCCGCAGCTTCGAGGGCAAGCTCGAGGTGGAGCTCGCGCAGCTGAAGCACCTGTCGACGCGACTGGTGCGCGGCTGGACGCATCTCGAGCGCCAGAAGGGCGGTATCGGCCTGCGCGGTCCGGGCGAGACGCAGCTCGAGACCGACCGGCGGTTGCTGATGGCGCGCGTGCGCTCGCTCACGCAGCGGCTGCGACAGCTGAAGTTGCAGCGCGACACCGGCCGCAGTGCGCGCCGCGAGATTCCCGTGCCTGCAGTGGCGCTGGTCGGCTACACCAACGCCGGCAAATCGACGCTGTTCCATGCGCTCACCGGCAGCGAGGTGTATATCGCGGACCAACTGTTCGCGACGCTGGATCCCACCGTGCGACGCGTGCAGCTGCCGGGCAGTGCGGCGGTGGTGCTGGCCGATACCGTGGGCTTTATCCGCGAGTTGCCGCACGAGCTGGTGGCCGCATTTCAATCGACGCTGCAGGAGACGCGCGACGCGCGGCTGTTGCTCCATGTCGTCGATGCCAGCGATCCGCGTCGCGACGAGCACACCGCCCAGGTCGATGCGGTGCTGCGCGAGATCGGGGCCGGCGCTATTCCGCAGCTGCGCGTCTATAACAAGATCGATCGTGGCGGGCTCGCTCCGCGTTTCGAGCGTGACGCCGAGGGGCAGGCGCGCACCATCTGGGTGTCGGCGCAGCAGCAGCTCGGATTGCCCTGGCTGCGCGAGGCGATCGCCGAGCGGCTCGGCTTCGATGTGCAGCGTCGTTGGCTGCGGCTCTCCCCGAGCGCGGGAGCGTTGCGGGCGCGTTTGCACGCCGCCGCTGCGGTGCGCGATGAGCGCGCCCTCAGCGACGGCTCGCTCGAGCTGCTGGTCGAGCTGCCGGCCGCACAGCTCCACCGCTGGTCCGGGCAACCGGGAATAAGTCTGCTTCCGCCGCCGGAGCCGTTGCACGCTGCGTTAACTTGTGAGCCGAGCGAGCCTTACCTAGAATCCGAGGCGGCGCCGAACTCCATTGTGGTGCGCTGACACGACGGTAGCTGCGGCTGCACTTTTTCACCTATGGCATGGAATCAACCCGGCGACGACAAGAGGCGTCCGGCCGCTCGCGGCGCGCCGGATCAGTCGCTGGACGACATGCTGCGCCGCTGGCAGGAGCGGGTGCAGCGGCTGTGGCGCCCCGGTAGCGGTCGCGGTACCGCCGCGCTCGCGCTGCTGACGCTCGGGCTGGGCGTATGGCTCGGCAGCGGCTATTACCAGATCAGTGCCGCCGAGCGCGGTGTGGTGCAGCGCTTCGGCCGCTACGTCTCCACCGAGCAGCCCGGAAATGGCTGGCACTGGCCGTGGCCAATCGAGACCATGACCAAGCTCAATGTCGCCAACATCGAGGGGCTCGACTCACGGGCCGCGATGCTCACGGCCGACCAGAACCTGATCGACATCGGCTGGTCGGTGCAATATCGCATCGGCGACCCGCTGCAATACCTGTTTCAGCTGCGCGACGCCGACACCACGCTGCGCCAGGTGAGCGAGACCGTGATGCGCGAGTTCGTCGCCCGCCAGAACCTGCCGTCACTGCTGAACGGCGTAGCGCGCGCGCGTCTCGGAGATGAGGTGCGCGGGCGCATACAGCAGGCGCTGTATGGGTATGGGGCCGGTATCGACATCACCAGTGTCAATCTGACCGACGTGGAGCTGCCGGATCCGGTGCTGGCGGCACAGCGGGATGCCGAGCGCGCGAGCGACGATCGCCAGCATGCGCTCAGCGATGCGCAGGCGTACGCCAGCGATGCCCTGCAGAAGGCACAGAGCGCCGCGCAGCGCCAGGTGACCGACGCGCAGGTGTACGCGACCCAGACGCTGGCGAGCGCGGAGGCTGACGCCGAGCGCTTCACCGACCTCGCCACGGCCTACGCCCAGGCCCCGCAGCTGACGCGACAGCGTCTGTACGTGGACATGATGCAGGACATCCTGTCGCACTCGCGCAAGATCTTCATCGACGCTCCGAGCGGCACGATGATCTATCTGCCGCTCGATAAGCTCGCCGAGGCGGTGCGCAACGGCACGCCCCCCAGCGCCCTCGCGGTGCACAGCTCCGTGCCGCCCCCGAGCAGCGACGCGCCGCTGCCAAGCGACCGCGCGGCGGCGATGAGCCGCAGCCGCGACCGGGCGGAGCGCTGATGCGCGCGCGTCTTGCAGTCGCGCTGCTGCTGGCGATCGCGGGGCTGCTCGCCTGGCGCTCGGCATTCATCGTCGATCAGACCCAGAGCGCGCTGTGCACGCGCTTTGGTCGCATCGAGTCGCAGGAATACGGACCGGGGGTGCACATGAAATCCCCGCTCGATCAGGTGCGACGGTTCGATCGCCGCATCGTCACCCGCGCCTATGCCGGCGATAGCTTTCTCACCGCCGATCAGAAGCCGCTCAACATCGATTTCTATCTCAAGTGGCGACTGCTCGACGCGCGTGACTACTATCAGGCGACCGGGGGAGACGAGGACATGGCGGCGCTGCGGCTCGCCGATCTGGTCAGCGGCAGCCTCAAGACCGCGGTCGCGCGCGAGCCGCTCGCTGCGGTGGCGGCCAGCGCACGCGGCGGCCTCACCGATGCGGAGTTTGCGCGGCTACGCTCCACGGCGCGCGAGCTCGGCGTGGATCTGCTCGACGTGCAGCTGCAGCGCGTCGATCTTACCGATGACGCCGTCAACGCGGTCTACCAGCGTATGGAGCAGAGCTTCAACACCCAGGCGCAGCAGTCGCGCACCGATGCAGCCAGCGAGGCCGACAAGATCCGCGCCGACGCTGATCTGAAGCGCGCGCAGATACTCGCTGACGCGACGCGGGAGGCGCAGCACCAGCGCGGTCAGGCCGACGCGCACGCGGCGCAGATCTACGCGCAGGCCTACGGGCGCAACCCCGACCTCGCCGCGATGTACGACAGCCTGCAGGCGTACAAAAATACCATCGGTCGCGAGGGCGATATCGTGGTGGTCACGCCTCAGGGTGAGTTCTTCAAGTATCTGCACAGCGCCAACGGGCGCTGACGGGTGCCCAATCAATCATCGAGCGGCGCGACGGGGCGGCGCATTCGGAGCGAGCGTGCGGGTGAATTGGAATGACCTGTTGGGAGCGGTGGCGATCGTGTGCATCCTCGAGGGCGTGATGCCGTTCATGTACCCGCTGGGGACCAAGCGCTTGATGGCGAAGCTGTCCGCCATGGCCGAGCGCGAGCTGCGGCTGGCCGGTTTCTTCAGCATCCTCGCGGGCTTGTTGATCCTGTTCGTGGTGCGCTCCTGATGGGTCGGTTCGTGGTAGTGATCGGCGCTCAATGGGGCGACGAGGGCAAGGGCAAGCTGGTCGATCTGCTGACCGAGCACGCCGCCGCGGTGGCACGCTTCCAGGGCGGTCACAACGCCGGCCACACGCTGGTGATCAATGGCCGCAAGACTATTCTGTCGCTACTTCCGGCCGGCATTTTGCACGCTGGCGTACAGAGCCTGATCGGCAACGGCGTAGTGCTGTCGCTCGAGGCGCTGTTTCGCGAAGCCGACGCGCTCGCGGCCCAGGACGTGCCGGTGTTCGAGCGGCTGCGGGTGTCACC
>JASHTF010000287.1 GCA_030040715.1 Gammaproteobacteria bacterium | reverse complement strand
GGCCGCTGGCATTGCGCCGGTATTCCACCTCACTGACCACTAGATCGAACCTGGCGCCCGGGTCATAGCTGGTTTTACCAGCGGCAAACACCATCGGAAGCCTGATGGTAAACCCAGCGGCTGCCCCAGCTAGCAGCAGCTCGCGACGTCTCAAGAGATGCTTGGCCATACAGCCTCCTCGAAGTAGCCGTCATGGGTTATGCCGACTCTGCGGCGTTGGGTCAAATGGTGCGTCCTTCTGTACGACCGCCGTGGAGGAGATCGTGCCATGTGCTTGACGGCCGGGTTGGCTGCCTGCGGAGGGTGGCCTATGCCGCACGCTGCTTGGCCAGACATTCGAGCACGTCGCGTGGTGGTGGAAGACTACCTCGGCCCAGAAAAACCGTCATTTCTACTATGAAAACTACGCGAACCCCGGCCCCGATATGCCGGTCGGTGACGGGTGGCAAAGCTGTTTGACACTCGCCTATTTCTTCACCTGGACGAAGAGCACTCGATACGCCTGGTCGATGTGGCTGTTCGATACCACCGTATCCTTCGGATGGTAAACGACGGTGCCCGGTGCCAGGTGGCTATGCTTCTGCTTTTCGGGTGGAATTTCCTTGCCAGAGCCACCACTGCGCGTGATCGTGTAATTGCCCGTGTCGATATACACGAGCAGTTGGTTGTAGCGCCGTTTCAGCATGCCGCAACGATTAAAGCCCGTCTGGAAAGAAACCATATCGACTCTCACCTGATCGTTGTCGAGTAGGTTCTTCTCCGGCGCGCCACACCCTCCGGCCTGGTTCCGCTTCTCGTACGCGGTTATACCCAATTTGGCGGCGGCCTTGGCCGCCTCGGTGATGTCGTGAGTTTCCGGGCTCTTCATCTGGATGAAGAGCACTCGATATGCCTGGTCGATGTGACTGACTGAAACGACCGAATCTTTCGGATGATAGACGGCGGAGCCGGGTGCCAGGTGGCTATGCTTCTGATCCGCCACGGGCACTTCCTTGCCCATGACACCATTCCATGTGATCGTGTAGTCACCTTCATCGATATAAACCAGAAGCTGGTTGTATCGCCGCTTCAACTTGCCGCAACGGTCAAAGCCCGTGGGGAAAGACACGAGATCGACCCTCACCAAGTCGTTGTCGAGCAGATTTTTCTCCGGTGCACCGCAGCCCCCGGCCTGATCCAGCTGCTCGTACTCCGTGATCCCCAACCTGGGAGCGACCGCTAAGACATCGGCATTACTCGGAGCGCCGGCCGCCATGGCGCAGTTGCTCACGGCAATACCGAGTCCCGCACCCGCAACGGCGCTCATGATGGCTGTACGTAAGATCTTCCTGGACATCGCAATTTCCCCCGTCGTATTGCTTAGCTGCACAAGATGCTCGGTCGCTCGGGCGCCTCCACATTCAGCGCGCTCACTAGAACGACAGTCCGACCGTATGCCAATAGAAGCCCGCGCCGTCGCGCCGATCTCCCCGAGATCTGTCAGGGTGTGGGTCCACTGCTTTAGCGCCCGCCGCCTTTGCGGCCGCCAGTTTTGCGCCCGCCGCTTTATCGGCGGCACCTTGCGGCACGTCGTTGACCGCAACAGCGTCCTCGCCGCGACCCCTCGGCCCAGCGGCGAAAGGCATATCGAGGTTGCCCAGGCGGGAGAGATCTTTCGGATCTCCGCCCGCATCGGCGTAAACGATCTGCCCATGAGAACCCCCATAGACGATGACGTGGCGGTTGTTGCCTCTGACGTCACCAGGCTTCCTATCTCCAACGTAGGTGTACAGCGGGCTGCCCTTGAAGACCCACTGTTTGGACCCATCGGGACGCGCAGCCACTTCCCACAGGCCCCGCGCTTGCGCGTGCGCCGGTGCGAGCACGGGCTTCCACGTGGTCGTGCAATCGCCCTGGCATCCCTGCGTGCCCTGCGACTTGACGTCGTTGTAGGAGACGGCATAGCCGGTACGCGTCTCGCGTCCCCCGTACAGCACCTGATACCGAGCCACGGTGTAGAGCGTCATTCCACTGCGCGTCGTCATCAATGGGCCACGTCCTGGATACTGACCAATCTCCAGCCCGGGCGGAATGAAGTTCCGATAGACCAGCGCCGCCTGGATGCTGTTGTCACCGGTAAAGATACCGTTGACGGCCCCGGAGGCATAATCGTGCGCGAACGTATAGAGCGCATCACCCTTGTAGGTCCACTGGCGAGTACCGTCATCTCTTCGCTCTATGATCGAGAAGTCGCCGAGCGGCTTCGCCAGCGCAGCGGCCCGCATCGGCCGCCAATCGGAGGACAGCCGATGCGACGATGGCGCGGCGTAAACCGTCATCCCTGTCGCCGTGTCGATGAGCCCGAAGCCGTTGGCGATCGCCAAACCCTCCAGCGCAAAGTCGGCTGGCATCACCGCCGATTTCTCGGGCATATAGGCTGCCCGACGCCAGCCCGCCTTGGGCGAGTAGTATTTCTTGCTGGCCGGATCAAACCACGCCGGGTCATCCTGGTGGTCTACGCCCACGGTGGGCTCACCCCCTGGGTTCTTGCCCGAATATCGATACAGCGGCTTGCCCTGATAGGCCCACTGCCTCACGTGATCGTCGCGCAGGATGATCGACCAATCGCCCGAGGCCCTCGCGTGCGCGTCCGTAACAAACGGTGGAAACTCCTTCGCACACTCGGCGTAGCAGCCGGATCGACCCGGCTGGTCGGCATCGTACGTATAGAGCGGATTGCCTTCCGCATCTCCCAGGCGCCGCCACAGAAAGTCCGGAATCGCGCTGAATACCACTTTGCTCACGTCTACCAGAGTGATCCCGGGAGGAGTCGAATATGGCACCGTGTACGCCCACGCTGCATGCACTCCCAGTCCCGTCATGGTGATGAATGCCGCGATCCCTACGCCTTTCCGTATCCATCGAAGGTTTTTTTTCATACGCTGCTCCATCACCGGAACGTCGCGACCCTCAGGTCCAGCACGTCTCAGGCCAGTACGCCGCTGACGGGACTGGTGACGTGGTTGGAGTTCGTGCCCCAGCTGCTGATGGGTACGCCCATCGCCTGCATTATCGTGAAGGGGACGCGAATCGCCGTATCGCCAGGCGTCGGAAAGTGCATCCCGGTCCTGATGCGTCCGTTGCCGTCGCCAATCGTGATGAAGGGGTAGTTACGCACCGAATGCAGCCGCGGCGCTCCGTGATCCGTGTAGGCATACAGGATCGAGCGGTCCAGCAGGCTTCGGTCCCCCTCCTTAACGGCATCGAGCATGGCGGCATAGTTGTACAGCCCCTGGAAGTAGCGTTGCTGGAACCAAGAGCATTGCACTTGGTAGCCGAGCTTCGCATCGATCGGCTCCTCGTGTGTATAGCTGTGATGCGTGGTCGGGTCGCCCGCCTGGCGCAGCGCGGACTGGCTCTGTGAGACGTTCAGATTGGCTACACGCGTTTGATCGCACGCCAGCGCATGGGTCATGAGCGCGCAGAACAGATCGTGTCGCACCATCGCGTCCGTGGCGAGGAAAATGGAATGACCGTCATCCTTGGGTTGCTCGGGCTTGCTGCATGCCGGTAGCGGCGGCGGTTTCTGGAGCTCGATGTCGAGCCGCTGCTCCAGCGAGCGCAGCGCCGTGAAGTAATAGTCGAGCCGCGCGCGATCTCCGGCGGGTAAGTTCTTCAGCAAGTCCGCGCGGTCTTCATTGATCGTAGAAAGCACACTACGCTTGACCATGACTGCCGGATCAGGGACGAACGTGGCCGCATTCGGATCGGTAAATCCGGGGCCGAATATGCGCGCATACAGCGCCGCCGGAGACACCTCGGCAGGCACCTTGCCGCTGGCGAAGGCGGTCCAGGTGGATTTGGAATCGCCATCGCACGTGGCCACGAGCGAGCGGAACCGTGTCCGAGCGCTGATCGTATCGGCGATGATCGCATCCATGCTGTTGAAATAATCGTCGGACGAGGTGACCTTCCCCGTCATGTGGCCCTGGATGCCGGTGAAGTGGGTGCGGTTGGTATTGCCATCCAGGAACACCTGGCTGCCGCTGAACAGGTTGAGCCGCTTCTTGAAGGGCTTGATCGCGCCGAGCTCCCACGGTAGCTCATAGTCTGCACCTGCAGTCTTCGGCCACCATTCCTGCTCACCGATCCCCAGGCCCCAGAACCAGGACACGAACCGGGTCGGGATCAGCGCTCCGGTATCGGCAAACGCCGTCCCATTGTCATTCAGCACACAATCCAGTATCGGTAGACCGACTGTGATTGCGCTGCCGGCCAGCATGCCGCGCAACACACGCCTGCGGGTCCAGACCTTGATCTTGGATTTCATCTTCGTCTCCTGGAGCGTCGTCTCACCTCAAGAACTAATGGTTGGCCGCCGCCAACGCTCCACCTTCGGCGGGTGCGGCGTACGACAGATCGCTCAGTGCAATCGCACGCAACAGCTCGAGCACCTGATAGTGACTCCCCGCAAACCGCTGCTGAATCTCGCGCCACCGCGGATCGTCCCTGGGCGGAATGTATCCGGTCTCGAACGCAAACGCTTTTTGCGCGACACAGTTGGTCGCTGCGGGGTCATCATGCACCGCTTCACCGAGGCCGATAGCACCAACGAACTGCTTTCCATTCAGCTCCCCGCTGGCATCGATCGGCACGCCGTTCTCGGTGGTTCGATACTCGCCCGCAGCATCGAAGTCCTCCAGCGCCAACCCGATCGGATCGGTCAGCTTGTGACAACCGGCACACAGGGGCTCTGTCCGGTGGGCCATCAGCCGCGCGCGCGTCGTCCTGTACTGCGGATTGCCGGTATCCTCCACGAACTTGAACGACACATTGCCCGGCGGCGGCGGCACCTTCTCGCACAGAATGTTCTCTCTCAGCGCCTTGCCGCGCACCGTAGGGGAGGTGCGCCCAGAGGGCGACCACAACGTCGTGAAGCTCGCTTCAGACAATATGCCGGCGTGAGAATCGCCCGGCGGATAGGTGTAGGCTAACCAGGGCTGTGGCTGCCCGTTGTCGCTCATATCCACCAGCGGCACATCGTACAGCGTCGCCAGGTCATCGGTCAGGAAGGTGTGCGGCGTGGTGAACAGATCCCGATAGTCGCCGTGCCGATTGACGATGTGATCGACGATCGTGCGCAGCGTCTGTTCCTGCGCCTCGTCCTTTATGCTCGGTACGAAAAGCGGAAAGAACGACGGATCTTTGGATACCGCCGCAAAATCCGCGAACCCGAGCATGTCCGCAAAAAAAGCCCGTATGCCATCCTGGATACGCTCGGAAGAGATCAGGCGATCGACCTGTCGCTCCAGGCCGGCCCTGGTTTGGATCTCTCCGCTGGCCGCTGCCTGCAGCAGCTTCTCATCCGGCGTCGTGTTCCAGAGAAAATAGCTCAGCTCCGTGGCCTTCGCATACGCATTCATGCGCTCTCGGCCCGGGTGCTGCGGATCGGGTTCCATGATCTTGTAGCGAAACAGAAACCTGGGCGAAATCAGCATCTCCGCCAAAGTGTCCGAGATACCGCCGTAAAAGTCGTGTAGCTTATCGGCCGCGATGCCCGCAGCCGTGACCTGAGCCTGCACCTGGTCGACCGTGAGCGGTTGGCGATACAGCAGTGGCCCCACGCGCGCAAAGAAGACGCGCGCGCAATCATCGTCGCGGCCGTTCTCCGAGCGCGGCTGGCAACCGATCAGCTCCTCGCGGTGCCGCGCATCCACCACCTGCGCGGCGATATCGCTTGCTAGATCGGCGTAGCTCTCGAGGCTATTGTCGGAGATGTTGTCGGTACGGGCGCCGATCGCCAACAGCCCTTGCTCACGCTGATCGGGCTCAAAGCGCCCATTGACCTTGATCGAGTCGCCGAAGACATCGGCAATCGTGAGCCGATACTGGCTCGGACTCATGAGCAGTGCGGTTGACATCTCCTCCGAGTTCGCCGTCCCGCGCGCCGACGCGGCCGCTGCGCCGGCGGGTGCTGCGCCGGCGGGTGCTGCCAAAGCGCTTGGCGAGGCCGCTGCTGCCAGGATCGGCAATATGCCGGCAATCACCGTCGCCAGGCCCCTACGGCATTCTGCTCTCATGGCATCCCCTCTGCGCGGCTCGACGAGTTGATCCTTGATACTGATCGCTTGAATTGTGGGCGCTATCCCTATTGCCGTCCTGAGGCGTTGGTTTTACTGCGCGGACTTCGTGCCTGTGCTCGGCTCGCTGCTCGCCCGATTCTCTGCAACGTCGAGTGCGTGCACCCTCCCGCCAAGGCCGGCGCTTGATGCTACGGCTAGAATCTTGCCATCCGCCGCCGCCAGAAACGCCGGCACCGCCTCCATGCGCCAGGTCGTCGAGATCAAGCGGTTCCTGCCCGTGACCGGATCAGGATCGGCGTCGGCCAGCTTCTCCAGAGCGCGGTAATAGCCGACCGGATCGGAGTTGGCCGGACGCGACGAGTACATGTATGCCCACTTGTGCCAGTCGGTGTAGCCGCCCCAGTAGCCGAGGAGTTTGCCACCGGCCGCGCTCCGGATGCGCATGTGGGCATCCTTGAGGTCGATCTGCGAATAGAACGGCATGGTGCTCTCTATATATATATAGGCGGGCTTGATGGTAAGCACGCCGTCCCTGATCTCGCCGGACAGCACGTTGTGTGAACGCGGATCAGGATCAAGCACGTAACTGTCGTTGCTCCGTACCGCTCCCAAGGCATCCCGGTCGAGATGTCGCATCGTGCGATCGAGCGTCACCGTCACCGGGCCATCCTTGCTCAGATCGGTCCCCGTGATCTGCATCGCCCAGCCCGGCGCGCTATCGATCAGCGCGTTCCAGCCGAGACCTTCGGTATACGGCATCGAAGGCGGTGTCTGCTGAAAATTGTTGGCGCAGCCGATCGCGCGCCAGAGCTGATCATCGACTTTTTCGTGCGTCTCGGGATCGATGAACTTGTTGGCCGCCGGCCCGCCCAGGTCGAAGCCGTAGGCGTACTTTCCTACCACCGTCTCTTGGTTCGGGTCCTTCACTACGGCATCCGGATAGTCCAGCGGCGGTACGGGCTTGCCGTTCACCAGCGCGTGATCGCGGTCTCCGGTGTTTCCATTTTGCAATTGCCCATTGGCTGCAGCACCAAACTTAAGCCGGTGCAGGTCCCCCGCCGCCTTAGGGCAGTTTTGGACAAAATCCGGATTATTAGTAGCCGTAGCAAACCAACTGATTACGTAACCGCGTGTCTCGGCCGAAGCCGGAGAGGGAGCCAACATCAACGGCGCGAAGACAATCGCCGCCGCAACCGTCGTCTTGAAGATGTGTCGACGTACGTTGCCGTGAGGCAGGATTTGATTGAGCTTCATACTGGGAGTGCTCCCACGGTCCGCCCGCGCTGAGTCTAACGGTTGAACCCTCTCACTGCCGTCGGATAAACAGAAGATGTACCGCTGCGGCATAGCGCAGGTGCACAGACGAAACGGCGAACAAGCGGGCGTCACGTACGGAGCCGCGAGCGGCGGCCGGGGGTGAAACTCCCCCGGCCTATTGTCACTACCGCCACGACCGCCGCCCGCTGCGAGATGCTGCACGCGCGTTCGCCTGGCTGTCGACCTAGAAGTTCTGCGTGAACTGTAGACCGATGAGGCGAGGCGGGGCGACGATGCTGTAATTGTCGGCGTACTCCGCCCCACGCTCCAGTTCCGCGGCGAAGTTGGTGACTGCGTCGCGATTGAACACGTTCTTGATCAGCAGCTCCACCTCCCAGTTGTTCTTGTCGAGACCGAGGGAGAAGTTGGTCAGGCCGTAGGCAGGCACTTGGCAGCCGCTTCCTACACATCCCGGTGGGCCGTAGTACAAATTATATTTGGGCAGCTGATTCGTCCACATGGCAGATTGATAGTTCTGGTCACCCTCGACGAATGCCGTGCCGTTGACGAACGGGAAGCTGTAGCGTGCGCTGAGGAATCCCTTCCAGAGCGAGTCGTAGGGTAATGGGTAGCCGTCTGGGGACTGCGGTGTTTTCGGCGTTGTGTGGCCGGGTCCGATGCAGTCACTGCTCGTGATAGGTTGACCATTGGTGCCGAGAAAGCCGCAGTAGTTGGCCGTCAGATGGGCATCGGTGTACGCCAGGTTTGCAGTTAAGTTCAATCCGGTCGTGACCAGCCATTGCAGCTGAGTCTCGAAACCCTTGGACGCGGCGGAGCCGGCATTCGCAGTAATGGGGATACCTTGCGCACCCGTGAAATTGAACTGGTAGTCCTTCCAAACGTCGTAGTAGACGTCAGCGTTGAAGATCACGTGGTGCTCGAACCAGGCGCTTTTCACGCCAGCCTCATAGTTCGTTAGGAAGTCTGACAGAAACGGCGGGGCGCCCTCATTGTGGTTCGGTCCGCCGGGACGATAACCCTTGGAGAAGGTGACATATAGCATATGGTCGGGATCGAACTTATAGGAGAGGGTGAACAACGGGACTGAGCCCCAAGCTTCGCTCGTCTGGTAAAGGTCCGTGCAGGGCGCGTTCCTGAACGAATAGGAGCTGATGCAGGTCTCTTCCCCCTCTACTCCGCCCGGTGCGCCAAAGACATTCTCCGCGTAGGCGGTTGAGTAACCAGTAAAGCCAAAGATGGAATTGTCATAGCGATAGCGACGGAATCCCGCCGTGGCGGTGAGGTGCGAAGTGATATCCCAATTGGCCTGGATGAAGCCCGCCCAGTCCCGCCAGACGAGCAGCTCGTCGTTGAGAAAGACCATGTTCCTCCAGACAAAATCTGTCCCGTATCCGACCTGGTAGGTCGGGTCGAGCCCGACCACGGGTTCGAACAGATAGCTCGTGTCGCCCACATGGTCCTGATACAGCCCGGCTATGAAGTGGACCGGCCAGTCGGTCGGCGAGGCGACGCGCAGCTCGTTGGTGATGGTCTTGTAGCCGGCGTCCGAGTCTTTGTAGATGAGCGGGTCGTGGGGCAAGCAGACGTTACTGGAGCAACCCGTGTGCCCGCCGGTCGGCGGGTAGTAATCTTGTGCCCGGGTTTCGTACTGCTGATAGGCGAGGGTGTAGTCCATGTAGTCGAGATAGGTGTGGTAGTGGCGCTGCGTATAGGCGCTGGCAAAGGTGATATTGAAGTTGCCGACTTTGCCGAGCACCGTGAGCTGGTAGTCCAGGGTCGAATCGGAAGAGATGTCCGGACTGAACTGCGCGACCGTTAAGCCGCTCGCGATGCCAGGCGACGCCTCGAAGAGCTTCCAGTTCTCCGTTCCAAATGTCCCGTCCCACCTTTGCTTCTGCGTCGCTATCGTCGGGTTGATCGACCAGTCGTCGTTGATCTTGAACGTGAACATGGCCCGGCCGCCCTCGGTCGTGACCGGGTTATAGTGATTCTGTACGTACGGGGCGTTATTCTCCGAAAAGCCGTTCGCGAGCGTAACCGTCTGGGCAACATTGTTGATGTAACCCGAATCGCGCTCGTACCAGCCCACGAACCGCGCGGCGATGTTCGAGGTAATCGGGAGATTGACAAACCCCTCGGCGAGGCCGCCGATGGTGCCGTTGTAGATATTGTTGAGCTGCCCGGTGTAGCTCGCGGAGAAAGCGTCCGGGTTGGGCTTGTTGGTGATGTAGCGAATGGTGCCGGCTTCCGACGAGGCTCCGTACAGCGTGCCCTGCGGGCCCGGCAGCACTTCGATCCGACTGACGTCGTACATGTGCCAATCGGTATCCCCGGCGGGCGTCGTAATCGGCTGCTCATCCAGGTATACGGCGACGCTCCCTTGTCCGACACCGGATCCGCAGCCCGAGATACCACGCATGATGATGCAGCTTGCGCCGGGAGTGCCGGCACTTTCGAACGCCAGCTGCGGCATCTCCTTCGCGAAGTCGCTGAAATTCTGAACATCCTGGTTCGTCAGGGCGGCACCGGTAACCGCCGTGACGGTCATCGGCACATTCTGAATATTTACCGCTTGTTTGGAGGCCGTGACCACCACTTCCTGCAGACCGCCCTGATCGCTGGCGGTGTTGGCCGCTGCGGGTGCCGGGTTGGGGCTCGGCGCGTCGACTTGCTGGGCTTGTGTGCTTACCGCCGGGAGGCTGGCGTTATCCGTGTTGGCCGTCTGTGCGCGTGCCGCCGAGATGGCCGCCATCACGGCCGCACCGATCGATGCGTGCCGCACGAGCTTCGCGAAGCGGTGTTCGGCCGGCCGTACATCTGTCGCGTGCGCGCGTCGCGCGAGCTTTCTGGATCGACTGCGTTGCATCGTCGTTCTCCCCCCTACGGATCGTAGTTAAATGCTCTCTATGACCGGACTGCGCGCTTGGAACGAATGCCCGG
>JASHTF010000286.1 GCA_030040715.1 Gammaproteobacteria bacterium | reverse complement strand
TGACGCCCTGCCAATCGAGCACCACCTTGGCTGCCTCGCCCGAGCGCATGGCCGCAAAGCCCTGCTCAAACTCGTACCACGGCAGGCGGTGCGTGATCACGGGCGAGATGTCCAGCCCCGACTCGAGCATCACGGTCATCAGATACCAGGTCTCATACATTTCGCGACCATAGATCCCCTTGATGGTGATCAGGTTGAAGATCACTTTGCTCCAATCCATTATGGCGGGTCGCGAGGGGATGCCGAGCATCGCGATACGGCCGCCGTGACACATGTTGTCGAGCATCTCTTGCAGCGCCGCGGGACTGCCCGACATCTCGAGCCCGATATCGAATCCCTCCTTCATGCCGAGCTGACGCTGCACGGCCGCGAGCGGCTGTTCGCGCGAATCGACCGCGAGCGTCGCGCCGAGTCGGCGCGCGAGCGCCAAGCGCGTCGGATTGAAATCGGTCACCACGATGAAGCGCGCGCCGGCGTGACGCGCGACCGCCGTCGCCATGATGCCGATCGGCCCGGCACCGGTGATCAGCACATCCTCACCGAGTACCGGGAAGGACAGCGCGGTGTGCACGGCGTTGCCGAATGGATCGAAGATGGCGGCGATCTCGCTCGGGACCTTCGGACTGTGGCGCCAGACATTCGTCATCGGCAGACTGATGTACTCGGCGAACGCGCCCGGGCGTTCGACGCCGACCCCCTGGCTGTGCGCGCACAAATGCCGCCGTCCTGCGAGGCAGTTGCGACAGCGACCACACACCACGTGACCTTCGCCGCTGACGATATCGCCCTGATTGAAGTCCGCCACGTTGGCGCCGACGGCGACGATTTCGCCCACGAACTCGTGACCGATCACGAGCGGCGGTTTGATCGTCGAGCGCGCCCACTCGTCCCAGTCGTAGATATGCAGATCGGTGCCGCAGATGCCGGTCTTATGCACGCGGATCAGTACATCGTTGATCCCGATCTGCGGCTCCGGAACATCGGCGATCCACAGTCCCTTTTCCGCGCGCTGCTTGACCAGTGCTTTCACAGATGATCCTCTCGAGTGATCGGCATTATGATGGCGCTGCGCTGACCTGGCACGCATGCCGTCAGCGCACCATGCGAACGAGGGAATCTTCGATGTTCAGGAGCACGGCGCTGATGGCGGCGGCGGCTGCCGTGGTGGCCCTGGCTGCGATGGCGGTGAGCGCGGCCGCAGGCGCGGCCGACGCCACCACCAATCCCGATGAGCTCGCCGGCGGCAAGGTGCCGCTGAGGGTGCTGATCGACAACAGCAAGCTGCGCGTGAGCCTGCTCACGTTCCCACAGGGATACGTGCGCACCGAGTCATTTGCGCGCCGCTCCGATCAACTCATTGTTTATCTCGACGATGCCCAGCTGGGCAGCCTCGCAGACCCTGCGGTTCCGCCCAGCACCGAGCTCGAGGAGGCCGGCAAGCCGGTGGTTTGTCGCTTGACGACCGAAGACTGCGGTCCGGTCGATCCGGCCGGAGTGGCCCCGGCCGAGGGAGCCGACCCGAGCGGCAGCGTGAGCTGGCGGCCGCAGGGCGCGTACGCCGCGCCGCTGCGGGTCGAGAAGGGCTATCGGGCGATCTATATCGAATTCAAGCACGGCACGCTGACCGCACCCGACCCCGCAGCGGCGAAGCTGCCGTACGAGCCGGCGGCAGGTGGAGGCGGCCCCGCCCGCGTGCTGATCGACAACGACGTGATGCGCGCGACGCTGATCACTTTTCCGCAAGACTTTGTTCGCGCCGGCAACCTGCGGCGCCATTACGACACGCTGATCGTGTACGTCGATGAGGGCAAGCTGATCGGGGTCGGCCCGCCGCAGCCACAGTACGCCGAGGTTCAGCGCTTCAGCCATCATCCTCCCGGACCTCCGGTGTGCGATCCGATCAAGGACTGCGACTCGGTGGGACCGGACGGCAACTGGTCGCGCGGGCCGCACCCGAGCGGTACGGTGGCCTGGCACCCGAAGGACGGCTATGTCGGTGCGCTGCGCGCCGCGCAGACCTATCGCGCCGTCTACGTCGAATTGAAATAGCATGGCGCGCCACGCCCCGATGGGCATGCAATCGCTCGCCTCCCAGCGTCGAGGAACGCCGATGTTCAGAAATACCGTGCTGAAAACTGCTGCCATCCTGCCGAGTGCGCTGCTGGCCGTAGCACTCGCGGGCGCCGTGGGCCCGAGCGCCTGCGCTGCCGGCTCGGCCGCCAATCCCGACGAGCTTGCCGGCGGCCAGGTGCCGATGAAAGTGCTCATCGACAACGACAAGGTGCGCGTGAGCCTGCTCACGTTCCCGGCGGGCTACGAGCGCCACCGCCACTTTGCCCGTCGCTCCGATCAGCTGATCGTGTATCTGGACGATGGCCAGCTGAGCACCCTGTCGGCCTCCGGTGACTCGACGGGCAACACCGCCGCACAGCCCGGCAGTCCGAGCGAGCAGCCCGGCGAGCCGGTCGTCTGTGGAGCGCTCAGTGACCAGTGTGGCCCGGTCACCCCCGAGGGCGTGGCGCCGGCCGATGGCCTCGAGCCGCGTGGCAGCGTGAGCTGGCGACCCAAGGGTAGCGACGCGACGCCGATCCGCGTCGAGAAAGGCTATCGGGCGCTCTATGTCGAATTCAAGCACGGGACCCGGACCGCGCCCGACCCGGCGGCGGCCGATCTGCCCTACGAGCAGGTCACCGGCGGCGGCGCTCCCGTGCACGTACTGATCGATAACGCGGTCATGCGGGCGAACCTGATCGACTTCCCCGAGGGCTTCATTCGCCCCGGTAATCTGCGCCGTCACTACGACACCGTGATCGCCTACATCGATGATGGCAAGCTCGCCGACGTCGCCCCGCCGTCGCACAAATACGCGGTCGTTCAGGCCTTCA
>JASHTF010000285.1 GCA_030040715.1 Gammaproteobacteria bacterium | reverse complement strand
CGGCGATGAACCAAGTGCCGCTCGGCGTATGACACCACCATTCGAACTTGACGCCCGGGACTGAATTGCGGTTGAAGACGTAGTCGGTCCAGGCACGATCGCTGGCCTCATCCGGCTCCGGCATGGAGCGGTACTCTCCGGCGTAGGAGAACTCGCTGATCACGCGTGGCCCGTTGACCGGGCAGGTCATGAGTTTCATGCCGCTTACCGCCCTCAGTGCCCGACCGACGCTGCGCCCTTCTCTCCGGTCAACTCAAAGCGCGCGAAGCGCTCGAGGGCGAACGCGCGAATGAGTGGGTGTGGGTCATCGTGCGCCACCGTATGGCTCATGGTTTTGCCGCACACCGGTGTCGCCTTGAAGCCCCAGGTACCCCAGCCCGAGTCCAGATAGAAGCCGCGCACGGGGGTGAGACCCATGATGGGGGCGAAGTCGGGCGTCATGTCCGCTCTACCAGCCCACTGCCGGTTGACCTTCACGTCCGCGAGAAATGGAAACAGCTCGACCATGTGTGCCGCCAGTGATTCGACGAAGTCCAGCGTCGAGCGCGTTGAGTGCAGCTCATATGGATCCAGTGAGGCGCCCATGACCAGCTCGCCGCGTGCGCTCTGACTGACGTACACGTGCAGCGAGCCGGAAACCACGATCGGGTCGAGCCACGGCTTCAGCGGCTCAGAGACCATCGCCTGCAGGGGATGCACATAAATCGGCGATGCCAGCCCCACCATCGCGAGTAGCTGCGGGGTGTAGCCGGCCACCGCACACAACACCTTGCGCGTCTCGATGCGGCCGCGACTGGTGAGCACGGCACGTACGCGCGGCTGGTCGGTGCCGTCGCCCTCGAGCTCGATTCCGGTAACTTCCGTGTTCTGGTGAATCTCGACACCGCGGCGGTCAGCTCCGCGCCCGTAGCCCCATGCGACGGCGTCATGGCGGGCGATCGCCCCGGGCGCGTGGTAGAGCGCACCGAGCACCGGCGCATGACCGGCACAGGTGATGTCCATCATGGGCATGGCGGCCTGCACCGCCGCGCTGTCGATGACTTCGCTATCGACACCGAGGTGTTTATTTACCTCGGCGCGCCAGCGCATCGTGCGCATCGCCGAGTCGGTATGCGCCAAGGTGTAATGGCCGCGGGTTGAGTAGAACAAGTTGAGGTCGAAGTCCTCCGACAGGTCCTGCCACAGCCGCACGCTCTCGTCATAGAACTGCACGCCCTCGGGCGTCAGGTAGTTGGAACGTACGATGGTGGTGTTGCGCCCGGTATTGCCGCCGCCGATGTAGCTCTTCTCGAGCACCACCACGTCGCGGATGCCGTGATCGCGCGCCAGGTAATAGGCCGCCGCCAGCCCGTGTCCCCCACCGCCGATGATCACCACGTCGTAGCTCGGCTTCAGGCGCTCGCGCGCCGTGAACATGCGCGGCTCGGGATGGCTGCGCGACAGCGCGAACTTCAGCAGACGGACGGGCATCGACAGCTTCCCATGGCGGTGTGTGGATCGGGCAAATCCCACATCGCGGCGGTGACAGCCGTAGTCCGCACGGCCGATGTAGTCAGATCACTTTCGCCCATCTCTTGACGTCGTGACCAGATCATGGCACACAGTGCAGACCGATTTCAAACCATTTGAAGTCCACTCCGGGAAAACTATGCAACACATGGGCACAAGTGGTCAGACCACATCAGTCGTGCACAGTCGGGCTGCCGCTACCGCAATGCCGGAGGCAGATCTCGCATCCAACTCCGTGATTTCCGATCCCGTCCGCGGGTCCACCTGGGTCACGGCCCAGTTGCGCCGCGCGATCCTCGGCGGCCAGTACGCGCATGGGGAGAAGCTGCCGGCCGAGCGGCAGTTCGCCGCAGCGTTCGGCGCTTCACGGGCGACGATCCGCACGGCGCTGGTGCGGCTCGAGAGCGAGCGGTTGGTCACGAGGCGACTCGGCTCCGGTACCTACGTGAGCTTTCAGGCTCACAGCGACTCCGAGGACTTCACGGAATTAACCGGACCACTCGAGTTGATCGATGTGCGGCTGGCAATCGAGCCCGCGATGGTGCGCCTGGCGGTATTGAACGCGACCGCGCGTGACATCGAGCGCATCGCGATGGCAGTGGAGCGCATGGAGTCGTCGAGCAGCGACGCGGAGAGCTTCACGCTGTGGGACCGGGAATTTCACCAGCTGATCTGCGAGGCAACGCGCAATCCTCTCATGGTGTGGGTGTATCGCCAGATCAACGCGGTGCGCACGCACACGCAGTGGAACGCCATGAAGGACAAGATCCTGACAGCGGCGCGGATCACCGAATATAACCAGCAGCACGCCGCGATCTTTGATGCGATCCGGACCCGAGACGTGGAAAGCGCGGTAGCAATGATCACCACGCATTTACACTCGGCGCGCCGCCAGCTGCTCGGGGCTCGTACGGACGCCAGGTGAGCCCGGCGCCCAGACCGCAAAGCGCGGGCTGGCTTGGTGGAAGATCCCGCGTCGCAGGCCGCTGGCACGCGTAGTTCTGGGTATGGGACATGCTCACCATCACGCCACGACAGATCGAGCAGTTCCGCAGCGACGGGTTTCTCGTTCTCGAGCGCTTTCTCACTGAGGAAGAGGTAGAGAGCGCGCGCAGCCGCTTTGAGCCGCTGTTTCGCGGCGAATTCGACACCGGCCTCTACCCCGACGAATGGAATTGGTGCGAGGGGCGCGACCCGCCCGATCGCACCCGCCAGATCTGCAACGGCTGGAAATCCGACCGCACGATTGCCCGTATCGTGCTCAAGGAGGAGATCGGCCGCGCCTGCGCGACCCTGGCTGGCTGGAGCGGCGCGCGCATCGCGCAGGACAACGTGCTGTGGAAGCCTCCGGGTGCAAAGCCGCTCGGCTTTCATCAGGACAACAGTTATTGCAAGTGGGTGATCCCGATGGGATTCACCACCTGCTGGATGGCGCTCGACGAGACCACGGCCGCCGGTGGCACGATCGAATACGCGCGCGGCTCGCATCTCTGGGGCGCTTTCCCAAAGATCCGTCAGTTTCATGCCCCGCAGGACTACCGCGAAGCGCTTGAGCAGGCGGCCCGATCGACCGGTACGCAGATCGAGTTGGTTCCGGTCGAGGTGCCCTCCGGCGGCTGTGCCTTCCACGCAGGAGGCACGTTTCACGGCTCGGATACCAACCGCACGCAGCAGCCGCGCCGCTCGCTGGTCACACACTGCGTCGCAGCCGAAGCGCGTTTTCATCCGAGCGAATTGAGCTACATCTACAGCCGTTACCGGCGGGTCGGGGATGACACGATGGACGAGAGCTTCTTTCCGGTCCTGTGGACGGAGTCGGGCCATCGGACCGCCTTTCTCGAGCGGCTGACGAGCGTACACGCGATGTAGTGGAACTGGCGTCCGATTTCATGCCTTACATCATCGAGACCTGGGACAAGCCCGACCGCACGGCCATTAGAGCCGCGACGCGACCGGCGCACCTTGAATTCCTGGCGATGCAGCGAGAGAAACTCATCTTCTGTGGCGCCAAGCTGCGCGATGACGGCGGCGATCTCGGCGGCGGCATCTACGTACTCGATACCGAGGATCGCAGGGAGGCCGAGGTTTTTATCGCGACCGATCCATTCACCAAGGCGCAACTGTTCGACCGCGTCACGATCGTCCGAGTCCGCAAGACGTATGTTGCCGGCCGCTGTTGTCTCTGATCAATAGCCTCGCGGTCTCGGCCACGGCATCGTGAACTGGGCACCTCGGCGCACGTATCGGTATCGGTGCGACACGAACCACAGCGACGCGAGCACGTAGAAGCCCAGCATCACCAGAAGCTGTCGCCCATACCCGAGATAAATTGAAAAATAGGTGAGGCCACAGAGAATAAGGAGTACTAAGGCCGGGATCGGGTGCCCGGGATGAACGTATCCGCGCTTGATGCTATCTAGTGGCCATTTGCGTCGGAACAGCACCATGTTGATCGGCATGACGGTGTAGCCGAGGAGCCCGGAGAGGATCGAGAAGGTAACCACCTGATCGAGGAGTCCCGTGAATCCGAATGCCGCCGCGATCGGGACCACAAGCAAGATCGCGCGGTAGGGCGTCCGATAGCGCGGATGCACTGCCGCAAACCATTCGGGTAGATACCGATCTCTGCCCATCGAGAACCAGGCACGCGATGCATCGTTGATGCACCCATTGGCGGAAGCAAGCGCCGCAAACAGCGTTCCGACGAACAACGCGATCTGCAAAGCGGCGCTGCCACTGACCGAGGCGGCATCGAATAGTGGAACCACCGCGGCGCCGAGGTACTCCCACGGCAGCAGACCCGTGCACACATACCAGGTCATCGTGGCTGCGATCAGCAGCGTTATCATGCCCGCCATCGTTCCCAACGGGAGCGATCGAGGCGGCGAGCGCACCTCCTCTGCTGACTGGCACGTGCCCTCAATCCCAAGGTAGTACCAGATGCCGAAGTGCAAAGCGCCGATTGCACCCATCCAACCGTAAGGAAGCCCGTGTATCAACTCCCCGTGGAGGAGAGCGCCGCTTGACCAGGACCTGGTTGCGAAAAACATCATCACGATAGACCCACACGCAATCGCCGTAATGATCAAGTTGAGTCGCAGAGTGACCAGCACCCCGCGGTAGTTCAGGAAGGCAAACACCGCAATCGTCAGGAAAACGAATGGTCGGGGATCGAGACCGGGCGCGCCCGCGCGGTCCGCAACGGTCTTTAAAAGGTCGCCCACCACCAGCGCATCGCTCGCCAAGAGCATGGTGTAGGCCATGAAGAGATACAGCCCTACGTTGAACGCCATCAAGGGACCCACGATGTGCTTGGACTGGGCATACTGGCCCCCGGCGGCCGCCACCGTGGAGGTCACTTCCGAATCGATCATCGCGACGCAGGTGTACAGCAGGCCCACGACCCAGCAGGCGATGAGCGAGCCGAGGGCTCCTCCCTTGGCCACCGAGAAGTTCCATCCCATGAACTCCCCAACGAGGACGATCCCCACACCCAAGCCCCAGACGTGGGCTGGCCCAAGCACTCGCAGCAGCCGCAGGTGTCCGTTGGGTTTGGCCGCCGAGGCAGGCACGCTCATGGGTGTCGTCCCGAGAGCTCGTCGACGCGGTCCTCAAGCTGCTCAAGACCGTTTGCGACCTCCCGTAGATCCTTTTCGATTTCGCCCTCGCGCGAAGACAGCAGCAGGCTCTCATCGTATGTGCGGTCGGTACGCCAGGAGTCGAGCAGGATCGCGCCGAAGAGCACAGCTCCCGTAATCCAGGCTGCCGCCTCGAGCAAGCGCAGCAAGTTCATGGATCGCTTTTCTTCGCCACTGCGTCCGTGCTGGCGGGCAGCTCGTGCATGCGGTCGGCGAAGGCGACCGCCTCGGTGCGGACCGCGGTCGCGCCCTGCGGCGCGTTCGTCTGGGAAGCGGCCTTGGCGGACGGGGATCGGCTGAACCTCTCGGCGATGACGCCGCGATATTCGCGCTCCGCCACCACCAGGACGAAGGCAAAGTATCCGATGAGCAATAGCGCGGTCGCGGTGAGACCGACAGGGTCAATCCGATAGTCGAAGCGACTCTCGATGAGCGGTGCCGCCTTGACCGGATCGTACCCGAGCTTCTGCCATTGGGCGACCATCGTCGGGTTCTGGTGCAAGCTTTCCCAGGTGGGATTGCTGACCGGCTGCACTCGCGCGGCGGGACTGGTCCAGCCAAGCAGCACCGGTGCATACAGCGCGCCGAAGACGAGTACCAGCAGCACAGCCGCGTCGATCCACTGACCCAGGCGGCTTTGGGCCGGCGGGCGGTACTCGTCGGTCGTAGGCGTGGTGGTTTCGGTCTGCACGAGACTACCTCTCTTTGGGTTGGCGCATACCCCGAGCGACTCGGTGCTCGTCGAGGTGCTTGATGTCGAGGGTGTAGATGAATGTCTTGTCTTCGCGATTGTGCTTGAGCAACGCCCAGATTGAGCTTCCATTGAATGCAATAAGGAGAGCCCCAGCGCCGGCGAGCAGAGCGCGCACCGTCCGTGAGGCAAAGAATTCCGTCGCCCACCACACTCGGCACAACGTAGCGACGAGTGCCAGCACGAGCAGCACCGCGATCCATTGATCGCGTCGATAGAAACGCTCGATCCGGGGCTCTATGTCATGCATAGCGCGCTCTTGCAAGCGCTTACAGGATTCGTCTCATTTTCGTCGTATCCGAACACCAGGGGGTTCGGCTGCCCGCAGAGATGCGCCACCTCGCGAGCGATGTCAAGCCCGACAGCCGACGGCGGTGAAGAGTCAACGCGCCCGCTCGAAACGCAGTCACCGACTGGCGCGGACGCAACGCGCGTTTTCGGCACCCGAAAGAGAGGGCTGTTTGCCGCGAGCGGTTCTTTACGGCGCTTTTGGCGCAGGCGGTGGCCCAGCGACAGAGTAACCAAGACCTACTACGCGCCATTTTCCGGCACGCTTCACCCAAGTCTCCGTCATGTTGTAAGTGATGTTGGGGTCTTGCCCTGCCACCGCAGCCGCCATCCGCCGAACGCAGGGCATCTGATAGAACGCAACCGCCGAATCACCGCTCGGCGAGACATTAATCATGAGATTTGTGACCTCGGCGTGTGCCACGCCACCGCCGCTGGCCACGTTTTGCTTCCAGAACGTGTAGTAGGCTTGCTTGCTCCAAGGCTCTCCTCTGAAACAGCAGATGAGCAGGTCATCGGCATAGTAGGAGAAGTATTTGTCTACATCTGTCGTCGCGTAGACGGCGACGACTTCATGCACGGATCGATCGACTTCCTGCTTCGCCTTCATTTGTGCCGGGGTATCTGCCAGCGCGAGTCCGGCACCAATGAGCGCGGCTGCGAGCAAAGATATCGCTGCGAACATGCGTGTCGACATTAGGCTCATAAGCATTATCCTTTATTTCCCTTATCGCACGGTCACATTTCCCTCAGGCTATGCGCGGCTCGAGCAGACATCAGGGCGCATGGGGTTTCGTTCAATGGCAGCGCACTGCTTGCGTAAGGCTAAGGGTGAGTGGTTCGATCTAGGTACCAGAATACCATTTTGATTTTCCCCTGATGGCGTTTCGTCCCCCTCACGGACATTTTATCCGTTTCATCCCATTCTCATTGCACCTCGCCATGCGCCCTTCTATCGTGATTGACGGGACTTAATCCGAGTGCGATCAAAGAGTTGATTCTCTGACGACCGCCACTGAAGTTCTGAAGTCAACGCGGAACTACTCAGATCACGAGGGATGTGCCATGAACCATGGAGATCGGGAACTCGGAATGGACATAGCGATCACGCGGCGAGACTTCCTGGATGGTGTAGCAATCGCCGTTGGCGGAACGGTAGCCTCAACCTTACCCGGTACGACCCTCGCTCAGACGGCCGCACCAGACGCAGCTGCCGCCCCTGAAGAGGCCGCTAATTACCCGCCCATGAGAACGGGGATCCGCGGACAGGAGCCAGCCGCAGTGAATGCCGGGCATGCCGTCCGCGATGGTAAGGCGCTCGGACCGCCGGTTGACACAGGCGAAACCTACGACCTGGTCGTGGTAGGTGCGGGCATGGCCGGACTTGCCGCCGCTTATTTCTTTCGCAAGAACATCCCACACTCAAAAGTGTTGGTGATTGACGCGTGTGACGATCTCGGCGGCCACGCCCGGCGCAACGAATTCATGGTGGACGGTAGGCGCCTGATTGCAGGCGGCGGCACTGGCGCCCTTTGGCGTCCGAATACCTTTCCTCCCGAGGCACAGGAGTTGATGCGTGATATCGGCATCGACCGCCCGCACTACTACGAAGAAATTGCCCATAACCCGAATGCACCGCACGCTTTGGGTCTGCGGCCGGCGATGTTCTTTTCCAAAGAATCTTATGGGAAGGACCGTCTAGTGCCGAACGTACCGGCCGAAATGGGTGCGTCCGGTATAGTCGGTGTACTCGGTTATGGCGGCGGGACCAACACGACGACAGCTGAGTGGAGCGAGTTCTTTCACAAAGCGCCGTTTACGGCGGGCACCAAAAATGGCTTGTTGAAGCTATTCACCGATAAGAGCGACTACATGCCCGGGGTCGCGTACGAGGAGAAAGTCCGGCAGCTCAAGAAAATGAGCTATATCGATTTTCTGGGCAGGGTTGCCCAGATCCATCCCGAGGCGGTTGCCTACGTCCTCGCTCTGGGCGGCGGGGGCTCGACCAATCAGGCGGCCGGTCTGGACACCTTCAGCGCCTGGTATGCCTGGCGACGCGGCGCGCCCGGGTTCGCGGGCATGGGGCCCCGGCCGTCCTCGCAGATCTCAAATTTGGTCGAGGACGAGGGGGTGAACATCCGTTTTCCCGATAACGCGGCCAACGCGGCACGCCTCTTGGTCCGCTGGCTGATACCTGCTGCTCTTCCGGGTAGCAGCATGGATGATTCGGTTTTGCAGAAGATCAATTACTCGGCATTGGATATTCCGAGCAACGACGTGCGTATCCGCCTTTCCAGCACAGCCATCCGTGCCAGGCACCTGGGCGAGCCCTTGACCGCAAAGGCAGTCGCAGTAACTTATTTGCGCGACGGCAGACCTTACAACGTCCGTACCCGCTCTGTGGTGATGGCGTGCTTCAACGCCATCGTGCCGTATCTGTGCCCGGAACTACCCGAGGACCAGAAGGCAGCGTTGCACATGGCAGTGCGTAAGCCGCTCGTCGTCACCAACGTGGCTATCCGTAATTGGCGGGCGTTCCAGAAGCTCGGTGTTTCGGCGATCCACTGCCCAGGCATGTTCTACACGTCCATCGGCCTTGGCGTCACGCCCGAGGTGGGTGGTTATCGTAATCCCACCTCGCCGGATGAACCCATCGTGGTGTCGATGGGGCTGACCAACGCGATTCTGGAGAAGCCGGGCTCCGGGTTGCCGCCGCGCGAGCAATGGAAGGCCGCCCGCGCCGCGCTTCAAGCGATTAGCTTTGAGACCTTCGAGCGCAACATCCGCTCACAGCTGGATCGCGTGCTGGGACCGGGCGGCTTTGAGGCCAAGCGTGACGTCGCGGGCATCATCATCAATCGCTGGGGTCATGCTTATGCGCCCGGCTCGAACGATCTGTATGATCCCGACTGGTCACATCGTATGGATGCGCCCTGGGTGGTGGCGCGCAGGCAATTTGGTCGGATCACGATCTCGAACTCGGATGCGGCCTGGGTTTCACTCACCAACGCAGCGTGGCAACAGAGCCACCGTGCCGTGAACGAAATCATCACCAACGTAATCCGGCCGGTATTCGACTTCGAATGGTCCGAGCGGGACACCGACGGCATGCCGGGTGACTATCCGGACAACTTCGCCGACCCATCGGGAGCATAGCCGCGTTCTTGGGCGCGTGACGTTGCTCGCAAGCGGCGGGGCAGTCCGCGCCGTTGCGGGGTAATTCGCGCCCTCATGCGCGCGGTTTCATCATGCCGGGGCGGCTTCCGCATGCAAGGCTGAGGTGATTCTGCCTCGTGATGTTTCATCCCGCTCACAGGTATTTTATCCGCTTCATCCCATTCTCATTGCACGTCGCCATACGGCCCCCTATCGTGACTCACAGGGTTGCATTGCTGGCTCTGGTCACTACCTGTACGGCGCAGCGGGCGGCTATGGGAGCTGCTTTTATCGCACGACCGAGCCAAATCCAAATGCGATCAAGGGTTGATAATCTGACGACCGCCACATGAAGTTTCGAGGTCAAGGCGGAACTATTCAGAGAAGAGGGATGTGCCATGAACAACGGTGATCGGGAACTCGGGATGGACACCGAAATCACTCGGCGAGATTTCCTGGATGGTGTGGCGATGGCCGTCGGCGGAACGATGGCCTCGACGTTACCAGGCACAAGCCTCGCTCAGACGGCCACGCCAGATGCGACCGCCCCTGAAGAGGCCGCCCATTACCCGCCCATGAGAACGGGGATGCGCGGGCAAAACCCGGAAGCATTAAATGCGGGGCATGCCGTGCGCGATGGCAAGGCGCTCGGACCCCCGGCCGATACGGGCGAAGCCTACGACCTGGTCGTGGTGGGTGCGGGCATGTCCGGACTTGCCGCTGCCTATTTTTTCCGCAAGAACATCCCGAACTCGAAGGTGCTGGTGATCGACGCGTGCGACGATCTCGGCGGCCACGCCCGACGCAACGAATTCATCGTGGACGGCAAGCGTCTGATTGCAGGCGGCGGCACCGCCGCCCTCTGGCGCCCGAATACGTTTCCACCGGAAGCGCAGCAGCTGATGCACGATATCGGTGTCGACCGCCCGCGCTACTACGAGGAAGTTGCCCATAACTCGAACCCGCCGCGAGATCTGGGCCTGAAGCCGGCCATGTTCTTCGACAAGGAATCCTATCGGAAGGACCATCTCGTTCCGAACGTGCCGCCCGAATTGAGCCTCCGTGCCGGTCACACACCGGCGGCTGAGTTGACTGCGTTCCTCGAGAAGACGCCGTTTTCGAAGGGCGCCAAAGAGGGCCTGTTGAAGCTGTTGACCGATAAGAGCGACTACATGCCGGGCGTCGCGCTCGAGGACAAGGTCCGGCAGCTCCAAAAAATGAGCTACATCGATTATCTGAGCAAGGTGGCCAAGATCCATCCTGACGCCGTCGCCTATGCCCTCGCTCTGGGCGGTGGCGGCTCGACCAATCAGGCGGCGGGTCTAGATACCATCAGTGCCTGGTATGCCTGGCGGCGTGGCTCTCCCGGGTTCGATGGGATGGGGCCGCGGCCGTCCTCGCAGATCTCAAATTTGGTCGTGGACGAGGGCAAGAACGTCCAATTTCCCGACAACGCAGCCACCGCGGCACGACTGCTGGTCCGATGGCTGATACCTGCTGCGCTGCCGGGCAGCACCATGGATGATGCGGTGTTGCAGAAGATCGATTACTCGGTATTGGACGTTCCGCGCAACGATGTGCGCATCCGCCTGTCCAGCACGGCGATCCGCGCCAAGCACCTAGGGGATCCTTTGACCGCAAAGGCAGTCGAGGTAACCTATCTGCGCGACGGCAGACCCTACAACGTCCGTACCCGCTCTGTGGTCATGGCGTGCTTCAACGCCATCGTGCCGTATCTGTGCCCGGAACTGCCCGAGGACCAGAAGGCGGCGTTGCATATGGCGGTGCGTAAGCCGCTGGTCGTCACCAACGTGGCCATCCGTAACTGGCGGGC
>JASHTF010000284.1 GCA_030040715.1 Gammaproteobacteria bacterium | reverse complement strand
ACGAGCTCGCCGACCGCCCCATCCATGAGCAGCTCCGTGCCCTCGCGGATGTTGGCGAGCGGCGTCTTGAGCTCATGCGACATCTGCCGCAGGAAGCGGTTGCGCTCCTGCGCCAGCTCGAGCAGGCGGTGGCGCAGCCACTCGAGTTGATGGCCGAGGCGCTCGAGGTCCACGGGCCCGGTGACCTCGACGGTATTGGAGAAGTTGCCGCGGCCGAGCTCGCCGATGGCGCGATCGATCTGCCGCAGTGGACGGCTCAGGCGCAGCGCGAACAGCAGCACCACGATCAGCACCAGCGGCAGCAGCAGCGTGGACTCCATATACAGCTCGCGCCGCGAGCGATCGGTCGCGAGCTGCAGCGCCGCGACGTCGGAATCGATCTGCTGATTGGTGGAGGTGGCGATGTCCGAGGCGAGATCGCTGAGACGCGTGAAGGCCTGATCGATCTGTGCCGCGCGCTCCGGGGGCAGACGGGTAGTGGTGGGCGGCTTGTCGAGCAGCACCAGCGCGCGGATGTGATCGAGCTCGTCGGTAAGGCCGTTGAGCTGGGAGTGAGCGTTGGCAGCGCGCAGCGCCTGATGCAGGGCGCCGGCAATCTCGCTGATCTGCTGGTCGTGATCGCGGAACGGCACCAGCACGCTCGGATCGGCCAGCACGAGGTAAGTGCGCGCCGAGCGCTCGAGCAGCTCGATCTGCGCATACATGTCCTGTGACAGCCGCGTCGTGCGCACGCTGTCGGCCACCAGCCGCTGGCTGGTGAGCGCCAGCCGTTGCATCTGCACGGTCGCATTGAGGATGCCGAACAGCAGCGGTCCTGCCAGGGTGACCAGGCCCAGCAACAGGAACCCATTCAAAGACTTAGGTAATAGCCAGCGCATCCAGGGTGAACTCTATGCCACGTGCCAGGGCCGCTGTCTACCAAGGCTCGCGCAGAAGCTTACGCTCCCAGCGCAGGGAGCTGTCGACGATCGCATCCAGGTCGTCCAGGCGGCCCGTCCAGCCGAGCGCGGTGCGGATGCGCTCGGCGCGCGCGACCAGCGCCGGGGGGTCCCCGGGGCGGCGCGGCTCCTCCTTGATCAGCAGCGGCTTGCCGGTCAGACGCTGTACGCTCCCCAGCACCTCCCGGACGCTGGCCCCATGCCCGTACCCGCAGTTGAGCACCAGCGAGTCGCCCCCGCGGCGCAGATGGTCGAGCGCATCCAGATGCGCGCGGGCCAGGTCGTCGACGTGGATGTAGTCGCGGATGCCGGTGCCGTCCGGTGTATCGTAGTCGGTGCCGTAGATGGATACGTGCGCGCGCTTGCCGACCGCGGCCTCACAGGCAACCTTGATCAGCAGCGTGGCGTTGCGGGTCGCCTGGCCGATGCGTCCCTGTGGATCGGAACCGGCGACGTTGAAATACCGCAGACTCACGTAGCGCAGCGCGCCCGCCGCGGCCAGATCGCGCAGGATCCACTCCGACATCAGCTTGGAGGTGCCGTAGGGGTTGATGGGCGCGAGCGGCTGGGCCTCGTCGGCGACGCCGCTCGCGGGGATGCCGTACACCGCGGCGCTCGAGGAGAACACGAAGGCGCGCACACCGTGGCGCAGGCAGCTGTCAAGCAGGTTGCGCGTGGCACAGGTGTTGTTGGCGTAATACTTCAGCGGATCACGCACCGATTCGGGTACGATCGTGCTGGCGGCGAAATGCATCACGGTGTCGATGGCGTGCTCGCGTAACACGCTCGCGAGCAGATCGCGATCGCCGACGTCTCCGACGATCAATGGCGCCTCGCGCACCGCCTGGCGAAAGCCCGTGACCAGATTATCGAGCACGACGACGCGCTCGCCGCGCCCTTGCAGCTGCAGGAGCACGTGGCTGCCGATATAGCCGGCGCCGCCCGTGATCAGGATCGACTGATGGGACATGGGCGCTTACTTCCTCTTACAGGGTGCACATGAGCGAGCAGGCACCATCGACTGACCCGACTCCATTCGCCGGTCTGACCCCGGATGCAGTGCTGGAGGCCGCCGAGGCGATTGGTCTGACACCCGACGGGCATCTGTTCGCTTTGAACAGCTACGAGAACCGCGTGTACCGCCTGGGCCGCATTGATCAAGCGCCGGTGGTGCTGAAATTCTATCGTGCCAATCGTTGGTCCGATGCACAAATTCTCGAGGAACACGAATTCGCGCTCGAGCTGGCCTCCGAGGAGCTGCCAGTCGCCGCCCCGCTGCGGTTGCAGGGCGTGACACTGCATCATCACCGTGACTTCCGGCTCGCCGCGTTCACGCTCTGCCCGGGCGCCGCTCCGGACCTGGATGCTGCCGATGCGCGCGAGCTGCTCGGGCGCACGCTCGCGCGCATTCACGCTGTCGGCCAGCGGCACCCATTCCGCTACCGGCCGACGCTATTGGGTAGCGGGACTGCGGCCCGCGCTCGCGCGCTGCTGCTGGCCTCGCCGCTGCTGCCCGAGCACATGCGCCTCGCCTACCGGCAAGTGAGCGACGAGCTGATCGGCGGCATCGGGGCGGCGTTCGAGCGCGCGGCGCCGCTGCGCCTCATTCGACTGCACGGCGATTGTCATCTCGGCAACATCCTGTGGCAGCCACGCGGACCGCTGTTTGTTGATCTGGACGACTGTATGAATGGTCCGCGCATGCAGGATCTGTGGATGTTCCTATCGGGCTCGGCACAGGAGCAGCAGCGTCAGTGGCTCGACATCATGCAGGGCTATCGCCAGTTTGGTGACCTCGAGGCGCGGGAGCTGGGGCTCATCGAGGCGCTGCGGGCTACTCGTATGCTGCACCATGCCGCGTGGATCGCGGAGCGTTGGTCCGACCCGGCCTTTCCACGTGCCTTCCCCTGGGCCGGGGAGGCGCGGTTCTGGGAACGATATGTGGGGGACCTGCGTGAGCAGCAGGATTTGCTGACGCAACCGCCACTTCTGGAAACGTAGCTGTGCTAAGGTGCTCGCCGCATGAGCACCTGGACGCCTCAGTTCATGCTGGCGCTGCCACGGACGCCCGCCGCAGGGCGGGAATGGATGCTCGGCAGGGGTCGGTTGCTGGGAACCGCCCGAATGCTCGCGCTGGGGCTGGCGTTCGCCGGCTGTGGGGCGCTGGCCGCGTGTGGCCGCATGGCACCCTCGCACCTCACGGCCGCGCCCGGAGCGAGCGCCGAATCGAGCGAGACGCAGGCCGACTCACCGCCGGATCCCACCGCGGGTATGGTGTCCGCGGTCGCTCCGGACGCCTCCAAGGTCCCCGTCAGTGTGAAGTTTCGGCTCGGGTCAAAGCCCGCGCTCGGCATGCCGCTGCATATTGCCGTGGCGATCGTCCCGAGCGGCGATACGCAGATCAATCACCTGCACGGCTCGTTTCTGCCCGACAACGGCCTGGCGCTGCAGTCCGAACGCGAGTTCGATGCCAGCGATCTGCAGGGCGGGGTAGCGCTGCAGCAGCAGGTGACCGTCGTGCCACAACAGCCGGGCGTGCTGAATCTGAACACCACCATCACGATCCAGCTCGATAGCAGCTCACTGTCGAGCACCTACTCGATCCCGCTCATCGTCAGCGACAACTCGTCCTGATCCTGATTTTCGTCCTGAGCCTGATTTTCTCGTCCTGAGTTCAGGAACGGGTGGGCGTAGCACCGGTAGCTTGCTTCCGGTCGGCTACCGCTCGAGGGTGCGAGGTTCCTACAAACACATCGGTGTCGCGTTCCAGGCGCCGCATTGCTCATCGGCGCAACTGCATGGTCCAATGCTCTGCGGCGTTTGCCACGGTACGGCGGAGCTGGTCGAGCGGCTGGCCGCCACCGACGCGCGACTCACGCCGGTGCGCACACCGGCGCTGCCACCGGACTGGAAGGGCAAGACCCAATGGTGAGCGCGGACGCAATCGGAAAAAAACCGGCCACCAGCGGCGGCTGGGTCGACCAGGCCGTGTTCGCGCT
>JASHTF010000283.1 GCA_030040715.1 Gammaproteobacteria bacterium | reverse complement strand
GCTCCGTGTATCTGGGCTTGCGCCGGATCTATCGCTATCTGAGGGCCTGAGTACCCGCGATTTCTCCGGTTGCAGCGTGACCGGGCGCACATGGACAATTATCAGTACTGCGTCGAATGGGCGAAGCACGCAGCGGGGCCAAACGGGCGCGTGTTAGATTACGGATGCGGCTCCGGTCAGGTTGTCGCACAGCTGCGCAAATGCGGTGTAGACGCATACGGGTGCGATGTTTTCTTCGACGGAGGGGATTTTTCTGACTTGCGGGAAGAAGCCGCGGCGTTCATAAGGCGGATGGAGAGTGATCGCATCCCATTCGACGATGCGTCTTTTGATGTAGTCGTCAGCAACCAGGTGCTCGAGCATGTACCGAGCCTCGCTACAGTCGTCAGTGAAATCGCCCGCGTGCTTAAGCCTGCGGGTCAGTCACTGCACATATTCCCCGACAGAAGCGTATGGCGAGAGCCTCACACTCTGGTCCCGTTTCTGCATTGGTTGCCTCGCGGCAAGCTACGACTGTGGTATGCATCGTGCGTCAAGGCTCTGCAGGGCAAGAAGTTCTCCGGCGGCAGTTACGCTTGTAACTGGATTGACAACTGGACACATTTCCGCCGGCCCCGCGAGATCCATCGAACATTGGGATCTCGTTTCGACTCAATAGAACACATTGAGGCACAATGGTTCGATGCGCGCTTCGGCGGCCGCGGAATTCCAGCCGTTCTTAAGCGGTGGATTGTCCGACGGCATGCGGGCATGGTAGTGGTGCTTCGACGCGGAAATTAGCGATTGCGCCCATCGCAGACACGTTGGCCGGCTCAGTACGACTAGCATGACCACCTAGCCCGAGGTCACCCGACGGCTAGCGGTACTGCCCGTTGACAGTCGGGTGTAGCGTGCTTAAGCTTCCCGTTCAGCCGTTGAACGCGGCGCCTCACAATAGCCGCTCGTCGGTTCGAGAAGCCCTGCCATCGCCGGGAGGCATTCCACCGTGCTGCGCTGGTATTTGGTTCACGCGAAACCGCACGGCGAAGACACGGCTCAGGTCAATCTCGGCCGCCAGGGCTACGAAGTCTACCTTCCGCGGGTACGCAAGCTCGCCCGGTACGCGGGGCGATGGCGCGAGCGTATCGGGCCGCTCTTCCCGCGCTACCTGTTCGTGCGGCTCGACGAGGGTCGAGACGATTTTCGGCCGATCCATTCGACGCTCGGCGTTGCGGCCCTAGTTCGGTTCGGCTCGAGTTGTGCCATTGTGCCGGAGTCGGTGATTCGCGAACTGCGCAACCGCGCCGATCCTGAGTCCGGGCTGCATCGCCTGGCCCCTCGCTCGACCTTCGCTTCAGGGTCCCGCGTGCGGCTCTTGTCCGGGCCGCTCGAAGGTCTCGAAGGGGTGTTCGAGTGCGAATCCGGGAGCGATCGGGTGACCGTGCTGCTGCACATTCTCGGGCGGCAAACTGCAGTGCGTGTGCCGGAAGAACTTGTTTGCGTGGGCGTTCCGAGCTGGGTCTGCGATGCTCGCGGATGACGTCCGTCTTAGGTTGATGCGCCTCTTCGGCACGAATCCGCGTATGAGCCAGCGGGAGCTCGCGCGCGAGCTCGGCATCAGCCTTGGTAAGGTGAACTATTGTGTGCAGGCGCTCATGCGAAAGGGCTGGGTGAAGGCTGCGCGCTTCAAGAACAGCCGTAACAAAGCCGCATACATGTATGTGCTCACCCCGCGCGGCATCGAAGAGAAGGCAAAGCTGACGGTCGAGTTCTTGCAGATCAAGATGCGCGAGTACGAACTGTTACGGGGCGAGATCGAGCAGATCCGGCGGGACGTCCAAGGTCGCGAGTGAGGGTCCCGTAGCGCCGTCGGGCTCCGAGGGAGCCGGCTGGAAAGCGGCAACGACGGCGATGAATTGCCATGCGGTGTTCCACGGACACCGCAGGCGGTAGCGTGTCCGATCGCAGCGCCAGCACACACACCGAAGACATGTTCAACGACAAAGCGATTCTGGTCACCGGAGCCACAGGCTCCTTTGGCCGGCAATTCATCCGCACGGTCCTCGAACGCTATAAACCGCGAAAGCTGGTCGTGTACTCCCGCGACGAGCTCAAACAGTATGAAATGGCCCAGGAATTCCTGAGCCCGGCCATGCGCTTTTTTCTTGGCGATGTGCGCGACCGAGCGCGCCTGGAGCAGGCATTTGATGGCATCGACTACGTCGTGCATGCAGCGGCTCTGAAGCAGGTTCCCGCGGCCGAATACAATCCGATGGAGTGCATCAAGACCAACATCTACGGCGCGGAAAATGTCATCCACGCGGCGCTGGCAGCCGGGGTCGAAAAGGTCGTTGCGCTCTCGAGCGACAAGGCCGCCAATCCGCTCAACCTATATGGCGCGACCAAGCTCGCTTCGGACAAGCTGTTCGTTGCGGCCAATAACATCGTGGGCAAGCGTAAGACACGCTTCGCGGTCGTACGTTACGGCAATGTGGTGGGCTCCCGTGGCTCAGTCGTCCCGCTGTTCCGCCGTCTAATTGCAGAGGGTGCGACCGAACTACCGATCACCGACCCGCAGATGACGAGATTTTGGATCACGCTGCAACAGGGTGTGGATTTCGTGATTGCATGCTTTGGGCGCATGTACGGCGGCGAAGTGTTCGTTCCGAAGATCCCCTCCTCGCGCATCGTCGATCTGGCGCGAGCAATGGCTCCCCGGCTTCCGCATCGGATCATCGGGGTCCGCCCGGGAGAGAAGCTGCACGAGGTGATGTGCCCACCAGACGATTGGCGGTTGACGCTGGAGTTCGACGATCACTACGTCATCATGCCGAGTATCACCTTTATCGAGCATCCGGACTACCGCTGCAATCGCTGCGGCGAGCGCGGGGTGCCCGTGCCCGCGGGTTTCGGCTACGACTCGGGCAACAACTCGCAATTCCTCACCGCGGGGCAGCTGGCTGACCTGCTCAGCCGATGGGTATGAGCATGCGCAGGGGCTACGCATCGTACGGCTGTCAAACTCTCTCGGAGCAGGATATCGCCGCGGTCGTACGGGTGCTGCGCTCCGACTGGCTCACACAGGGTCCGACCATCGCCCAGTTCGAACAGGGTATGTGCGCGCGCGTGCGGGCCCGCCACGCGATTGCGGTTTCGAACGGAACCGCCGCACTGCATCTCGCCTGCATCGCACTCGGCTTGGGCCCGGGTCGCAGGCTGTGGACCTCGCCGAACACGTTCGTTGCCTCGGCGAACTGCGCCCGTTACTGCGGCGCCGAGGTCGATTTCGTCGACATCGACCCTCGAACGCTCAACATGAGCGTACCGCTCCTGGAAGCCAAGCTGATCGAGGCCGAGAGGGCCGGGCGGCTGCCAGATGTTCTAGTTCCAGTGCATTTCGGCGGGCTGCCGTGCGACATGGCCGAGATTGCCAGACTGGCAAAACGCTACCGTTTCGCGGTGATCGAGGACGCATCGCACGCAGTCGGTGCCGAGTACCGCGACGAGCCGGTCGGATCGTGCCGCTATGCGGATATTACCGTCTTCAGTTTTCATCCCGTAAAGATCATCACAACCGGCGAAGGCGGAATGCTGCTTACGAACGACCAGGCGCTCGCCGCGAAGCTCGGGCTCCTGCGTTCGCACGGCATCACCCGC
Organism: Gammaproteobacteria bacterium; assembly: GCA_030040715.1. Taxonomy (GTDB): domain Bacteria; phylum Pseudomonadota; class Gammaproteobacteria; order Steroidobacterales; family Steroidobacteraceae; genus FEN-1191. The sequence goes on along the minus strand of JASHTF010000283.1, from coordinate 3,428 downwards.
GACGCAGCTGAGATGCGTGCCGGGACGGAGGGTGGCTGGTACTACGAGCAAGCCATGCTCGGCCTCAACTATCGGATGACGGATATTCAGGCGGCGCTCGGACTGAGCCAGCTCAGCCGTCTGGACGAGTTTCTCGCGCGGCGCCGCACGCTCGCGCGCCGCTACCAGGAACTGCTCGCCGGTCTCCCCGTGACTCCACAAGCGGGCGCGCCCTACGCCCTGTCGGCCTTCCACCTGTACGTCGTGCGCCTCACGCACGCGGCCGATCGGCGGCGGCTCTTCGACCGGCTTCGATCGATGGAGATCGGAGTGCATGTGCATTACATCCCCGTGCACCTGCAGCCTTACTACGCGACGCTCGGGTTCAGGCGCGGAGATTTTCCCGAAGCCGAGCGCTATTACGAGGAAGCGCTGACATTGCCTCTGCACTGCAGCCTATCGGACGAGGACCAAGAGCACGCCGTCGCCTGCCTGCGTCGCGCTCTGCTCGAAAGCGGATCGGGCGTGTGAGCGAACCCGGGGCTGCGAAGCTTGGACTCGGTACGGTGCAGTTCGGAATGCACTACGGAATCTCCAACCCCGGACAAACGCCGGAGGAGGAAGTGCGCGAGATCCTCGCGCACGCCTGGGCGGCGGGTATCGATACGCTCGATACGGCATCGGCCTATGGCGACAGTGAAACGGTTCTCGGGCGCAGCATGCAGGCAGATCAGGTATTTCACGTGATCACCAAGACTGCTCCGACCCCCGGCACCGAAATCACGTCACGCGGGCTCGAGAGCATCGAACGATGCTTCGATAGATCGCTCGCTCGGCTGCAACGCGGCCATGTTCACGGAATACTCGTGCACCGCGCAGCCGACCTGCTCGGACCGGGCGGCGACTCGCTGTTTGGGCTGCTGGCGAGATTGAAGCGTACCGGCCTGGTGAGCTTGATTGGCGCCTCGGTATACGATTCAAGCGAAGCGCAGCAGCTCTCGGGGCGCTTTCCGCTGGATCTGATCCAGCTGCCGGTGAACGTTTTCGATCAGCGCCTCGTGCGCGATGGAACTCTGGAGAGGCTCAAGGCCGCGGGACTCGAGGTTCATGCACGCTCGGTCTTGCTGCAGGGACTGCTGCTGATGGAGGCGTACCAGCTGCCGGACCAATTGCAGCGCTTCGCGCCTACAGTCGCGCGCTACCGCCGCGAGATCTCGCGTGTCGGCTCATCACCCATCGCTGCGGCGCTCGGGTTCGTAAAGGGCTTGCGCGCGATAGACGTCGTGCTGATCGGAATCGCCTCGAAGCGTCAGCTCGAGCAGTGCCTCGATGCCTATTCAAACCCGCCGGCCCTCGATTACGGCCGATTCGCGAATGACGAGCCTGATCTGATCGATCCGCGCCGCTGGGGCTTCCTATGCTGAGCGCAAGCGCCCCGCTGCGCCTCGGAGTAATCGGCTTGAGCGCAGGCAATGGGCATCCCTATTCCTGGTCTGCGATCTTCAATGGCTATGATCCGGAGGCGATGGCAAGCTGTCCGTTTCCCGCCATTCCACGCTATCTCGCGCGCCAAAGCTTTCCCGCCGTCGCGCTCGCGAGCGCACGCGTCACGCATGTGTGGACACAGGACAGGAAGATCTCGGAACACGTCGCGCGCGCGTCCCGCATTCCGCACGTCGTCGATCGACTCGAAACCATGATCGGCGAGATCGACGCTGTCTTACTGGCGCGCGACGATGCGCAGAATCATTTCGAACACGCGGCACCCTTCCTCGAGGCGGGTGTGCCGATCTACATCGACAAGCCGCTCGCGCTGAGCACGCGCGATGCGCTGCGCCTGCTCGCGCTGCGCCACTACTCTTGGCAGATATTCACGTGTTCAGCGTTGCGCTACGCAGACGAGCTGCTCATTTCGGATTCGAGCCGCAAGCGCATCGGTGCCGTGCGCCTGATCGATGCGATCGTCCCCCACGTTTGGGAGACCTATGCTGCGCACATCGTCGAGCCGGTACTGATCGCGTTCCCCGAAGCCGACGAAGTCCTCGATTACCAACGCTTCCGCCGCGAAGCCGTCACGACGCTCACGGTGCATTGGGCGAGCGGCCTTCAGACGCGCTTTACCAGCACGGGTGCCGCGGCCGGGCCGATTACGATCTGTGCGTACGGCGAACGCGCCGCGGTGCGACGCAGCTTTCGCGATGCGTTCAGTGCCTTCAGATCGGCTTTGTCGCAGTTCATCCAGACGATCCAGGCACAGCATTGCCCGATTGCCGACGCGGCCATGCTGCGTGTAGTGAGATTGATCGAGCTAGGCTGTTCCTGAGAGAGTGCGCGTTATGGCTGATCGGATCGAGATCTTCGATGAATCCCGGGCGCTGCTGCCGCGGCTGCACGCGGCGATCCCCGGCGGCAGTCACACCTACAGTAAGGGGTGTGACCAGTTCCCCGCACGATCGCCTCAGCTTATCGTGCGTGCCAATGGCGCCTATTGCTGGGACGTGGACGGCAACCGCTATCTCGACTGGGCAATGGGGAACCGCGTGATGATCCTGGGTCACGCGTACCCAGCGGTCAACGAGGCGGTGAAGCGCCAGATCGATGCCGGCGTGAACTTCACCCGCCCCGGACTTCTCGAGCTCGAGCTGGCCGAGTACCTGCTCGCCCTACACCCCTGGGCAGACATGGTGAAATTCGGCAAGAACGGCTCCGACGTTACGACTGCCGCCGTCAAGCTCGCACGGGCCTATACAGGTAGAAAGTACGTCGCGGTCTGCTCCGAGCACCCGTTCTTCGCCATTCACGACTGGTTCATCGGCGCGACTCCGATGAACGCGGGGATTCCTGGCGAGGAAAGTTGCTTTACGGTCAAGTTTCATTACAACGATCCTGGGAGCCTGGAGCAGCTATTCGCCGAACTGCCGGGCCAGATCGCCGCCGTCATTTTGGAACCTGTCAAGAACGACGAGCCGCGGGACGACTTTCTCGGCCGCCTGCGCGCACTCACGCGCCGCGAGGGTGCGGTGCTGATCTTCGACGAAATGATCGCCGCCATGCGGTTCGACGTCCGTGGCGCACACCATCTGTACGCAGTCCATCCCGATCTTGCAACCTTCGGTAAGGCAGTCTCGAACGGATTCAGCTTCTCATTTCTCGTCGGCAAACGCGAGTTGATGGAGCTCGGGGGGCTCGAGCATACAAGGCCGCGGGTATTTCTGCTGTCTCAGACGCACGCGTCCGAGACCGTGGGGCTCGCTGCCTGCCGTGCGACACTCGATGTGTGCATGCGTCTCAGTGTTTCGGCGCATGTCTGGCGCCTGGGCCACCAGCTCGTTCAGGGCTTTCGAGAGATCGCCGCGCGCGAGCGCGTGCAACAGTTCGTACGGATCATTGGCTTCGATTGCAATCCTCAGATCGTGTGCACCCGCGAGGACGGCAGCTACTGGCCCGAG
>JASHTF010000282.1 GCA_030040715.1 Gammaproteobacteria bacterium | reverse complement strand
AGTCTGAAAGCAGCAGACGGATCTTGAGGACCTGGAGCCACACGCCGGCAAGTGATGACGCACCCCAGGAGACTGCGTCGGGTCCGAGATGTATTCTTCTGCCGAGCTGACCGTCCAAGGAGCAGCGCATGACAAGATACCACCGCATCAGATGGCTCAGCACTTTAACGGCGCTGCTGTTGGCGCTGTTGACGCTGAACGTCGCGCTTGCCGGTTCGCTGCGGCGAGTGCCCCTGCCCGTGCTGGACAAGGACAGTGCGGTGGCTCCATTGCAAACCGCGGTGCTGGCAGGGGGTTGCTTCTGGGGCGTGCAGGGAGTGTTCCAGCACGTACGTGGGGTGCTCAGTGTCGTCGCAGGTTACGCCGGTGGAGACCAGAGCTCCGCCCACTACCACATGGTGAGTACCGGTACCACGGGCCACGCTGAAGCCGTAGAAATCAAGTTTGATGCCCAAGTAATCTCCTACGCCGACATACTGCGCATATTCTTCGCGGTCGTGCACGACCCGACGGAGCTGAACCGCCAGGGGCCTGACGTAGGTTCGCAATATCGTTCAGCGATTTTCTATGCGAGTGAGACACAGGCAGACATTGCCCGCGCCTACATAACGCAGCTCGAGAAGGCGCGCGTCTTCGCTCGCCCCATCGTGACACGCGTTGATCCGCTGAGGGGTTTCTATCCTGCTGAGGACGCACACCAGGACTTTCTGATCAAATATCCGGATAGCCCCTATATCGTCATCAACGATCTACCCAAGATCAGTGCCTTGAAGACTTCCTTTCCGGAATACTACCGTGAGCAGCCGGTCAGAGTGACCGACACCGCTATCGCGATCACAGTCAGCGGCTCGACACCTCATTAGCAACGTGCTTCCAAAGTCCGCCCGAAGCCGAAGCCGGCGTCTATACGAACAGCTGCATCGCATTCTGGATGGTTTTGTACACGCCCCAGAGCAATGGCACCCCAACGAGTAGCCACATGATTATCAGGCGCAATTTCATGAGCTACCCCTCTAGGCCGAAGACGGCCTTACCGCGGCCGCGGCGATCGCGTCGGCGCCGCGATAATGATGCCGCTGGTCGACCGGACGCACCAACAGGTTGCACAGGAAGCCAATAAACAGCAGGGCGCACATGATATACATCGTCACCGAGTACACCTGTGCCTTGGGCACACCGTGATCGAGCTGATACTGGCGAATGTAGGTCACCAACACCGGCCCGAGGACACCGGCGACCGACCAGGCCGTGAGCAGCCGGCCGTGAATTGCGCCGACGTGCATGGTCCCGAACATGTCGCGCAAGTACGCCGGAATGGTGGCGAAGCCCCCGCCGTACATCGACAAAATGATGACGAAAGCAATGATGAACCCCGAAATGGACCCGATCCGGCCGAGCGTCGGTACCGAGAAGTACAGCACGATGCCGAGCAGGAAAAACACCATGTACGTCGGCTTGCGGCCGATGTAGTCCGAGGTCGATGCCCAGAAAATGCGTCCCAACATATTGAACAGGCTCAGCAATCCGACGAAGCCGGCCGCAGCTGCCGCCGATACGCGGCCGGTGAACATCTCCTGAATCATTGGTGAGGCCTGACCGAGCACGCCGATCCCAGCGGTAACGTTCAGGCACAGCACTCCCCACAGCAGCCAGAACTGCCGCGTGCCGAACGCGGTATTGACGTCTACCTGTGCACTGGTCACGAGTGGCTTCGGATGCGCCGCAGTCACCCAGCCCTCGGGGCTCCAGCCCTCCGGCGGTACTTTGATTGTCAGCGCTCCAATCAGCATAAAACATAGGTACACGATACCCATGACGATAAAGGTCTCCAGGACTCCGTTGGACGTTGCGCTCTTGAAGTGACCCATGAGCTGCACCGACAACGGTGCACCGATCAGAGCGCCGCCCCCGAAACCCATGATGGCGAAACCCGTGGCCATGCCGGGTCGATCCGGAAACCATTTGATGAGGGTTGAAACGGGGGAGATATAGCCGATGCCGAGACCGCAGCCGCCGAGCACCCCATAGCCCAGATACAGCAGCCAAAGCTGATGTTGTGAAATTCCGAGGGCAGAAATCAGGAAACCGCCGCTGAAGCACAGCGCCGCAACGAACATCGCCTTGCGCGGTCCAACCGTCTCGACCCAGCGCCCGAACACTGCCGCCGACAATCCCAGGAAAACGATCGCGATCGAAAATGTCCAGACGATTTGCGACAGTGTCCAGTCACCCGGCACCGACTTGGTGAGTCCGATCAGCTTGCTGAGCGGCAGATTGAAGGTCGAGAACGCGTACGCTTGCCCGATGCACAAATGGACACATAGCGCCGCCGGAGGCACAAGAAAGCGGTTGTAGCCCGGCGGCGCAACGGTATGGGCGCGATCCAACAGATTTGCCATGTCACACCCCTCTTCCGGCGGTTTTATTTGAATCCGGGGCCGTTGCTCAAGCAGCGGAGACCTGATTGTGAAGCAATCCGAGGCACCGCGAAAGCGGACCCAGCGAGTGGGGTTCAAATCCGCCCCGGTTCAGGTCCCTGCTGCTAGTAGAAGTACCCTCTAGCAACCGCCGTTGCCGCGAACACCATGAGAATCACCAGCCCGGCCTGAGCATAGCTCACCCGTGCGAGGAGAGGGGCGACGCGAACGTCCACTGCCGAACCACGCCGCGCATGGATACGCCAGCGGATAACTGTGCTCATCGGCCAGATTTCGAGCAATAGGATGACAATGAGCAACCCCATCTTCACTACGAACGCGTGATCGTGGAGGTAGTAGGCCGTCCCCTTCTCGAGTCCGCCGAATGCGCGCCACAGGCCAGTCGCGATCCACAGCACCGCCGCGATGCCCCACAGATTGTCCGCGGCGAAGACGCGCCCGAGCGCATGGTTCTGCCTGACGCCGGCCAAGCCGCGCGCGCGAGTAAAGATGGCGCCCAAGCCCAGCGGGAGCACCAGGAGATGCAGAGTGGCGACCAGCCAGCGCAGGGTCATGGCGCGGATCCGCGGCGCTGATCGTGAAGCGCACCACGGTATCCGCTGTACAGGGGGCGACACCGTGAGCGCCCTGTGCACAGTGTGGTGTACGTCAAGCTTTCGTGGCTGATGTCCATGTTATGACTCACCGCCAAGGAGGTGATGGGCGTGGCACGAATAGTTGCCGAGATGTACCGCGTCGAGAACGTGATCTATGTCCGCATCAAGGCGACCGCAGATCAGCGGCCGATTACCTGTCCTACCGCACAGCTATTGAGCTACCGGCCCAAAGCCCGCCTGCCGACCCGAATAGAGCCCGACGACTTGGGGCTCGAGCCCACCAGTCCCCTTGAGCCAGTGCAAGGCTGAGTTGAGCCTGCCCGCACGCGGGCCAGCATCTGCTTGCTCCTGCTGATCCGAAGCCTAGTTTGCGCTCTGCAGCTCGACCACCATTACTTCGATTGGCTCGTCGCTTACGTTGATGTCCTGATGGCGCGTCCCCGGTGGATTGGCCGGCAGCCAGTACGCCTTGCCGGTCTGCCACTTGTGTAACTCGCTCTGGCCTGATTCCTCCAAAATCTTCATCGTGCCGCCGTGCAGTGCGATGATCACCCGAGGATGCTCGTGCCGATGAAGAGGTAGCGGATCATTGGGCAGCACGACCGATTTCCAAACCTTCACGTCCGCATTTTCGAACTGAGGCTCACGGCCGGTCCTGTGCGTGCTCTGCGCCGCAGCGAAACCTGCAGCGAACGCCAATCCGGTTGTCACCAATAACATCGCCGTCTTCCGGGCAACCATGTCAGCACCTCTGTAACTCATTGCGATGAATCTACTGCGACCGTCACTTCAAAACAGCGCTCCGAGGACAGCCAGGACATTCTGATAGCCGTGACCCTCACGGCCGAGGAGCCGGTGGTACGCCATGCTGCCACTCGTTCCAGTGCGCAACGATGGTAGCTACTAACGGCATACCCGCTCGCACTAGGTTGTCCGCAGCGATGGTTCCCGAATCGGTCAAACGCCGTTGATCCATGAGGGTTGCGAGTGCCTGCTGACCGGGATAGGGCCGATCGAAGTCCGCGCCGCTGCGCAAGTCGGCAACGCGTTGCAAGTCGATCAACTTGGACTCAGAGCCTCGGGTGAGGACGTTCAGCACCGCGTTGTCCTCCTGCTGTGTCGTGCAGTAGACGCCCTTTCCTTTCGTCAGCAGACTGGTCCAGTGGCGCGCATGTTCGCCCAACAGCCGCCCGGACCACCACGTGTCACCAGAGAGCGTGTCACATTGAATCACGGTGGGTGCGTGTTTGGCCGCCGGCTCGGGATAATGGCTCCGATAGGCTCGAAGGTCATCGGCGTCTTCGAGCCTCGCGCTCCGCGACAGTGCCAGCGCCCGCTGCAGCAGAGCGTCGTCCAGGCGAAAAACCTCGGTGCGATAGGCGAACTTCGGCATCTGATTGGGTCCGTCGGTCATAACCCCGAAGTAGCCATCGGACCAGCCACGGGGCAGCTCGCGCGCGTCGATCTCATGGGCGATGCCGGCATCGACGATGTAACGTGCCCACGCCACCGATCCCAGGGTTCCTCGCGCGGGGTCGATGCCGGCGATACCGGCGATGAGGACATAGGTCTGGCGCAAGTCGAATAGGCCACTCGTGAGCACGGCCATTACCGAGGCGGCAGCATTGGCGTGCCCCATTCCCGTGGTCATTTGGCACACAGCGTCGGCGTTGCACTTCACGAGCGGATAATCGCTCGACAGCCCCGGCACGGCGATATCTAGCGTCGGCCTGAGCGCGGCAATCCATGGCGCGGCCTCGAGGCTGAAGAGATTGATGACGAGTACCTTGACGTGCAGCGGCGCAGCACGCGTCGGTGCGAGACCACTCTCACCGGCACCCGCGCGGCTTGCAAGCAGCGCCATCAAGCCGATCGCCACGCCCCCTCGCCATCCCCGGGTACCGCGCCATCGTGACCGCTTCGTCATGACCGTACTCACGCCAGATAGATAAACCGCGCGATGAACAGACCCGAAAGCAGATACACGAGCCAATCCCTCCAGCTGACTTTGCCGCGTACCAGCTTCAGAAGCGCGTGACTGATAATGCCAAATGCGAGCCCGTTTGCGATCGAGTAGCTCAGCGGGATCATGATGACCGTAAGGAAAGCAGGAACGGCCTCGAAGGGATCTATCCAGTCCACTTCGCGCAGCGCGCTCATCATCATGCCCCCGACCAGAATCAGAGCAGGCGCGGTCGCGGCTGTTGGGATCGCCTGCACCAACGGGGCAAAGAACAAAGTACACAGGAACAGGATCCCAACGACGACGCTGGTAAGACCGGTGCGCCCGCCGATTGCAACGCCGGCTGCGCTTTCGATATAGCTCGTGACCGGACTCGTTCCGGTCACTGCACCCACGGTCATCGCCAATGCGTCCACGAGCAGGATACGGTTCAACCTTGGTATCGAGCCATCCGGCGCCATGAGTCCCGCTCTCTTGGTTACGGCCACCAGTGTGCCCACGTTGTCGAATAGATCAACCAACAGGAACACGAGGATGATTTCCAGTAGCGACAGGCCCACGCTACCCTTGAGATTCAGAGCCGCAGGTACGTTGAGCTTGAACGCAGCGGCCGATAAGTCGCTGAGGTGGTAGACCCCTGGGGCGAAGTGGGCCATGCCCAGAGTCCAGCCGCATACTGCCGTCACCAGGATACCGAGCAGGATGGCGCCCTTCACTCGCCAGGCCTGTAGTGACGTGATCACGACCAGCCCGAGCAGCGCGAGCGCAGCAGTGGGGGTGGTGAGATTGCCCAGACCCACCAGCGTGCCGCGGTTGGCGACGATGATGCCGGCATCGGCCAGACCGATAAACGCGATGAACAGCCCGACCCCACCCGCCACGGCAGCAAACAACGCGCGCGGTATCGCATTCATGATCAGCTGGCGCACTCCGACGAGCGTCAGAATG
>JASHTF010000281.1 GCA_030040715.1 Gammaproteobacteria bacterium | reverse complement strand
GACGTCAGTTCCAATGGGACCAGGGAGCCGCCCACCGTCGCCGGAATTATGAAGCCCCACTGCTCGATCGATTGCAGCCGCTCTCCGCCCGCCGCACCAGAGACGATGTCATCGAGGGACCAATGCGGAAGCGTCTGTTCGGCGAGTGCCCGCTCGGCGAAAGACTGCTCGGCCTTCAGATCGATGTCGCGGTTCGCCGCGTCAGCCCGCGAGCTCCAGCTCTCGAGACCCGAGCGCTCATCCACGACGGCGGAGTAAGCCCAAGCGCCGTCATCGGCGAACAGCGCCGCATGCGACATCGGCGCTAACGACACGGCCGCGACACCACCCAACATACAGTTGCGCAGCGTCTGACCCATGGCATCCCTCCCCGAAACAAGGTCGATAGGCCTTGTCAAGGACGATGCTCACGTATCCGAGTGACAGCACATTGAAAGCTTTATGACATTTGCACGCCAGCACCCCCAGGCAGGCTAGCCCGACGAGCTCCCGCCAATGCCTTTCGGCGTCGATTTTTATTGTTGCGTACAGCCTACGGCAGCCGCGTTGCGTTAGTGTGATAAGAACTTTAATTAAGAGCCGCAACTACGCATTACAAAAAGGTTTGTTGCAGCTGCAATTTGACATTATCCTGTACCGACACTGTCATACAACTCGTGGCACAAACGCCCGCCCACGGTGCTGCGCTTGGCGCACACAGCGCTACCGGGGCGCCCTACGTGATGCAAAAAATTCACGCGCGCTTAACATTACGTGACGAGCCGAGCAAGTAGCTTTTGCGCCGAGGGTGAACAGCGACAGGGCCCATCGGCCCGAAGACAGGGAGTCCTCGCATGGTCGGCAGAGGTGTCCTTCGGGGCTACGCGCTCGCCAGCGCGCTTGCCCTGGCCATCGGTTGGGCCACCGCGAATGCCGATATCGTCACGTCGATTCCGACCAACGGGACGCTGACCTGGACCTGGAGCTGGTCCTCCACCGCTTCCGGCCAGTCGCCGACGACCATCACCGGCGACGGCATGAATGACGGCCTCGGACCGGTCACGGTCGAAGATCTGTCCGCGAACGGTGCCAGCACCTACACCTTTGGGAACACGTTCGTCGCTCCCAGCGGCTCATATCCGGCCAGCAATGAGATAAACGGGCAGAGTTACGGCTTCGTCGACACCTATGTGATCGACGTGCCCAATGCGCTCGCGAGTGCCTATGTGTTCTCGCTCAGTCTGGGATCATCGCTGGGTCTGGAGAACCTGACCGCACGTCTCTACGACTACAACGCCAACGGGGTGCAGAACTTCACCATCGGTGGCACCGGTCCGGTGTCGGGCATCATCGACTCCTGGTCTACCAGTTCCTCCAGCGGTGGCATTGCCAGCACCCAACTGCCCATCACCAGCCTGTCGATGGGTGAGTACGTGTTGCAGATTGCCGGGCTCGAAACGGGCACGAGCAGTGGTACCTACAGCGGCCAGCTCGACGTGACACCGGTACCGTTGCCCGCATCACTGCCGCTGCTGCTGAGCGGAGTCGGGGCTCTCGGATTCGCGCTTCGGCGCCGCAGACTGGCGGCGTAGCCTCGCGTAGCGACAGCTCGGAGAGCGACTGCGCGTTATAGGCGCAGCTGCCCGAATTGTCTCAGCATCGTCACATAGACGGTCACCCCCGGCACCATCGGCGTCTGCGGCGTCAGGTCCTGTTGTACGTAGGAGCCGAGTATCTGCACCGTCCAGTATTCGCTCCACTGCCAGCTCGCGGTCAGACTGGCGTTGTAGTAACGGCGGTCAAGATTGAGCCGGTCCAGGGAATCGGTCAGTCGTGAGTAGTGGAGCGCCGCGCCAAGGCTCAGTCGTTCCGTCCACGGAACCGTGACGGCAATCCGGGCATCGTCCTGCGTGAGCAACGCGCCGAGCCCGCTCGGTTGAATCGCACGCGAAGCCGCCAGATCGAGCACGAAGCGCTCGTCCTTGCGTTCCAACGTCGCCGCGTAATTGGGCGAGCCGCGCGATGCCGTCTCCTCGACCGGGATATATATCAGATACGGCTGCCCGTACTGATTCAGCGCGATCTCGCAGCAGATCAGGCCCTGCTCGTGGCCGGTGAGGTAGGCATAACCCACCTGCGCCGACAGCGACCAGAGCTCCGACAATGTTCCCTTGAGGCCGGTCTGCGCGAAGCGCTCATCGCTGGCGTAGGTGCTGAGCAGCAGCTGATAGTGCGCGTACCCGACGGTGTCGGTCCACTGCCAGTGCTCGGTCAGCGAGTGCTCATACTGAGCGCTTCCCTGAGCGTAGCTGAAATTGCTCACGCTCGATGCCGAGTTCTGGCTGTAGGCCACCTTGTCCCATAGACCCGAGAGCTGCAGATCACTGCGCTCCGTGAGCAAGTATTCCCACGAGGCGGAGCCAGTCTGCTCGAGGCGCCTGATATCGTGACCGAGCAGCGCCACGTTCTCGAATGCATTGTAGTAGGTCGAGTCATGATGCCAGCCGGCGTTGACCGTGATGGTGTTGCGGGCGCTATTCCAGCGCCAATCTCCATCCAAATACTGGTAGTTCGATAGCAACGCGACCTCGCCATGGGTCTCAGCGAAACGCACGCGTGGTATCAGATCGAATGTCTGCGTATCACTGGTGTAGGTCGCCGGTAGATTGGCGAGCACCGCCAAAGACTCCGCCGGATGCGCGCCCGAATACAGCTGGAACGGATTGGAGGCGTAGTCCGCAGACACTCCGACCGAGCTTTGGGAGGTGAGCGTGTCGCCCCAAGACACCGTCGCCAGCCCGGCCCACAGCATACCTGCGGCCGCGATGCACCGGGCCGCCGGCCGACATCCGGGCGCTACACTCACTGGCTGCGGCCGTGCCCTTTATTGGGGCGGCGGCTGCCCCGCACTGCCGGACGCCTCCGTCCGAGCCTGTGCGCCCGCTGCCCCCGGTACCGCAGGGCCGCTCGGCGCTGATGTATCGGCCGGCTTGGTAACACTGCCTGGTGCCGCGGGAGTGGACGCAGGAGCGAGGTTGCCCGTGGGCGCGGACGCTCCGCCGCCGCCGCCGGGCGCGGCGCCGGCTCGCGGCTGCACCCTCAGCGCCTCGGCACGCTCTCGGTACTCGAGCACCAGGTTGTCGACGCGTGTGCGCTCGATGCGTGTAAAGGGCTCGGCACGCGCCAGGTAACTGAACGCCCCCTGGTGCGAGTAGCGGTCGAGCACTTCGTTGTCGACCTGGTAGAGTTGATAGTTCGCGCTCGCGCATTGATCGAACGCCGACTTGCTTTGGGCGAGATCGCGCTGCAGCTGCGCGCGGTCGAGCTCGACACCGCGGAGCTGCGTGATGGTGTCGCGAAAACGTGCCACCAGCTGCAGGGCCTGAGCCTTCAGGGTTTCGAGATTCTTGGCGGTATTCGCCTGTGCGGCTTGAGCCGTGGCCACCGCCGCCTGACTGTTCGCGGCGCCCGCTTGCGCGGCTGCCAGTTGCCGCTTGAGCGCCGCGAGCTGATCCTTGGTATCGCTGAGGTCGCTCTTCAACTTGGCGTTATCGGCACGCAGCTGGGTGCGCTCCGTGACTGCCTGTTGATAGTCCTGATAGAGCTGTGCGTTGGCGCTGCCCCCTCCGCTGCGTTCGGTCTGCGCCGCCGCGGGTCGCGACAGGAGCACGGCGAGCGCCAGCACGAACAACTGCAACAGCGCGCGCGTGCAGCGGGTGATTGCCATGACGGAGCCTCCTCAGAAGCGAGCGTTGAAGTCAGTCTGCACGGTATCCAGGCCGAAGCGTGGACCGTCAACCTCGTTGGCGCTCATGTAGCGCACGCGCATCCAGACATCTCGCGCGAGCCCGAGCTCGTACCAGAAGTAGTAACCCTCGGCGTTGGTACCGCCGCCGTGAAAATCGGCATCGGTCCAGGCGTCGAGCACGGCGTCGCGGCGCACGTACTTGTAGCCGATGCGCGCCCGCCAGTCCCAGCGGTTGTCGACCGCCGGATCACCATACCCAACCTCGCCGTCGTAGCCGACGTTCTCGGGCCGCGGCACGATCTGCTGGGTGAGAGCCTCGACGGAGGCCAGGTTGTAGCCGATGTTCTTCACCGCCTCGGCGTTGACGGTGAACAGATGCGAGCCGAACGTCAGCTCATAGGTCGAAGCCAGATCGACAATCCTGAAGTGGGCTGCAAGCGCAAACAGATTCACATCCGGGTTGGTCGTATTGGAGATATCGAAATACGAATTGCCGTATTGGATGTAGGCCGGCGCGGTGAAATTGTAGAAAGTCGACTCCGGCGGATTCTTGATGCCGGTGATGTGCAGAAAGTCGTAATACGCCGCCGCGAAACGCAGGTGCTGCAGTCCATCAGCCAAGCGCAGGTTGGTGCCGAGTTGTCCCGCGACCATCCACTTGTTATCGGGATTGGCGAGCGGCACCTCGAGCATCTGATCGGCGGCGACCGTCAGATAAACCAGCGAGCGATCCGCGCCGCCGTCGGTGCCGAAGCCCCAACGTCCGGTCGCCGCCACACCCTCGAAGGTCAGATCACGCGCCCATGCCAGCTCGGTCGGCGAGAACCAGGGATCGAGGAACCGCCCGCCCTCGACAGACATCCACGAGATTTGTCCCGGCGGCCGTGAATCCCAACGCAGATAAGCCTCATCGAAGCCCGGCGTGTAGCGCTCACCGTAGGTGCCTTGGTTTTGACTCTCCGAGGGCGGGATGGTCAATGAGCCCGTTGCCAGCCGGATCCCAGCGGTCCAGTTCGGATCGAGATCGGCCTGCACCCCGAGGCGCGCCCGCTCTCGGAAGCGGTTGCGATTATCGGTGGTGTCGATGAACGGATAGGTGGTCTCGGCGATCCCGCCTGCCTGGTTGATGGCGTTGTAATCGAGGATCTGATCGACCGCGTTGTCGCTGGCATACATGTCGTTCTGCACGCGAAAGGTCATGTCCCCGAACACCTGCACGCGCGAGAGCCAATCAGGCAGCGCACCCGGCACACCCCACTTCTCTTCCTTCGCCTGCTGGATGACGCTCGAGACCACCGCCGGCTGCACCTGCTGTTCGACTTGCTTCGCGATCTGGTCCTGCACGATCTGTGGCACGTAGGGCACGCGCACTGCGTTCTGCTCCGCTTTCGCCTCGGCCGCAGCCTTGGCGGCGTTCGCTTGCGCGTCCGCCGCCGCCTTCTGCTGCGCCTGCTTGACCAGCTGCTCCGCCTGCTCGCGCGTCATCAGACCCTTGTCAACCAGCGCTTGCAGCAGGTTGACTACGGTGTTGCGCAGCTCCTCGAGCGACTGCTGCTCGGCCGCGCTTTCGGCCGCCGGCACCTGCGACGCGGCCGCTGCCCACAGCACCGCACCCGCCAGCGCAGCCGCGGCGCTTCCCCGTCGATTTTGAAACCACATCCTCGTGTCGCTCCCAGTTGCACCTGCTCAGGTTCGCCCGACGATCTCCAGCGTTATGGGTTGTGGCATCTCGATCGGCGGTGCTTCATCGATTGGCCGCATCGAATCGAGTGCCCGGGAGATCTCGCCGTCGATGGTGTTATTGCCGGAGCTACTCGCAAGACGGACTTGTTTGATACTGCCGTCGGCCGAGATCCAGACGCGTATGTCCACGGTGAACTGCTTGGCGTGCAGCCTGTCGTCCGCGGCGAGCCGGTTACTGACCGCATCCTTGACCTTGTTCGTATACCAGGCGAACACCGCGCCACCCGTCCCGATCAGGTCGGCGCCCCCTTGGCGAGCCACCAACCCGAAGGCGTCGCTGCCGGCGGTGCCGTTGGCGTCCAGTCCGAGCTGCTGCGGCTGCGGCGCGGGCGTGTTGTCGGGAGTCGGGTCCGGCACTTTCTGCACGATCTTCTGCTGCTCAAGCTTCTCCGGCGGTGGCGGCGGCGGCGCGGGTGGTGGTGGCGGCGGGCGAATCAGCGTGATGTTCTGCACCACCCGCTCCGGCTCGCGCTGCTGCGCCTGCATGAAGCTGCGGATGAGCCAGATCACAGCGACGACCATGAGCGCGATCACCGCCAGACCGCAGATGATCGGGGTGCGCCTGCGCCAACGCTGCCGGCGGTCCATGGGTCGGCGGTCCTACTTGACCACGCGCTGAGTCACGAGCCCGAGCTGCGTGATGTCCAGCCTGCCGAGCAGATCGAGCACATCGATCACCTTCTGGTACTGCACGGTGGCATCGCCTTTGACGATCACGGGCAGATTGGGATTAGCGGCCTTGTATTGGCGCAGCAGGTTCTCGAGCTCATTCAGCGTGACCGGATAGGTATCCAGATAGATGGTGCCGTCGGCGGTGATCGTCACGGCCTTGGTCTGCGGTTTCGCCAGCGTGGGCGTTGCGCTCGCCTTGGGGAGATTGACCCTGATGCCTTGAACCGTTGCCGTCGTCATGATGATGAAGATGATCATCAAGACGTAGGCCAGATCGAGCATCGGAGTGATGTTGATCTCGTCGTAGACGTCTTTGTCTCCGCCGTCGACTGATTCGGCCATGAGCGTCCTCTGGGTCTACTGAATGCGGAGCTACGCGCCCAATACGCCGCGCAACCCTAGCAATACTGCTCTGCAATCCGGGCGACGAATTCGTCGAGAAACACGCGATTGTTGGCGCTGATGGCCTTGATGCGTGAATTGAGCCAGTTGTAGCCGAACAGGCACGGGATGGCGACGCTGAGCCCAGCGACCGTCGCCGCCAGCGCCGCGGCCGTGCCCGGCGCGATGGCGTTGACGTTGACGTCGCCCGACGCTGCGATCGCCGCGAACGTAATCATGACACCGATGACGGTTCCGAGCAGACCGAGGAACGGTCCACCCGATATCGCGATCGTCAACAGCACCATCTGCGCAGACAAGCGTTGTTGCAGACGCGTTTGGGTGGCGTCCATGGCGGCGCGCATCGCCTCGATCGATTGTGCGGACAGGATGTTGGCGCGCTGCGCCCCGGCAGACTGGCCGGCAACGCGCTTGTTCAGTTCCGCGATGCCGAGGTGATAGATGCGATACAGTGTCGAAGCACCGTATTTCCCCGCATCTCCGACCAGGGTTTGCAGGGAATCATCCGCGTCCTCGGCGGTGTCCTTCTCATCGAGCGCACCCGCGTCGCTGCTGGCGGACATTCGATGATAGTCACTCAGGAATCGGCCGTTGTCGCGCTCGACTTGACTGAGATAGATTGCCTTGAGCAGCATGATGCCGAGAGCCAGCAGCAGCATCGTGATCAGGACGACGATGATGACCCAGCCGTCAACGGTCAGGTTCTTGGCGACCGTCATGATGTACGAAACCTGACCGCTCTCCTTCTGTCCGTCGGTGCCATAAAGCACCAGCGGGGTCGTGGTGCCCTGGCTGCGCGCCACGGCCTTGATCCAATCGGCACTGCGGACGCTCTTGGCGACGCTGACTTCGTCCACCTCGGCGGTCAGATAGTTACTCGCATGCGCGGACGCGCCGACCGTGAATCGGCCGCCAAGCTCGCCGAGCGACACACTCGCCTGCCCCGCATTCACACCGTCCACATACAGCGTGAGCTGACCGCTGCCGGCCGTGAGCGCCAGCAGGTGCCAGTCGCCACTGGAGAGCTCGCTCCCGGACTGGGTCACGGATACCGGCGTCGCTCCACCGGTGTAGCGCGCGAAGGCGTGCAGTCCGTCGATGCCGAGCACCAGTTCGTGCGCCTGGTCCGACAGCGCCAGCACATAGGCCTGGTTCTGAGCCGCACTGATCTTGACCCAGGCACTCGCGGTCAACCCCTGACCCGGCAGCAACCGCAGGCTGGCACTCGCCGGTGCGCTGATGGCTTGCGCACCGGAGAATCTCGCTCCCCCCGCGATCAGCGAGGCCGGCGTCAGTTCGGCCGTCGAAGCGGTCGCGTTGTTCTTGTACGCGGTGGCATCGAGCGGCGGTCCGCTGGTTTGCGCAAACTCCCACGCCAGCACCTGATCGACATCGAAACTGCCCGCGGCATCGCTCGCTGCGGTTGCCTGCTTGTTGCCGTAGTAGAGATAGAACTTGTCGGTCTTCAAGCCGCCGGTAAGCCGCGGTACCGCCACCCAGATGAAAGCCAGCTGATTCTTGGCGTCAAAGCGCTCGATGTGAAATTTTAGCGGCGTCTTGTCATCACCCGCGATCACCCGCAAATCCGAACCGTCGGAATTGACGTCGTTGAAGTAGCTGAAGTTTCCGAGCGACAGACGCAACAGCACCGGCACGTTCTCCGGGCTTCCGGGCACATCGGCACCAGTGGGCGACAGATCGAAATCGATTTCCTTGCGATAGCTCCAATCGGGATTCCACCACGAAGCCGCGGCGGCGATCGCCGACAGCGGCGCACAGCAGGCGATTGCCGCTAGGAGCATTTTGACGAACAGCTGTGAGCGAGCCATGTGCGTGACGACCTTTCGTTTGCGGCGCAAGATCCACCCGTCACGGCGAGCGCGCGTTTCACCACGCCTGCGCTACCCACCGACCGTGCCGCCGAGGACCAATGAGTCTGGTAGCTTGACCGGCGGCGATGACGGTTCTGTTACACTACCGCGCGCCGAGCGCCGCAAGGCGGAGGTGGATTGAGGTTGCCGTCGCTTTGAGCGGAGCGCTGTATCGGCCGTGGCGAGGGCTCACTGCGCCACTGATAGCTCCATGGAACGCTGATGGGCTCTAGGGCGCGCCTCGCAACGTTTGGATCAGAAATTGTTCCAGGGCCTCGATCGGCGCGTGGTCTCGAAACAGCACCGCCTTGCATTCTCGCAGGCGCGCGCGTATCCGCTGATTGAAGGTCGAGTCCGTCGCCAACGAGACCGCGAGCGCAAGGTACTCTTCGGTATTGCGTGCGATCAGCTCGGGCAACCCCAGGCGTTGCATGACCGCACTCGCGAGTCGCCCGCGCATGAACTCGCCCTCATACGTAATCGCCGGGAGCTCGCATTCCACCGCCTGCATCACCGAGTTGAAGCCCGAAAAACCGATCGTGTCCAGATACAGATCCGCGCGCCGCATCAGCGCAAAGAACTGTGCCCGCGGCAACCACGGAACAAATCTCAGGTAGCCGGCGGGATCGAGCTGCTGTTCGCGAAACGCCGCTTCGAGCCGCGTGCGCAGCTTGAGTCCCATTGCGACGTCGTGCGGCTCGAAGAACACCAAGCGGCAGCGAGCGAGCCGGGACGCGAGCTCGACCAGCACCGCATCGTACTGCGGAGCATATTTGAACGGCGTGCCCGCGCAGACGATCAGCGGGCCATCATCGGCGCCACCCAGCGCCGGGCTATCGACGCGGGTGCTCGCCTCCTCGTGGGGTTCGTAATAGCAGCCGAGATGCGGCAACGGCACGAGTCGTTCACTGTAATGGCTCTCTGATCCACTCGGCTCGAACAACTCGGCGGACAGATAGTAGTCGATCGTCGGCAGGCCGGTGGTTTCGGGATGGCCCCAGGCCGCGATCTGGCAGGGTGTCAGGCGCAGACTCGCCAACTTCAAGGTGGTCGCGTCCATCCCGATCTCGGGATAGATCAGCGCATCGAGCCGCAGCGCACGGATCGCTGCCACCCACTCGCGCAGCGTCCGATCCCCGCTCACGAAGAACGCGCTGTGGTGCAACGCCCATTCGGTCTCGCCGTCGTGCGCGATACCGATGTTGAACAGGCCCATCTCGACCTGGGCGCGGTCCAGCTGCTGCAACCACCCGCGCACCAGCGCCCGATACACGGAGTGATCGCGCACCTGCGCGGACACGACACCGACTCTGATGGGGCCGCGACCGCTCGAGCCGCCGGCGGGCGCTGGCGCGCTCAGCGGCACGCGCTGCAACCATCGTGACATCAACTGCGCACACAGTCCTCCATAGCGCGTCAGCAAATCTCGGTTGTTGAATTCCTGATAGGCGAGGAAGAACGGCTGCAACGCTCCGACAACGCGACTGCCATCAACCTCGGGATGTCGAGTGACCCAGGCGTCGAATCCAGTCAGCTCGGCATCAAACGACGCCCGTACCGCCTCAATCTCTCTGTTGCTCGCGGCGATGGGCGGGAGGACAGCGATGAGCTTACCGATGCGGGCTTCGGGGTGGTTCGGGGCGAGATCGAGCGCGCGAGCAAAGCTGCGCTCCGCGGCCTCGTGCTCGCCCATCTTGCGCAACAGCTTGCCCTGACTGCACCAGGCATCTATGTAGTCGGGCTTGAATCGCAGCGCGCGCTCCAGCGCGCTCAGTGCCTCTTCGCAGCGCTGCAGTTCGTGCAGCGCACTGGCACGGTTGTGGTGCGCTTCGGCGAGCTCGGGCCGCAGGCGCAGCGCCTCTTCGGCACTGCTCAAGGCCTCGCGCGGACGCTTCATGGCCAGGAGCGCGCTGGCGCTGTTGTTGTGCGCTTCGGCGTGAGTTGGCGCGAGCTGCAGCACGCGGCCGTAGTCGCGCAGCGCCTGATCGAACCGCCGCAACTGCTGCCAGGCATTGCCTCGCCCGACCAGCGCCCGCACAGCGTCGGGTTTGAGGGCCAGGGCGCGCTCGTAGTGGACGATCGCCTCCTCGCTGCGCTCGATGCAGGCGAGTGCATCACCGCACTGACACTGCGCCTCAAACAGCGTTGGTTTCAGTGCGATCGCGCGTTGGTAGCTCCCGATCGCCGCATCCATCTGCCCTTGCTGCTGTAACGCGATGCCGAGATTGAGATGGGCGATCGCATAGTCGGGGTCGAGCTGCAGGGCTCTGCGGTAGGCATCCGCGGCTTCGCGCATTTGGCCGAGTCGCATGTATGCCTGGCCGAGATTGTTGTGGGCGCGCACATTGTCGGGCTCGATCTCGATCGCGCGCCGATAGCTCTCGCTGGCCTCGGTCGGGAGCCCTGCGGCCAACAGCGCATTGCCGAGCTGACGGTGAGCGGCCGCATCACGCGGACGCGTCCGCAGCTGCCGCCGCAGGCTGTCGATCAGCTCTGCAGGCTGCCGTGCAATCACGGGGGGAGATTCGGACATGCCCCGCTCCGGGGTACATCTAAAGCGGCTGAATCCGATGGCTACTGGTGCTTCTGACGCTGCAGGCAAGCGGTGTCGTCGGGCTTGCAGTTTTCCTCACCGAGCCCGGTGACGAACACATCGAGGTAGCTCAATGCCGCCTGCGCGAGCGGCGTCGCTGACTCCGCCGCCGCTGCGTTGGCCTCCTGCACCGCCGAGGTAGCCTGGTTGGTCGCGGTGCTGGCGACGGCGGTCACACCCGAAAGCGAGGCACCGACGTTGCTGATCAGGGCCGGTACGCCGGTCGCGGTACCGCCGAAGTTGATGTTATTGACGCCGATGACGTGCTGGGCCGCGATATCGATGTTCCCCGCCGAGCCGATCCCCGCATCGCCGGCGTTGACCGTACCCACCGGCGCGACCAGCTCGACATTGCCGGCCGGGACCGAGGGGCTGATCTGAATGGTGCGAATGCCGCTACCCGCGGCGAGCGAGCCCGCGAAGTCGAGCGTGACCAGACCCGACGAGCTCACCAGCACGGCGGGCGGCGGCACCGACAGCGAAGCCTTGGAGCCGTTACCGGCATCGATGCTGCCCTCGTTGGACCAGATCAGGATATTGCCGCCGCCGAGCGTAAAGATGCGGGATTTGTTCACGTTGACGTCGCCCTGGGAATAGATGTCGACGTCGCCGGCGCCTTCCGCCACGATCCCGAGCTCTGAGGCAGGCTTCGACGACAGCGACGGCGGCGGATTGGCCAGTCCCACGTCGATCGAGCCGCCGGGTGTCAGAATCGATATGCCACCACCGCTGAGACTATAGATCTCGCTGAAGGTGAGATTCAGATTACCGGAGTAGGGATCTGGGCCGGTGGCGCTCGCGGTGCTGTTGGGAAACAGCGCTTGGATGGCCGCGTACCCCCGCGAGTATCCAAGGCTGCTGCCGGTGCTCGCCTCGACACCGGACTGCGCCAGCTCGTTGAAGAGGATGGCATCGACCAGCGGCAGCTGCTGCGAGGTCGTGTAGCCATCGAACAGCGTCTCGGCCTGATTGAACGACAGCCCCGTCTGCGACGACTCGGACTCCACATACGAGACCAGCTCGGCCTGATAGGTCGCCGATGGAGCGACAATATCCTGGAGGAATTGCGTGTAATCGATCCCCTGGGCACCGAGCCCCGCAGCCACCGTGATGCTCGCGCCCGCGGAGGTCGGCAGATTGGGATTGGCCAGATTTCCAACCGTAGTAATGCCGTTGGACAGCCCGAGGTTGATGTTGCCACCCGCCAGCACGTCCAGGCTCCCGGGGCCACCGACCTGGATCTGGCCAGAGGCGCTTTGGGTAATGTTCTGGCCGGCGGAAATCAGCGTGGTAGCGTCCGTCGCGGTGTTCTGCCCCTGGAAGAGGAGATTGTTGATGTCCTGGCCGGCGACGACCTGCGTCGGCTTCGGCAGGTAGAGATTCAGGTTATCGATGTCCTGGCCTGCGGTCACCGTCGCTACGGTAGTATCTCCCGCGTGAATATCGCCCTGAAAATACTCCAGGCCGGCAAGCTGCGTGCCACCCGATGGTGTTTCGGTAACGTTCGGATTACCGGCCGTCGGCACGTTGGACGCAAAATCGTCTGACATCGCCAGCTCAGAGCCGCCGTTGGATTCGGACTGACCCAGGATGCTCTGAGCGGCGAGCAGCGTGAGTTGCCCGGTGCTCGACGGGTAGAGGATGGCGCCGGGTCCCTGGAGAACGATGTTTCCCTGTAACGACGAGATCGACAGGCTCGCCGGTAGCACTTGGTACTCGCTCGCGCCGTCGCCGACAGCGTCGCCGAAACCGGTTGACCCCACCAAGGTGACCAGCGTGCTGTAGCCCGGCTCGAACGTGACCGAACCGGCCGTACTCTCGAGATTCAGCGCCGAATCGGTTCCATAGGTGAAATATTTGTCGACGCTGCCTTCGCCGGGCCAAAGATTGGGCGCACTGGACCCCTGCTCGATGATGGTTGGATTGTAGGCGGTCTCCACCTGCACCGGCCCGCGCGCCCATACCGAGATCTGGCTGTTATCCAGAGCGAAATCTGATCCCACCGGGATCCCAGTCGTCGAGGTCTGGGCAGTCGTCAGACCCCCACCCGCCGTGACGGTGCCGACGCCGTCGGCCACGAACAGCTGGGCGCTGGCGACGTTGTTGCCCGCGGTGAGCGTGAGACCGCCACCGGCCCCATAGAGCGTCGCCTGACCGCTCGGCGCATTGTCCGCAGACACGAGGCTGTCGGCGACTGCGGCGGAGACATTGATCGCATTGCCGCCGGCGCTGATCGTTACATCGCCGCCACCGAGGGCACCGATGTTCCAGTCGAACGCGTCAAAGTCGACGCCGTACTCCCCGAGGTCATAGACCCCATTGGGAGCGTTGGGATCGGGTCCACCGATTCGGATCTGCCAGGCGGTGACGGTGTAGTTGTCGCCATCACCACTCACCGGCGAGCCCACCACGTCCTGGCCCGCACTGACGAGGATATTGCCCCCTCCTACCGGGAAATTCATCAGCCGCTCGTTCCCGTTGAGTGCGCTGTAGACCTGAGTGGCTACCGCTGGGAGACCGCCGGTATACACGGAGCTGCCCGGCTCGAACACCACGTCACCCGACGCAACCAATGCCAGGTCTCCGGTACCGGTACGCACGATCGCCGGACTGCCGATCGCGCCCAGCGTGAGGTCGGCCGCGCTGCTGGCGATGGTGGCTAGCGGGTTGGCGCTGCTCAGGTCCGCTCCCGCGACGAATTGCATCGTCGCCGAGGCCATGTCGGTCTCGCTGTCGGCACCGAGCGTGTTGGTGAAGCCGTCGGAGATCGTGCCCGGGATCGCGAGCCCGCCGGCCGCGCGTACCGTCAGATTGATGACCTGTCCCTGCAGGCTGTAGCTGCTCAGGTCCAGCGAAGGCAATGACAGCGTCTCGGCCGCATTAGGGTCCTCGATCTGGACGCCCGCCTGCACGGACAGTGGAGTTGCGCTCCCGGTGGTCAATCTGGCGGCGATGTTGGAGCTGGCCGAAGTCAGATAGCTCGCGGCCGCGCTGACGTCATTGCTGAGGTCATTGCCGATGGTGGCCGCCGACTCGACAAATGTCGGCAGAACGGCATCAATCAGGACCTGTCCCACGCCGCTGACGTTTGCTCCGAGACCCTGAGAGCCGACATTGATCGCCACGTCGCTGCTACCCACCGTGGGCGCCTGAACGACGAGCTGCCCCATCTGCGCGGCGCCCGTGGCGCTGACGACGCTACCCGGATCGAGCGTCACGGTGCAGGTGGCGCAGGTCGAGCTCAGCACGATCTGACCGCCGAGCCCGGATGCGCCAGTACCGTTCGCCTGCAGTGAGGCCGTCGGCTCGAGCGTCACGCCCGTCCCGCCGTAGAGATCAATGTTACCGCGCTGGTTACCGGAGGGTGCGCTGAGAGTCCCGCCGATATCGACGGCGCCCGTGTCAGCGGTCAGCGTGACCTGGTTCGCCGTGAGCGCGCTGCCTGCAGGCAGGTCAAGGTCCCCGGTGTTAACGCGCAGGTTGATCTGATCGGTAAAACCGCCACTGGTCAAGGCGCTCGCGAGCGAGGTGACGCTCCCGTTCAGCTGCCCGGCGTCGAGGCTAAAGCTGCCTCCATTGGCTCCCGTGGCGGTACCCGCCAGCGCCGCCGCGACCGTGACCGTGCCGCTACCGGTCAGATTCAACGCACCCGCGGGCGCGTTGCCGGCGCCGGCGACACTCAAGCGCGAGCCCGCGTCGAGGCTCAGATTGCCGCCGGCGACGAGGCTGATGTCACCTCCGGGTGCGGCAGCAGTCTGGTCGACCACCTGCACGACCTGGCCCGCCGTGGTGATCGTGGCGGTTCCCGACACATCCAGGTTGCCCGTGGCCGTCAGACTGACCAGGCCAGCCGGTACCACGATCGCGCCGCTGTCCTCGATCTGGTTGGCGGACAGCGCCAGACTGCCGCCGAGCAGCGTGGGTAAAGTCGTCGAGTCACTGAGCTTGGCCGGAGCACCGATCTGCAGGCTGCCCGAGGCACTGATTTGGGCCTGCGAGCCGGGGGCCGCAGTGAGCTCGCCGGCATTGATCGCCAGATTGCCGCCGACCGCTAGAGTACCGTTGCTGGTGCCAATGACGGCACCACTGACCTCGGCCTGGGTGTTAGCGAAACCGTTGACGCTGAGAGCGCCGGGCCCGATGTTCAATACGCTGGCCGCGAGCGACAGCGTGCCGGTGCCGGACGTAGGCGCACTCGGCACGCTCGAACCAAGGCCACCGAGGGTGAGCGTGTCCGCGCCAAACGAAGAATCAGCGTCCGACTCATTATTAACCGACGTGCCGATCAGCGTCAGCGCTCCCAGCGACGGCGACGTGCTGCCATTGCTCACGCCCAGAGCAACGGGCGTCACCAGATCGATGCTGCTGGCGCTCGCGAGTCGGACTGCGCCTGCCTGCTGCATCGACCCGAGCAGCGCGGAGTCGATCTGCAGCGTATCGCTCGAGGTGGCGCCGCTGCCGACAAAGGCAATGCTATTCGACCCCAGCGACCAGCTCGCGCCCGGGCCGTTCAGCGTACCCGCCACCTCCACGCCACCCGGTGCATCCAGCGCCAGCGCGCCGCGCGAGCTCAGCGTCGCGCCCCCCTCGAGCGTGACGGTGGCGCCATCCGCAACGGGAGAGCTCGGCCGCTGCACGATAGGCAGCGACAGATCGGAGACGGCCAGCAGCGCGTCCCCGGGGGCGCTGGCACCCGTGGAGTCCGTCAGGGTCAGGCTCTGATCGGCCGGGACGGAGGCGAGCGCCGTGCCCTTGACACCCGAGGTGGACGCGAGCAAGGCGCCGCCCTGTACATCGATCGACTGCTGCGCGACCAGAATGATCTGCGGAGCCGAGAGCTGCGCGCTGGCATCGACCGTGATCGTATCGGCTGCTACAGCGATGGTGCTGCCGTCAGCGGACAGCGTGCCTCCCAGCGTCAGCTCGCTGGCGTTCCAGCCTTGCAGCACGGTCGAGGACAGCGCCTCCGCGCCGCCGGAGCTCGTCCCCGTGGCATTGAGCTCCAGGTCCGGTGCGCTGATGCTGACCTGCGCGCCTCGCCCCCCACTGGCAGCGGCGGCCAGTACCTGACCTTCCAGATCGAGCGAATTGCTCTGCGCGTTGGCCACCTGCAGGCTCAGGCTACCCGCGTCCGCGGGCAGCGGTACTGAGGTCGCTCCAGAAGCCGCGGCAGCGGCAGAGAAAAATGAAGACGCCGTGCTGATCGTATAGGCGGCGAGCTCCTGTCCGTAGCTGCCCGGATAGATCGCAAAGCCTTCGTACTCGGTCGTGCCGAGGCTCAATCCGGTCGTGCCCGAGCTGAGGTATCCAGCCACGACCGGTGCCCCGGTCGGCAGGGTATAGATGACACCCGTCTGCGCGCTAACGATCGACGGCTCCATCTGCACCAGATCGGCTCCGGGAAGCAATGCATAACGTGGAGGCAGCAGCGCATAGAATCCGGCGGCGAGCCCCGGCATGCCGGTGAGATACACCGTGAGCGTGGGGTTGGAGCCGACGGATTCCTCGGGATCGTAAGGCGCGGCCTGTCCCGCCATCGTCGGCACGATTGCGTAGAGACCGGGCACCGTTCCCACTGCCAGAGCATCGGCCGTGCCGCCCGTTCCGGGCACCCACTCGTACGCATAGAGATCGCCGCCGCCCTGCAGATCGACGGTCGCCGACGACTGGATCGTGATATTCGGCGCGCTCAAGGTCACTTGCTTCGTGGGCACGCCGGTGATGGTTTGCGTTCCGAGGCTCGTCACGTAATCCCACTGGGTAGCGCCAAGCTCGGTCTCACCGTAAGGTATCTCGGTGCCGGCACCGCTGACTGACACCAAACCGCCGTTTGCCAGCGTCAGGTCATTCGAGGCCGTGAGGCCAATGCTCCCAAACGGCGCCAGCAAGGTGCCCGAGATACGGATGTCATTGGCGTTGATGTTGACGGAGCCTCCCGCCGACAGCGGCGTACCGGGCGAGGCGCCTGTCTGACCGATGGTGACCGTACCGCTGGGGCTCAGTGAGTCGATCGTGAAGCTGGTGAACGTGTCCGGATAAACCCGCTCGGCATTGATCGCGAGGCTTCCGGCAGTCGTCAGCTGGCCGATTTCGCCGACGACGCCATTCTGGCTGTTCCCTTCGAGTTGCACATCCCCGGCGCTCTGCAGCGTGGCCGCGGCGACGCCCTGGAGGCCAAAGGTGCCGACCAGGTTGATCTGCTGCGCTGAGACCTCAAGAGTCGCGTCACCGGGCAGAGGATTCAGAGTTGACGGGTTGGCAGGTGCCGGCGTCACTACTCCAGGCGGAAGGGCATACGTCCCTATGGAAACATAGGGAGCTGCCAGTGCGGCGTTAAAGCCGGCCCCGACCTCGAGCACCGGCGCCTCGAGCGTCAACTCCCGACCGAGCGCCAGCGGCTGACTCGTCGCGATCAATATGCTGCCGGCGGAATCGAGCGTCAGCGAGTCGAAGCCCGATTGCATCAGTTGCTCGACACCGAGCACGGCGCTGTTGCTGTAGGGACCAGCCGCTGACCAGCCGGCCGTACTGTCCACCAGCTCGATCTGCTGAGGCGCGGTAGGGAAGGCAGTCCCCTGCTGTTGAAGAGGCGGAGGGAATTCCAGTTCGATTGCGAGCGAGCCCCCTGCCGCCGTGCCGCTGCTACCGCTTCCGGCCTGAGCCTCGAGACCTCCGAGCAGCGAGATCGATTCCACCGAGCTGACCTGAAGCGATCCGGCGGCGCTCGCGACCACTTCGTGCGTATAGCCGCCGGAAACCTCGGCGTCGAGGACTTCGAGCGGCGCATCGCTGCCGCTGATGTCGATCATCGAGCCGGGATCGGTGAGCACGGTGCCGCGATTGGCGATCAGGCTCACCGAGCCACCGGGCAGCACATCGCCGATCTGGAGACCCAAAGTATTGGGTTGCAGGATCGCGGTTCCACCGACATCGATCAGCGCCTGCGGCCCGAGTACCAGTCCCTGATTGGGGAGAAATCCCAGGTCGGAGCCGCTCGAGGGGCTCGCGATCTCCAGGGTGACGTTGCCTCCCGAGCTGCGCAGCGTGCCATCCATCACCAGACTGCCTTGGCTCGTCAGGCTGATGGACGCATCCGGATCCGCCAGGATCGAGGCGCCGGTTGCTATGTCGAGCGTGCCGACATCGCTCGATATGGGGGAAGAGTCATCGGTCTCGCGCAGCACGTTGAGCGAGACGTTGGTCGGAGTGCGCTGGTATTCGGGCAGGGTCATCAGCTGCGTGAAGCTCGCGACGGTGCCGCCGCTCGCGCGCATCTCGAATCCCGGCTGCAACTGCAGCGACTGCGCCCGCGCGACGATGCTCGTGCCCGGGCTCACGCTCAGCACGTCCTCGCTGCCACCAGGCGCAACGCCGCCGGTGGCCGTCAGATTGATGGCGGAGAACCCCTCGTCCGAAAACAAGGGCGCGTAAAGTTGCAGCACGCCGCCCGGCGCTTTCAGATCATCGATACTCTGCGCGCTAGTCCAGTCGCTGCCCTTACCCTGTGAGATCGCCAGGCGGGGCGCCAGCAGGGTGAAGCTACCGCCCGCGGCAGTGCCAACGCCATAGCCTGCGATCGACAGGTTGCTCCCGAACTCCAGCGCCGTTTGCGATGGGCTCGCATCCAGCGTGATGGAGCCGCCGGCGCCGTCGGTCAGCTGACCACTGGAACTGAGCCAAGCGCCGCCGTTGGCCTCGAGGCTGACGTTATTGCCGATCGCCAGCTCGCCGGTCGGCGATATCAACTGCAGATCGATCGAGCCGCCCTGCTGCAGCGTTGGCAGCAGCGTCGGCGTGCTGGTGGCCTGCTCGAGGGCGATGTCGTTGGTCCATTGTCCGCTGACATCGAGTGTGACGCCGTCCGCGACGCTGACACCGAGCCGCGGGCTGCCGTTCGTGCCTTCATCCTCCGGGGTCCCGATGCTCTGGAATGTCAGCGCCCCGCCAAGGGCCGTGATGCTCGATCCGATCCCAACATTCGGTGCTTCGATCAGCAGCGAGCTGCTCGGCGGCAGCACCAGCGGCAGACCGGCGGGGAGGCTCACGCCGAAATCGCTGTAGAGCTGGGTGTTGGTGAACCCATCGCTGGTCAAGTACGCCGCCGGCAGTTGCAGCGCTGAACCGGCCTGTGCATCCGCCGTGGGGGAGCTCACCACAATGATGGCGGGAGAGACAAATTCGAGAAATGGGGTGCCAGCGGTAGCCGCCTCCGAGAGGCCCCCGGGTACCCCGACGATCAAGGTACCTCCCGCTACCGCTGTCGAGGCGGTGCGCTGATAGGGTCCGTTGACGGCAGCACCCTGCAACGAGCCGCTGAGCGCGATGGACGGCGCGGCGAACTGTACGCTGCCCGCCTGCGCTCCCTGCACATAGCCGCTCTGGTATTCCCCCATACCCGGCGTCGGGATGACCTGCTGCACTCCCCATTGGCTGTAGGTCTGCGTGAAGGTCGGATTGACCACGCCCACGTAGGCGATGTCGGGGTTGGCCGTGCCGATGTTGTACAGCTTGCCGTCGGCACCGACGAGCTCGGTGGTCTGAATGACGCCGCTCTGATACTGCGTCTCCCCGCCCGAGACGTTGATCGAGGCGCCCGCTCCAAAGGCGATACTGCCTTGGGATTCGAAGCTCGCCGTACCACCGGTCTCGGTGCGCTGCGCAATCGTCTGCCCGACGGCCGCGATCTCCGCGCTGACGTCCGCAATCGGCGTGCCTTGACCGCCGTCGGCGCGCATGTCGATGACGACCGTCTGCCCCTCCAGCGGACCGCCGCGTTGGCTCGGGTCGTCGGCCAGCTCGTTCGAGCGCAGCTGCACCGTGATCAGATTAGCCGACATCGGCAGCACCGCCGTGCTCCCCGCCAGATCGATATCGGTACCCGGATCGATTTGAATCTCTGCCGAGGGATCGCTGATGGCGCTCAGGCCGCCGCTCGGGTTCGCGACCGCCGTGACCTTGAGCTGTGCGCTCGGCGCATCGATGGTGCCGCCCTTCATCAGCACCTGCTGGCCGGTGATCGACACTTGCGATGGCAGTTGCAGCTGCGCAGCGACTGCCGTCGTTGGATCACTGTAATCGGGCAGCAAGTCGATGCTGCTGTCAGCGCCCAGCTCCACCTGGCCGCCCTGGGAGGCGCTCAGCGAGCCATTGTTTACCTCACCTTGCCCCGCCTCCAGGATCACGGAGCCGTTGGCCGACACCGACGTGCTCGCCGACAGCCGTCCATCCTGGTTCACCATGAGTCCAACCAGCGAGATGTTGCCTTCGGGCGTGTTGATCGCCCCGGTCAGTTGGTTCCACGCGGTGCCGCCCTGATCGACCTGGACGATGAGTCCGCGCAAGTCATCATTCGGGCTCGCCTGCAGGTAGATGCTCTGTCCGGCCGCCAATATGACCTGGCCGTTGGCAGCGGTCAGCGTGCCGGCGTTGGTGACCGTCGGTGCCGCAAGCAGCAGTCGCCCTTGGCTCGAGGCCGTCAGTTGCGCCCCTTGCTGCACCGTGATCGCGCCGGTGTTCGGAATCGGGTTGCCGTTACTGTCGGTGAACGGCTGCAGCGCCGCAGAGTTGCTGGTCGCCAACGGCGCCAGGATGCCGGCGCTGAAGGTGGCGTCGGTCATGTTGAGCGACGAGGCGATCAGTCCGGCGACGTTCACGGTGGCCGTGGAACCAAACACGAACCCGTTGGCGTTGATGAGATAGATCTGTCCGTTGGCCGTGAGCGTGCCGAAGATGCTGCTCGGGTTGCTGTCGAAGATGCGATTGAGCGCGATCGCACTGCTGCTCGGCTGCTCAAAGGTGACGCTGTCGCCCTTGCCCACGTTGAAGGAGGCCCAGTTGAGCGCGGCCTGCGCGGTGCTCTGCTGTACGGTGAGATTGCTGCCGCTTTGCACGGCGGTGGCCGATCCGGAGCTGACGAATCCACTGGCGTTCGCGCCGCAGTTCCCCGCCACACACGGCACGGGCAGGGACGGGACTGGCGGCGCGGCCAGCGCCACGCCGCTGGCGATGCCGACGACGATACCCGCGAGCTCGCGATCGGGCAGTCGCCGCAAGAGCGTATCTCTGATTAGGCGCTGAAGCATGACCCGGACGCTAAGCGCGCGATGTGACATTGGCATGGCAGAGGATGCAAAGCTTCAGAAGGTCCCGCGTATGACGAACAGCACACGCCAGATGTCGGCGTGAGTCACGCTCGCCGTCACCAACGGCCGCGCCAGCACCAGCGACCCGGTGACCCTGCCGCCGGGGAGTAGATTGAGGCCGCCGCCGAAGCTGCGCAGAACCTCATGCGAAGGCTGACCGGGCAGCGCATCGATGAATTCAACTCGTCCGGCGTCGTAAAACGTGTAGAGGTCACCGAGCTGTCGGTTGTGACGCTGCCACTCGGGCGACTGCAGCTGCACCGTGCCCTTCACCGCCGTGTCGCCGAGCTGCTCGGCCTCGAGATAGCCGCGCACGCCATCGATACCCGCGATGGAATAATCCTCGTTGCTGATCAGCGGCTCGAA
>JASHTF010000280.1 GCA_030040715.1 Gammaproteobacteria bacterium | reverse complement strand
CGCTCGGCGGCGGCAGGTTGCTCACCATGGGGGCATTCAACAGCACCTCATTCTTCGCGCAGTTCGCCGTTTCGGCCGGCTACATGATCGGCTATGCGATCTACGTCTCGGACTACACCCGCTATCTGCCCGCAGACACGCGGCTCGGGCCGCTGGTGCTGTGGACCTATGTTGGCTCGGTGCTCGCCTCCGCGTGGCTGATGCCGCTCGGTGCACTGTTTGCGACCGGCTTGAAGGACGGTGCCACCGTCACCAGTGTGATGACGGCCGGTAATATGATCACGCCCGGACTCGGATCGACGGTGATGCTGATCTCCTCGATTGCTCTGGTCACGGTGATGGCGGTCAACACCTACGGCGCCACGCTCGTGGCGCTGACCGCGGTCGACAGCTTCCGGCCGATCCGTTCCTCGACGCGCGTGCGCGTGATCGGCACCATCGCCGTCAGTACCATCGCTCTGACCATCGCGTTGATGCTCCCAGAGCGCTATCAACTCGTCTTCAGCAGCTTTTTGACGCTGATCCTGTATTTCCTGGTGCCGTGGTCGGCGATCAATCTGGTCGACTTCTACTTCGTGCGGCGCGGCGAGTATGCGGTGCTGCAGATATTCAGTCCCGACAGCATCTATGGGCGTTGGGCGTGGCGGGGACTGCTGTCTTATGTCATCGGCTTCCTGGCGATGATGCCGTTTTTCGCCCTGCCGTTCTTCACCGGACCGGCGGCGCGGGCGCTCGGCGGCGTTGACATATCGATGTTGTTCGGTCTGTCGGTGTCGGCACTGGTCTACTTTGCCCTGGCACGGAACCTCGATCTCGGCGCCGAGCGGCAGGCGCAGCGAGAGAGCCAGGCGGTGCTCGAGCCAGGGCA
Source organism: Gammaproteobacteria bacterium (assembly GCA_030040715.1). GTDB lineage: Bacteria > Pseudomonadota > Gammaproteobacteria > Steroidobacterales > Steroidobacteraceae > FEN-1191. The sequence continues at coordinate 3,813 of JASHTF010000280.1, read as the reverse complement.
TGGCGCCGCCCTGGACACGCCGGCGAGCGAGGCCGCCGCGGGCTTGCCGGCTGCGGCGACGGTGCCCTGACGATCCCCCGGCGGCGCGCAGTGCGCGCGAGCGGAGGTTCGGATTTCGAGCCGGTCGCAAGACGGCACCGAATGAGTTGAAACCCGGGACGTCGTGGGGGAAGATCAGGCGGTATTGAGCCGTGACAGCTGCCACGGCGTGGCAGCAGGGATGGCCATTTGATCGGTCCGCCACAGTCATCGTGCGACTCCCGGCGCTCGAGCCGCCGCTTGAGCACGAAGGAGTTCCCGATGGCACGCGTCGCAGGGTTCACCGTTGCGACGGCGGCGATGCTGTGCTGTGCGATGGGCACAGCCGCTGCCAGCACCGATACTGACAAGCGCCCGACCGAGCCGCCCACGCCGGCTGCAACCGCGCCGATTCCGGCTGCACCCGACGCCACTGCGCCGGGTACAACCACGCCGGCTGCAACCGCGCCGGGTGCAACCGCGCCGGCAACCGGTGCCTCGGGGCTGCCGCCGGTCGTCGTCACCGCACCTGAGCCACGTTATGTCGCGCCGACCCGGCGTGATCGCATCGGGCGTATCTGGGCGCCGGTGTATATCGATGGCAAGGGCCCGTTCCGCCTGGTGCTCGACTCGGGTGCGACCGCCTCGGGTGTCAATCAGCGCGTCGCACGCGAGCTCGGGCTGCCGATGAGCCCCACGGATCAGGTGCTGCTGCGGGGCGTTGTCGGCCTGGTGCCGGTGCCCGTGGTGCATGTGGACAGCCTGACCGTCGGTGACCTGATCTTTGGTGCGCGCCGGATGCCGGTCGTGACGGATCCGCTCGGCGGTGCCGACGGCATCCTCAGCACCGCGGGAATGGATGACGCGCGCATCTATATCGACTTTCATCATGACCTGATCCAGATCACGCACTCGCGCGGACAACGACCGGGAATCGGTTTCGTGACCATACCGATCCAGTTGGTCAATCATCAGTTGGTCGTGGCGGATGCCTCGATCGGTGGCGTACGCGCGATGGCGATCATCGATACCGGCGGCCAAGTGACCATCGCCAACCTTGCGATGCGCAGGGCACTGGCGAAGTGGCGTGCCCAGCTCGACGCCCAACCCGACAAGATCGAGGATGTCACCAAGGCGATCCAGGGAGCCGACCGCCTCGATTCTCCTCCCATCGAGATCGGTACCGGGCTGCCCGACAGTACCGTGAAGATCAGCAACGACCGCATGACCTTCGGCGACATGCACATCTTCCAGCATTGGGGAATGACGGCGGAGCCGGCGATGATGATCGGCATGGATACGCTCGGGCTTCTGGACATTCTGATCATTGACTACAAGCGCCACGAGCTGCAGATACGGCTGAACAGCGCCGATTAGAGGGCGCTCAATCGCGCGTCCGCGCCCCCTGAGCCGCAGGGCCGCGCGCTCAGTCGTCACGGGGGCGCTGACGGGGCGGCGGGGCCAGCCGGAAGTTGGAGAGTGTCTCCGCGGTGTCCCCGGCCCAGGCTGCGGCTTGCACTGCAGTCCTGGGGCTGCCCTCTGCACAGTTCCCTTAAGCCCACCCTGAGCGATTGAACTGACCTGCATTAGGTTCAGTTGCTATTGCGAATAAGAATGATTCGTATTTATTATAGTCCCAGAGATGAATCCCCTGCGCCTAGCATCCAGAAGACTTGGGAGCTCGAGCCGCTCGGTGCTGTGCGTGGCGCTCTCCATGGGCGCCTGCGCCCAGCCGTTTGCATCGGCTGCCGCGGGTTCCGACCCTGCCATGCAGACCGACGACGCCGCTCTCTATGCCGCCTCCGACATCGGGCAGCTGCTCGAGACGGTAGAGGTCGACGCTACTCGGCTCGGTGGGCCGAGCGTCAGCGCGTCGGGCTCGAGTCAGTACACCGTGACGCAGCAGGACATTGTCAATCTTCCGGAAGGCGAGAACTCGGAGTTATCCGACGTGCTCGCGCAAATGCCCGGAGTGTCGATCGATCAGAACCAGCAGATTCACATCCGCGACACCGAAGGACCGCAGTTCCAATATCAGATCGACGGCATCCTCGTGCCGCTCGACATCAATACCAATCCACCGTTCTTGTCGATGATCAATCCGATGTTCGTCAGCAAGCTCAATCTGCTCACCGGTGTGCTGCCGTCGCGCTATAGCTACGCCACGGGCGGTGTGGTCGACATCGAGACCAAACAAGGCTGCGGTGCGACGCAAGGCGATTTCACCGTGTTCGCCGGCCAACGTGACACGATTCAGCCCAGCGTCGAGTACAGCGGTTGCGATGGGCAACTGAGCTACTACCTGAGCGGTCTCTACGGTCACAGCAATATGGCCTTCAGCTCCGCCACCCCCGGACCGACGCCCGATCATGATCTGAGCAACTCCGGTCAGGTCTTTGGCATGTTCTCCTTGCCGCTCAGCGATGTGATCAAGTTCAGCCTGATCGCCTCGGCCGCGGCCAGCGACAATCAATTGCCGAACAGACCCGATCTCGCCCCGGAATATGCTCTGGCGGGAACCGCCAGTCCGAGCTCGCAGGACATCAACTCCTACCTGAATTTTCGCGACGCCCTCGCCATCGCGGCGCTCAATGGTGCGCCGAGCGATCAGCTCAGCTGGCAGCTGGCCTACAGTTTTCACACCATCGTCCAGGCGTTTCGACCTGACAGCGCCGGCGAGCTCATCTACGAGGGTGTTGCCTCGACCGCTACCCACCAGGACTTCGACGACACCCTCGAGGCTGATCTCAGCTATAACCGCGGTGCACACACGGTTACCACGGGGTTCTACGCCGCCGACTACGATGCTCACATCGAGGACGATTCGCTGGTCTTTCCCGTCGATGCCAGCGGTGCGCAGACCGCCGACATACCGATCGCCATTGCCAGCAACGCGCAGGCGCTCAACCGGCTCTATGGGGTCTACCTCGATGATCTGTGGAAGATCGATGCACGACTGAGCGCGAACTTCGGGGTGCGGTGGGACAAAGTGACGGGCTTTACCTCGGGCACTCAGGTCGATCCCACCGCAAACTTAAGCTTTCAGCTGAGCCCGGATACCACGCTGCACGGTGGCTTGGCACGCTATTTCCAGGTACCGCTGTTCCAGGGTATCTCGCCGACCGCACCGGCGGCGTTCGCAGGTACCAGCGCGGCGGGACCCGCCGGTGCGGTGAGTCCGCTGACTGAAGACGACGTTGAGTGGGACGTCGGACTCGTTCAGCGCGTGACACCCGGCATCACGCTGTCGGAGGACAACTACTACGAGAAAACGCATCACTACCTCGACACCGGCCAATTCGGCGTGGTACCGATCTTCGCGCCCTTCAACTACCAGACCGGGTACCTGTGGGGCAGTGAGTTCGCGGCTACCTATAGGCGTCCCCACCTGTCCGCCTATGCCAACGTCACGCTCGGCGTCAATCGCCAACAGGGCATCGCCACCGGACAGTTCAACTTCGATCCGGCGGAGCTGGCCTTCATCGACAACCACTACATCACGCTCGATCATCAGCCGCTGGTCGGGATGTCGTCCGGCTTGACCGCGGATTGGCGATCCTATCGATTCAGCATCGATGGTATTTTCAGTAGTGGACTGCGGGCGGGTTTTGCCGACCAGCAGCAGCTGCCTGACGTGTTTCAGGTCAATGTAAGTGCCGAGCGCGACTTTATCGTGCCGGGCATCGGCACAATGATCGAGCGGTTGACGCTCGTCAACGCGCTCGACAAGATCAATCTTATCCGACCCGCCGAAGGCATCGGGATCTTTCAAGCTGCGTATGGGCCGCGCTTTAC